>JAGVMG010000043.1 GCA_020053915.1 Parachlamydiales bacterium | reverse complement strand
CGCTCTTCCGATCTTTAAATGCAGCCAATGCAGTGATTGCTAACAATGAAAAGCGGCATGGGAAACAATTGTGGAGCACGGCAGAGAGAGGAGACTTAATCACTTTATTCCATGCGCCGACAGACATGGAAGAAGCGCAGTCGGTCGTTCAGCGGATGATCTACCTGCGCAAAGAAAAGAAGATTCCTTGGAAGGAGATGGCGATCCTCTATCGATCTAACATCCTCTCTCGCCCCGTTGAACTGGCACTCATGCAAGCGGCGTGGGAAAAAGACGGACAATGGGTTCGAGGGATCCCGTATGAAATTTTTGGCGGCACAGAATTTAATGAGCGCGCCGAAATCAAAGACATTATGGCTTATCTTAAAGCAATCGCTAATCCGTTGGACCAAGAAGCGCTTCTTCGAATCATCAATGTGCCGCGCCGTGGCATTTCCGATAAAACGCTCGATCTTCTCACACAACTCAACCGCACGCGCGACATCCCTCTTTGGAATGTGTTAGAAGAGATCGCTTCCCCTCTTTCCTCGGAGATGAAAAATGACCTTTCGGATCGAGCACTTCAGGGAATCCGCTCTTTCATGGGACTCATGAAACAAGCCATCGAAAAGTTCAAACACCCTCCGCTTCACCCGGCTCTTTCCTGGCTTGTCGATGAGATCGACTATAAAAAAGCAATTACCGAAGAGGTGAAAAGCGAAAAAATGCGCGAATTTAAGTGGGAAAACGTCGCTCACTGTCTCGATGCGCTCGCCATTTATGAGGAAGAGCTTTCTTCTCAGGGCCTCGAGAACGAGATTTCCTTGAGTGATTTTTTAAGCACGACGATGCTCGATCAAGAGAAAATCATCCAACGAGATAAAGAGCAACGCCAAGACAGAGTCAATGTGATGACATTTCACAGCGCTAAAGGGCTAGAGTTTACCGCCTGCTTTCTTGTTGGCCTTGAGGATCACATTATTCCCCATGAGAAGAGCATCATGGAGACAGGGCTTGAAGAAGAGCGCCGCTTGATGTATGTCGCTATGACGCGTGCGAAAAAGTTTTTAACGCTCAGTATGGCGCGTGTCCGCAAAAAAATGGGCAAAGAAATCCAGACGGCCCCTTCCCGCTTTTTGTTTGAAATTCCGAAAGAACTCTTAAAACTCTCATCGTGGCAAACGGTGGATTAGACGCCACTCGTCGAAAGCGGGCTTTAGGCCGCCTGTGTTTTTGATGAGATCCTTGCCCTTCTTTCCGATCCAATGCAAAATTACCGTTTCAAACTTAAGCGGTCTGATGTGATTAATTCTCCAATTATATTCGGGTGGGATTTCAACGATCTCGAGCTTCTTTTCCCAGATTAAATGACTCAAAGCCACATCATCTGAAACAAAAATATGATTTTGCTCAATGACCTTATTCACCCAGGCTTCGATGATGGAAGCGCCATGATTAAACACAATCACTCCTCCATTATAGATAAGCTTCGGATGAAACCGAGGATATTCGAGATGTTCTAACTCGCGTACCATTGCTATCTCAGACTCAAACGAGCAATACTCAAATGCCCGATCGATCTTCTGTAAAATTTCACAGTCTAGATCGATCCATATCGCTTTTTCGTAGCGAGAGTGAAGCAATGCAAAGGGTTTTTTAAACCAAGCCTTGCGCAGATCCCAGACAGACTCTAAATACCAACAGCTCCCCTCCCATTCAGGGATGGAGCCATCATTAACCATATCTTTAGAAGCAATCGATAGGGTAGGATTGACCTCCACTACCTCTCCCCTCTCCTGGCACCAGAGTCGAGCTTCTTTCGTCATTCCAAAGTCGCAAAAGGTCACGGGAAGATCATTCGTCTCTTGATAGCGCGACCACCACCAGGGCAATAGCCATTCTTGCGCAGCATCTGTTCCGGTAATCACTCCCCGCTTCGCCTTAATCGGAGATTTCCAAGAACACGAGGGCATCTAAACCTATTGAGGTGCGGATGTTTTTTGGGTGAAGTACTCGATGAGATCGGCGATTTCATTTTTAGCTCCTTCTGGAGCGCTGCGATGGGAAATCTTGGCGTGCGCTAGAGCTGCATCGATCCGATTTTTACTAAAATAAAATTGCGCGAGCATCAATTCCACCTTCCAGATGTTTTCTCGATCTTTTGTCCCGTATTTTTGAAGATACGTCACAAGAGGCATCGTGGCTTTATCCGGAGACTCTTTTGATTTAAGAGTGCGGGAAAGTTTTTCAAATTCTAAAATCGCAAGAGAAAGGTGGGTTCCTTGAAGGTTTTTGGGATCTCGGTCGAGCACTTTTTTGCGCATCTGCTGAACTAAGGGATTTTTGAGTTTTAACTGATGAATCAACGTGGCATATTTTTCTAAGAGAAAAAAAGTTCCCGCATCCCTTTCGAGTCCTATCTGCAATAACTTCTCTTTGTAAAATGAAGAACTTAATTTTTGCGCATTGTGATAAAGTCTTTGCACTTCTTCCGCATCTTTTGCGTCTTCGGGATGGTCGATGAAGGTGCGAATTTCGTTAAACTGACCGATCAATTCAAAGACTTGTGTCGCATACTGCTTGGGCTCCATCGGAGCGTATTCGATCCGTCCAATTTCCTCGCCATCCCCTGCATAAGCGATCATCTGAGGACAATGGTAGACCTGATATTTTTCTCGAATTTCTCCCATGCGCCGCGGGTTATCTTGAGTCATTGCCAAATGCAGTAGAACGGCGTGTCCTTTGAAAAGCTCTATAAATTCTTCTTTCCCCAACATCTCTTGGGCCCACTTGTCAGACCAAGGACACCATCCGTCTCCAAGAAAGGCGATCACAAGAGGTTTCTTCTCCTCTTGAGCTTGCTGAAGAGCCAGCTTCTCATCCGTCAGCCATCCGGGCAGGGCCATCTGAACAAGAGAAGTTTCAGCAAAATGCGATTCGGCATTTCCTGTCATTGTCAGAAGTAGGCAAAGTGCAAAAATTGTTTTCATGGCTTAAAAACTAAGGTTTGGCGAAAATGGTTGATTACACATACATAGTCTTATCTATAAAAAATGCATTCATTTCCTCATACACTTATTTTACGTCACCGCAGAGAGAACTTAAAAAAGTGCAGCCTGCGCGGCTTAGAAACACGTCCTGACTGCAGATTCTACACTTATCCTAAACATCCGCTTCCATCGCTTCAGGGCTACATCCTTTTGTGCCTCGATGCGCCTCTATTAACCCCCGACGACGCTTCAAAAGGGGTATTTCTCATCGACGGGACATGGAGACATACGGAAACGATGTTCTCCCAACTCCCCCACCCCCATCTTTTTGAGATGAAGAGCCTTCCTTCTCATTTTCAGACTGCCTACCCAAGAAGGCAGGAAGACTGCAGCGACCCCGATCGAGGACTTGCGTCTGTCGAAGCCCTTTTCGCCGCCTACCATATCCTCCAGCGCCCTACTGCAGGACTCCTCGACCATTACCACTGGAAAGACCTTTTTCTTTCAAAGAATAATTTATACGCTCTTTAGAGTGATTGACTTCAGAAAATTTCTCTGGTATACAAGAGCTTTTCATCCCCCTATAGCTGGACTTGAATTGAGTGGAACGAAAAACATACCCTGTTGAAGAGCATCAGCTCTTGTTGAGTAAAATCGACCCCGATGCGCTCTACATTTTGGAAAAATTGCGCGCAGCCGGATTCATCGCATATCTTGTCGGCGGTAGCGTGCGCGATCTTCTACTCAACCAAAAACCCAAAGATTACGACATCTCCACATCCGCAGAGCCGGAACAAATCAAAAAACTCTTTCGCAATTGCATCTTGATCGGACGCCGATTTCGCTTGGCTCATATCCGTTTCGGAAAAAAAATTATCGAAGTTTCCACTTTCCGTTCCGGTGATAATGAAAACGACACCTTGATTGTCCGCGATAACGTCTGGGGAACGCCTGAAGAGGATGTGAAACGACGTGATTTCACCATCAACGGTCTTTTCTATGATGCTGCCACCCAAGAAATCATCGATTTTGTGGGCGGTTACCCAGACATTCAAAAGAAATACTTGCGCACTGTGGGACAGCCTTTTATCCGCTTTAAACAAGACCCCGTGCGTATGATTCGACTGCTTAAATTCCAAGCCCGCTTTGGATTTGAAGTGGATCCTCCCGCACGCGTCGCCCTTCTCGAATGCAGAGGAGAAATTGTCAAAAGCTCATCAGCCCGCATCCAAGAAGAGCTCCTGCGCATGCTTGAATCGAGCTCCTCGCAAGCTTTTTTCCGCTTGATGACCGAACATGGCATCCTCCACCTTCTGATGCCCGTACTCGGCGATGTCTTAGAATCATCCGATGGAGCAGAGATTTATTCTTATTTACAAGAGATCGACACCACATTGCATGAACCTCCCCGCCCTCTTTTGGACCGGACCATTCTTTTGGCGTGTCTTGTCTATCCCATTTTGCAAAAGAGGATTCAGACGCGCTACATCGATCGAGAACGCCATCCCCACCTCGGAGAAATTTACGAAGAGGTCCACGATCAGATCAACGAAATTTTCCACCCCTTTTTCCTATTGCCCCGTCGTTTGCGCGTCGGTCTTACATCGATTCTTACCGGTCAATACCGCTTGACGCCGATCGACAAGAAGAAACAACGCCGTCTTCGAGTTCCAAACGACCCCGAGTTTCCCAAAGCACTCGACTTTCTCGAAGTACGCTCCTGCTTAGAGCCGGGACTCAAACAGATCTACGATCAATGGAAAGAAATTGTAACGAGCCCTCCTAGCGATGCGCCACCAAAACGTCGCCGCAGACGCAAACGCACTCGTCCAGCAGAGTAAGGGATCCCATGCAAACACTCACTCTTCCATCAGGGTTAGAAATCGGTTATCTCGGCCCCGATCTTTCCGCTGGACCTTTGCCCGCCGTATTTTACTTTGCTCTATCCGCTGAAGAATCTCTGGATAAAGACCCGTTTAACCAACCCGCACTCTACCTCTCAAAGTTACCGATGCGCGTTTTTTCATTGACGCTTCCCGGACACGGCCCCGATTTGCCTGCCACCCAAGCGATGTTCGTCTGGGCTCAAGCGCTCTCTCACAATCACAACATCATCAAAGAGTGCATCGATCAAATCGAAGCTGTGATCGAGACTCTTTTACACCTCGATCTTCTCATTCCTGAAAAGATCGGCGTCATGGGTCTTTCCCGCGGCGCATTCATCGCTTTTCACGCGGCAGCGAGAATCCCATTATTGCGTCATATCGTCGGATTTGCGCCTCTGACCAAACTCGGGAGCATTAAGGAATTTCAATCTCTTGCGCACAACCCTCTTGTTCAGTCGTTAGATCTGACTCGACTCATCGAATCACTCGCAGACCGCACCGTCCTCTGCACCATCGGAAATCTCGACACACGCGTCGGCACCCGCAATTGCTTTGAATTTATCGAAGAGCTCTCCCAGGCAGCGCTCGACAAAAAGATCCGCTCCCCTCAAATCGAAATGAACATTACCCCTTCGATCGGATTCCAAGGACATGGAACTGCCAAAGAGATTTTCCATGAAGGAGCCCACTTTCTTGCCCACAAACTCGGAGCCATCGATGTCCTGTGATCTTTTTATTTTTGCAGGAGAAAAAAGTGGAGATCTCCACGGAGAAAAACTGCTTGAGTCATTAAAAGCCCTTGATCCCTCGCTGCGTATTGCAGGTGTCGGCGGTCCGAGAATGCGCGCACAAGGGATGCTATGCGTACTTCCGATGGAAGAATTTCAAGTCATGGGTTTTATCGATGTATTTTTTGCCCTGCCCAAACTCATGCGCCAGTTTTATCTCATTGCACGCACGATATTACAATTCAAACCCAAAGCTGTTCTCTTCATTGACTATCCCGGCTTCAACCTCCGCATGGCCCGCCACTTGCGCAAAAAGGGATATCAAGGAAAGCTCTGTCATTTCATCTGCCCTTCTGTTTGGGCCTGGGGCAAGAAACGGATTCCCTTAATGGCTAAACATCTCGATCTACTCCTCACCATTCTCCCTTTTGAAAAGGAATATTTCAGCTCTACAACATTGGATGTCGCATTTGTCGGTCACCCCTTGATCCAGCGCTTCAAAGAGCACTCATACAAACCGCTCACCGTACCCAAAGAGCGCAAAACGATTGCCATTTTTCCAGGAAGCCGCAAAAAAGAACTCCTCCGCAACTTCCCTCTTTATCTGAAAGTGTGCGCACAACTTAAAAAGACCCATTCCGACCTCTTTTTTGCTATCTCAGTTTCAGACGAAAAGTACCGCCCTCTTATCGAATCGATGATTGCTGAACAAGGGTTAAACATCGGGAGCGATCTCGCACTTTTTCCCGTCGATGCGACCCACGATCTCATGAAAAGCGCTCATGCCGCCATCGCAAAATCGGGCACGGTCACGTTAGAGCTCGCCCTGCACGCCGTACCGACGGTTGTCACCTATGCGATCTCAAAGCTCGACCTTATCATCGCACGCGACATCCTCCGCATCCGCTTGCCCCATTACTGCCTTGTTAACATTATCGCCAAAGACACCGTCTTTCCCGAGCTCTTCGGCCCTAACTTCACTAAAGAGTCTCTATTAACGCATTGCGAAAAAATGATCGGCGATGAGAACACACGCTCGCTCTGCCGGAATCAATGCCGCGCGCTAAAGGAAAGCTTGAAAGACAAGAATGCAAGCCTTGAAGCAGCGAATCTTGTACTTTCAGAAATCACACAGAAATAGGCAAAGTCATGGCGCTAGATGCATTATCAGGTCAGTCCTTAAGCACATTGATTTCCAACTATAATACACTTCTCTCCACTGCAGAACAAGAAACGCAGACCTTGCTTACGCGTGCATCGCAATATGATTTCCCCTCAGATGAACTTCAACAAGAAATAACGACATGGCACACGCAATTCTCTACTCTGCTCTTGCATAAAAAAGCTGGGATCAAAGCCTCGTTTGAATCTCCTTCCCCCTTCATTGCAGAATATAAGGCGCGGTTTAAGGAATGTAAAAAACGAGAACGACAAAAATTTGGCATCTTCCATGAAGAACTAAATCTCATCCTCTTCGCAAAACTCCATCAAACACGTTCCAGCGCATGCTTCTCTTTAAAGCCCCACCTAAACACACTCCCACATTGGCCAAAGATCGGCAGATCGGTCATCGACGCGTACCGAGCACTGCACATTGACCCCCAGAACGAAGAGCTTATAAAGTTAGCAGATCCAGCGCACATCAATGAAACACGAGACCTCATTCTTTCCATCATCGAGAGTATCGATCATTCGCCTGAAGATCTCATTGAGAATGTTTTAAGCACAATTGCTCAAAGAATGCGCGCGTCTTCGAGAATAGTACAACAAGTGATTCAAACGCGCTTTCCCGGCAAGCGCACTAACGAGACCCTCTTAAAATGGTACGAAACATTATTCGACACCACTTCCGAGCAGCTAAAAATATTTCGAACAGCTCTAAAAGACACTTCTCTAGCTGAGTACAATCCCATCTTAAGCTTTTTACGTATCCAGAAAATCTGCGAACACAGCCTCACCATCCTTCTAAATCAGTGGGATACGCTTTCCGAAGAATCCTTAAAGAATGAAAAAAATATAATTATCAATCATCTAGACACATTGCCCTCGCATGCCCGATTGTGCGTTTTAGCTCAGTTTGCAACAGCCTATCAAAAGGAAATAGCTGGAGAACCCGATTTTGATTGGGCAAACGAGCACCTCTTCGATCGAGAATCACTCACGACTCTATCTGCCTGTATTTCATCTCTGGATGCGAACCGCGCGCTCGGTATTCTCAAAAGATCATAGAATTCCTAAACATCCCCCTATTCTAAAACAGCGCCATTCTTTATAATATCTCTCATTGAAGCCAAGTTTTTTCTAGAATTTTAGAAGATGATACCGAAACAAGCGAGAGAACATGTCAGCGGGACCAATATTAAATTTCGAATCGCTTCTCCCTCCTCTTATGAATGCCCGACTAACAGACTTTTTTGCCGAAGTACAAAGATGTCTTAACCTCAATTTGGCCGCATTCCGCTGCCTAAAAAATAAATACAACTCAGAAAATGAGATTCTATGGAACAATTAAAAGTATATATTGACCGTTTAAAGGGTGGGGATAAAGAAAAAGTCTCTCTGACCCTCTCCTCTTTGATCTTAGATGTCAAAGAAGAGGAGCTAACCTTTCCCGAAGATGTACAAGTCACAGGCGAGATCTACCTCGCAGACGACCATCTGATCGGTCATCTCAACGCGCAAACAACAGCTCTTATGCCGTGTGCGATTTGCAACAATATTACTAAAGTTTTAATTCACATTAAAGATGAATACATCACGGTACCTCTTGCTGAAGTGCGCTCTGCAATTTACGATTTAACTCCCGATGTCCGCGAAATCCTACTGCTGCAAGTTCCCCAGTTTGTAGAATGCCACGACGGCAATTGCCCTGAGAGAGAAACGTTAAAAAACTATTTAAGCAAACCCGCTTCAGAGAAACCTAAAACAGAAGCTCAACCCGTTCATTTTCCTTTTGCAGACTTATCTTGAAACCGATTCTTGAAGTTGTTTCAGGATAGATAAAAAATAGCTTTCACAAAAATGGTATTTTCAGTATAACCGGTGCATTAATTTTCTCAGGAGATTCTACTTATGGCAGTTCCTCGTAACCGCACTTCTAACGCGCGTAAAAACTCTCGTCGCTCTCACCATGCTAAAAAACCTCAGAACGTTTCTGAGTGCTCTAACTGCAGCAAGCCGCGCATTGCGCACCGCATTTGCCCCCATTGTGGATTTTATGCTGGCAGAGCGGTAGTCCATGCAAGGGAAGAATAACCACTTCCCTTCTCAAGGAACGACCGATTGCCCTATTGGCGTGGATCTTCTAGGGAGTGATACGCCTCCAGAAGATTTACTGCGGGAAATCGTTCCGTTTGCTCAAACGCTTCCCACTCATGTGAAGCTGCATGTTTTTGGTGCGCATGGCCTTTTTTTTGGTTATTCGTCTCCGCCCCCTCACCTCATCTTCCATGAGGTCACAGAAGTGATCTCTATGGATGATGACCCTCTAAAAGCAATCCGTCGTAAAAAAAATTCTTCAATTTGCATCGGAATAAAGATGCTAAAAGAAGGCAAACTGAACGCCTTTGTTTCTGCGGGAAATACGGGAGCCCTAATGGCATGCGCTAAATTGCAGCTCTCTATGCTACCTGGCATCGCACGCCCGGCTCTTCTCACCCTTCTTCCCACCCGCGAGCAAGATATCGCCGTTCTCGATGTCGGAGCAAACACTTGCTTTAAATCGGAACATCTCCTTCAATTTGCCGCGATGGGCATCGCCTATCAAAAAAACCGTGGGATTGTGGCGCCAAAAGTGGGCTTGCTCAACATCGGAGCAGAAGCGCAAAAGGGAACACCCGAACTGCGTGAAGCACACGGCCTGCTCTCCACAATGGATGCGTTTGTCGGCAACATCGAAGCGCGCGACGTCTTTCAAGGAAAGATTGATGTGCTAGTCACTGATGGGTTTACCGGAAACATTTTCTTGAAAACCGCAGAAGGGATCGCAGCTGTCATTCTCGATCAGCTGGAGGAAATCGCCCAAGAAGAATGCTCACCCCACCTCAAAGGGGTCCTCGCTGAAATGCGGCATCGTCTCCATTACGCAGAATATCCTGGCGCCCTTTTGTGCGGCGTCGATGGAATTGTCATGAAGTGCCACGGAAACTCTTCCCCTCAAAGCATGAAGCACACGATCACGAGCGCCATCCGCCTCGTAGACCACGGCTTTCTCGAGCGGGTCAAGCGGCAATTACTTTCTTAATTTTTTATGGAAAAAGATTAGCCACTTGGCTATGATCCCCTATTTCCCGGGGACATAATTAGGCGTCTTCTTAGCAGAAGGCTTCCATCCTCAGAAAAATTTAAATTTGATAAGGGCCCCATGCAAGAAATCCTATTAAACATCGAATCCAAAGAGATCCGTTACGCCCTCCTTAAAAATGGCATTTTGAGCGACCTGATCATTGAGCGAAAGAAGAACCGGCAGCTCACAGGCAATGTCTACCGCGGCAAAGTGACCAACATCTTGCGCAACATCCAATCGGCATTCGTTGACATCAATGAAGGAGAAAACGGTTTTATTCACATCTCCGATATTCTGGAAAACACAGCGAAATTTCAGGAAATGTTCGAGATGGACTTTGAGTGGGAAGGCGCTTCTCAAACAAAGCAACAAAAAGAAACTGAGATCTCAAAACTACTCAAAAACGACCAACCCGTTTTAGTCCAGGTTGTGAAAGAACCGATTGGGACTAAGGGAGCACGACTCACCTCCAACATCTCCATTGCTGGAAGATATTTAGTTCTTCTTCCCAATACGCCTCATCGCGGGGTTTCGCGTAAAATTGAAGATCCCGCGTCGCGCGATCGATTAAAGAAGCTGATCCGCGCCTTTGAAATGCCCAAAGACATGGGATTGATCTGCCGCACAGCGAGCGTCAACGCTTCTCCCGACATGCTCATTGCTGAGGCAACCGATCTCTTGAATACATGGCAAGGGATCATGGATAAATTTCAAAAAGCATCGCGACCCACCTGTTTATTTGAAGAATCGGATCTGATCAAACGCGCAGTGATCACGGCTGTCGACAAAAAGTTTGACCGGATCTTAGTCGATGATTACGCCACCTTCCAAAGATGTAAACAGCTCTATGAAAAATATGCTAACGAACACCCTTTGAAAATCGAGCTATACAGAGACAAATCGCCCATGTTCGAGCGCTTTAACGTCGAACGGGATATCGATCGCGCTCTGCGCCGTAAAATTTGGCTCAATAGCGGCGGGTATTTGTTCCTCGATCGCACAGAAGCGATGTACACCATCGACGTGAACTCAGGCAGAAGCAGCACGCAGACAACCGATGTGGAAGAAGCTCTCGTGCGGATCAACATGGAAGCTGCCGAAGAGATCGCTCGCCAGCTGAGAATCCGCAATATCGGGGGTCTAGTGATCTGCGACTTTATCGATATGCGCTCGCGTAAAAATCAACGGCGTGTGCTCGATCGCCTGAAAGAGGCGATGAAGGATGATTCTGCCAAATGCACAATCCTCGGAATGAGCGAATTTGGACTCGTGGAAATGACACGTCAACGCAACCGGGAATCCTTAGTACAGACAGTCTTTACTCAATGCCCTTACTGCAGCGGCAGCGGTCAGATTAAGAGCCACGAGAGCATTGCTATTGAGATCGAACGGGCTTTAAAAAAGTTAATTTCCCAACACCAGCAGTTTGGATTGGAACTCATTTCTCACCCAGACCTCGATCACTTCCTAGCTCATCACGACAAAGATTTTTTCCGCAAAATTGCAGAAAAAAGCAATGCGCAAATTCGCTTTAATACAAATGATACCCTGCACTTAAACGAGTACCAATTTTTCTCGACAATCAATGGAAAAAAACTCGACACCTAATTCTTCATTTGCCGCGTATTGGACAAAGATTAAACCCTATGTGCAAGATCCTTCCATTCCTGATAAGTATCAGGAATTGTTTAAGCAGTTTTACGAAGGATATGTCGCGGCATTGACAGCTCATGGCTGCAGCTCAGAGACGCATCTTGATCTCTTTATTTCGCTTGCTCGCATGATCCGCGAGCAATGCATTGAGCCACATCTCTTTCAGCCTTATCACCAAAAGATCCGCTCCCCAATCGATTACTATACATTCGGGCTCGATTTTATCCGCCCTCTTGTCGAAAAAGAAAAGTCTACAGTTCAGGGAATCGAACATTTTAAATCCCTTTGTTCTTCTTTAGAAAAAGGGGAAAATGCAATCTTTCTTGCCAACCACCAAATCGAAGCAGATCCGCAGGCAATTAGCATCCTACTCGAAGAGATCGACCCTTCCTTTGGAGAAAAATTGATCTTCGTCGCGGGAGAACGGGTGATCACAGATCCTCTTGCGGTACCATTTAGTAAAGGATGCGATCTTTTGTGCATTTATTCAAAAAGATATATTGATCATCCTCCTGAACTTAAACGCGATAAGCAGCTTCATAACAAGCGGACGATGGAACTGATGAGCGAACTGTTAAGTGAAGGAGGGAAAGCGATCTATGTTGCTCCCAGCGGCGGAAGGGATCGCCCAAATGCGGAAGGAATTGTCGAGATCGCACCCTTTGATGCACAAAGTATTGAGATGTTCTACCTCATGGCAAAGAGAGCGGGACACCCGACCCACTTTTATCCTTTGGCATTGCGCACCTATGATCTCCTCCCCCCTCCCCAGACAGTCCAAGTCGAGCTGGGAGAGGCGCGTATTGCAAAACGCGGCGGCATCCACCTCGCTTTCGGCGAACGGATCGATATGGAGCATTTTCCAGGAGCTGAAATCCCTGTTAAACAAGAACGGCGCCAAGCTCGAGCCAGTTATATTTGCAATTTAGTCAAGCAAGCTTATGATACATTTAAGATATAAAATAGAGGCAGGGAGTTTGACCTATGAAATATACAGAACGCGTTTCAAAATTTAGCTTCCCATTTTTACTACTGGCCTTAACTTCCCTTAACTCTTCTGAAGAAGAGCTAGCCTCTCAAAAGACTGGCTATACTATCGTCAAAGATCAAGCAACCTTGCCCCTTCTGAATCCCGCTCTCTCAGGGAGAACAATCGAAAAAATCATTCTCGATAATGGCTTAGAGGCTTATCTCGTTTCCGATCCTGGATTTGAGCAATCGGCGGCAGGTCTTGCAGTTGAAGCGGGTTCTTGGCAAGATCCGAAAGAATATCCAGGGATGGCCCATTTTTTAGAGCACATGTTATTTATGGGAACGGCAGCGTATCCAAAAGAATTTGAATACATGCAATTCATTAAGGATCACGGGGGCAATGTCAACGCCTATACCGCCTCTGACCGCACTGTCTACATGTTTTCCATCAATAACGATGCTTTTGCACAAGCCTTAGACCGATTTTCCCACTTTTTCATCGATCCTCTCTTTCAGCCCAATTGCATCAACAGAGAACTACATGCAGTGGATCAAGAACATGCGAAAAATATCGAGCATGATGGCTGGCGCCAATACATGGTGTTTAAAGAAACCGGAAATCCGAATCACCCCAACAGCGGTTTTTCTACAGGCAACGCCCAAACCCTTTCCGGAATTCCTCAAGCAGCATTAAAAAGTTGGTATCACAGCGAGTATAGCGCCCAGAGGATGCATCTCGTGATGCTCTCTCCTCTTCCGATCGAACAAATGCGCGCGCTTGCGGTCGAAGACTTCTCTCGAGTCCTCAACGTCCCCGTTACAGAGCGCAATATCCCCACTGAGATGACGTCAATGGAGCAGCGGGGACATATGATCTTTATTAAGCCGATTAAGGACATCAAACAACTTTCGTTAACATGGGAAGTAGAAGGAGACTTTGCTTCCGATATGGATCGTAAAGCTGCGGAGATGGTTGCTTATGCGCTCGGTCAAGAGGGAGATAATAGTTTGATCGCAGATCTAAAACGGGGAAAACTTGCAGAAGGGATCAAAGTCTCTGCAGATCGCTTCTCCCATCAAACCCAGCTCTTTTCGATTGATTTTTCTTTAACAGACTATGGATTGACCCATTTAGATACAATCATCACACGCACCTATCAAGCCATCGCCCGTCTGCAAAAAGAAGGAGTGCCTCAATACCTCTTTGATGAACTGCGTACGATGGACCAGCTCAACTACCAATACCAATCGCGCGATGATGCTTTCGATACAGTGGTCGCATTAACAGATGATTTGGTCTATGAAGAGATCGCCACATTCCCAGAAAAAACCAAAATTCCAAGTGTTTACGATCCCAAATTCATCGAAGCTTTCATCGCAACGCTCACACCAAACTCTTGTGTGTATTTTGTCTTAGCAGATCCTTCCAAAACAGGCGTGCTCCCAGATGCAACAGAAAAATGGATGAGTGCGCAATATGCGATCAAAGAGATCTCTCCTTCGCGGATGACAGCCTGGACAGAAGCTCAACCCTCACCAAAAATTCAGCTCCCACCTAAAAACCCGTTTGTTCCCACACAACTCGCTCTTGTTTCAAAATCTGAAACAGGAAGCAACCTCAATCCCCAGCTGCTTTCGCAAGATGCTTTTGGAGAGATCTATTACGCAGAGGACACGCGGTACCACGTTCCAGAAATCGCATCCATCTTAACGCTTAAAACTCCCTTGATCGACAACACAGCCAAGTCTCAAGTGCTCACTGCCCTCTATATCCGTGCGCTCAAAGAAAAACTCTCCTCTACCCTCTTTTTTGCGCGTAATGCCGGAATCTCTGCCGGATTTTCTTCTTCAGACCTCGCTTTGAAAATCTCCATGCAAGGATACAGTGATAAAGCCCCCTTGCTATTGACAACAGTTTTTGGAGCTTTAAAATTTGTCGCGCCTTCCGTAGAGCAGTTTGAGATCTACCGCACCTCTCTTGCCGCGGATTACGATAACGCCTCGAAAGAGCTACCCGTCCGTCAAGCCTCTGAGCTTTTAAGCAGCATTATCTTTAATGCACCGACAAGCACAGACCTACTTAAGACAATCAAGCAAGTCTCCTATGATGATTTCATGGCTTTTTCTAAAAACTTGTTCTCCTCCACCTATGTCAATGGAATGCTCGTTGGCAATCTCTCTCAAACTGAAGTTGAAACTCTGTGGAGTCAGTTAAAATCCGCTTTAGACACCTCTCCTTATCCAACCGATAAACAACACCAAAAACAAGTGCTCGTCCTTTCTGAAAAGTATGGACCCTACATGCTTGTGCACGATACCGACAGGCAAGGAAATGCTGTCATGCTGCTCATCGAAGAGGGAGGATTCTCCTTTGAAAAACGCGCGGCGCAGCAGATTCTCGGCGCTGCATTAAGCGATGCTTTTTTTGACGCTCTGCGCACCAAACAGCAAACAGCCTACATCGCTAAAGCCTGGGAAGCGGAGGAAGAGCGGCAACTGCTTCAATATTTTGCCGTGCAATCCAGCACACACCAGCCACCAGAGCTTCTCGCTCGGTTTGAGCTGTTCATTGAGGACTTCCATAAAAATCTCAAAATGAAAATTCCTGAAGAGCGCTTTGAAAAAATCCGCACGAATGTGATCACGTTGCTGCAAATGCCTCCTGAAAATATGCCGGGTATGGCAGCTAGATTGAATAAACTTGCCTTTGACTATCAAGACTTCGATTGGATCAATCAACGCGTTCAAAGTGCAAAAAATTTAACCTACGATCAATTCTGCACGTTGGCAGCGGAATATCTCTCCCGAGAAAATGCCCGTCGCTTAGCAGTGTTAGTCGAAGGAGTTTTAGCGCCGGAAAACGATTTTCGCTATGAGCGCATTTCTAAGGAAGATGTCCGAAACTTAGGATCGTTTGTCACTGTGAAGTAACCGATACCGAACTTTTGAAAGGCTGGCTGCTGCGAATGAGGGAGATCCCTGTGCATTTGTAAACACACCTTGCGAAAACCTTTAATCCCGAAAGGACAAGTAAAAGAGTTCCTCCCCAAACGCGGCGCATTTTCTCATACCAGTAAATCGCAGGACCACGGCTTTCGTTGTCTAAATGCTCATCTAAAACCTTCGGGTCTACAACAGTCGGAGAGAAATGATTATTATCATTGTCGACCACTCTTCGAGTGTGCAACCAGATGCGATCGAATAACGAGGAAATCGTTCTTGAAACACAGTTATACTCTGTAAGCTTAACCAGATTTTTGCGTTTGAGTCCCCATCCGAGGTGCTTGCCTCCGAGAAAGTGAGCCCAATCCCCTTGAACACCTGCGACCACACGCTTGATTCTGATTTTCAACTTCGTTAAAGGTGAAGCATTCACTTGTCTTGCAAAATCTTCCGCCATTTCCTCATGCACGCTAGGAGCATTATAAAAGCAAGCCTTCGAAATTCTTTTCCAGTGATCATATGTAAACCACTGCGCGTGAGTTCCGCCTAAGCTATAGCCTGCAACCGCTACTTTTTTGCCTGGACGACAGAAATGAGGATCTTTCATCAAAGCATCTAACTTAGGCTTAGCTGGAGCATATCCCATTTCCCCAATTCTCAACTGCAGATCGTTCATCAGAGAATCGATCATGTCTTCGTAAGAGAGAGCCACTTGCGTAGGTCTAAACACAACAAGAGGTGGGAGTGTTGAATCAGAACCAACAGGTTTTAAAGCGTAGGCGACAAGCCCATCTCCGGAGATTTTGCGATAGACCTTGTAGTATTCTACACGTCCATTGGCTCCCGGAGCAGGAAGAATCTGTTTTTCCATCAGCTCTTTATTGATCATCGTCTTACATAGACGTTCTCGCCAGGCGGAAAAAGAAATTTTATCGATCTGCGTACTAAGAAAGTGAAGCTCTTTGTCCATCAATAGAGGATTATGAATGAGCCAAGCGCGTTTTTGTGTTGGACCGCCATAGACATAATAGGGATTCATGGGGTCGCCCACGATAGGGCAAGTCTTCTGAGCAAAAAGATTGTTAATCTGCTCTGTCGTCAGCCGTTTTAAACGCTGGAACTTATTGGCTTTTAAGTCGGTTGAGAGCGTGCGGGTTGCTCCAATAGAAATTTTTTCGACAAGCTCGGGTAAGAGAGGATCTCCCTTGCGTTGGATTTCATGAAAGTTAATTTGATATCTTTCGGCAATACGCTGAAGCTTCTGATCACCGAGCGTCGTCCTTAGACAATTGAGAAAAGAACTCCAAACACGCCGGTTCTCTTCAATAGCTTGGCTATCTGGGCGAAAATACCGAGAAGTTCCCGAAGTCACAACTTTGCCCGTGCTATCCAGGACCAAGCGTTGTTTCTGCGGAGAGTTAAGGACTTGTTCACTGATGCGCACAAAATCAGAAAACTTTGATATTGCAGTCATAATTAACCTTAATTTAATTGCGCAAATAATACAACATTAACGCATATTAAATCAAACTAAACTAATAAAACTAACTAACAAACAAAACTACAACTGAAAGCTTTAATCATCAGACACATAAAAAGCAACTAAAATTTTTATTCGAGCAGGTTCACACCCCCGTTCACTCCATTTTCATGTTGTGATAGACGACATCGACATCATCTAATGCCTCGAGGTAGTCTATCAGCTCTAGATTCGATTTCTGAGCTTCTGGATCGCA
This sequence comes from Parachlamydiales bacterium, assembly GCA_020053915.1. Taxonomy (GTDB): domain Bacteria; phylum Chlamydiota; class Chlamydiia; order Chlamydiales; family Rhabdochlamydiaceae; genus JAGVMG01. The sequence goes on along the minus strand of JAGVMG010000043.1, from coordinate 57,820 downwards.
TTCGACATACACTTTAGGAATCATTTGGAGCTCTGCCTCTTCGCTGACAATCCCCTTTTCATCCAATTTATCTTTTACTTGAAAGAGCTGATCAGACGGCGTCGTAATGATATAAAGATCGTCTGCGACATCAAAATCTTCGGCGCCCGCTTCTGTAGCAATTAAAAAAAGCTCGTCTTCCACCGCATTTTTTTTCAAAACTTGAATGACCCCTTTCCGATCAAAATTAAAAGCGACAGCACCAGGGGTTGCAATAGTTCCCCCTTTTTTATTTGTCGCAATGCGCATGTCCGATGACGCTCGATTGCGATTATCGGTCATTATTTCGACAAGAATTCCTACTCCGCCATATCCGTAAAGCTCATAGGTCGTTTCAGTGAAATCTGCCTGGTCTGCACTACTTGCTTTCTTGATATTGCGCTCAATATTATCGTTCGGCATGTTTGCAATGCGCGCTTTTTGCAGCACGAGACGAAGTTTAGAGTTGGATTTGGGATCCGGTCCGCCTTGTTTAACCGCGCTGATGATCTCTTTTGTGATGCGGGAAAACATCTTGCCTTTGACTGCATCTGCCCGTCCTTTTCGATGCTTAATGTTGGCCCATTTACTGTGTCCTGCCATATGTCCCTAACTTTTTCTGCATTAAAATTTTAGCTGTATATTTTCCACCGTCTTTAATGAAACGGCTCTGTCGTCCAAACTCTGTAAATCCAAAACGCTCATAGAGTTTTTTTGCAGGGTTGCCCTCATAAACTTCCAAATGCAACACCTCAATCTGAAATTTGTTCTGCGCAAGTTTAATGAGCTCCTCTAATAACGCTCTGCCAATCCCTTTGCCTCGATACTCGTCTTGGACAATGATGGCAAATAAACACGTATGCGCTAGTTTTTTGTAAGGCTGGATGTAGAGATTTGCCATGCCGCACGGGACTCCATTGTATTCCACGGTCAGATTTGCTCCAATGCGCGCATAGCCGAGCCAAATCCGTACAGAATCCTCAATCTCTCTCGCATCGAACATCGGAAACCAGCGCAAAATGCTGGGGTCAGAAAGCCACTTAATGAGATGAGGAGCATCCTCAGGAGAAGAAATGCGAAACGCCAATTCAGGTCTATGTTCTGCCATCTTAAGGCCTCTATAAATAGCTTTCGTAAAGAATCCGACCGAGGTACTGCTCTTTGTCTTTGACAAAGTGAGCTTGCCGGCCATATTCATGAAAATCGAATTGCAAAAGCAACGACTCGATCGGGTTACCATCAAAAATCTCGATATGCATGAGCTCAAGGCGAAATCCATTTTTTGCTAAATGCTTCAAATTTTTTAGCAGCGCTCTTCCTACTCCTTTTCTCTGGTGTGCAGGATCGACGAGCAGTTTAAATAAGCAATGGTGGGAAACCTTGCGATAGGGCATGAGAAAAAGGGTGCCGATGCCCACAGGAACTCCATCGATCGTCGCCGTTAAGCTCGAATTAAACTTACAAAAGCCCACCCAGCATTGCACTGCATCTTCAATTTCTTTATCCAAACTGACAGGAAACCACTGTTGCACTGCGGGCTCTTTCAGCCATTCGAGAACATAGGGCGCATCACTAATATGCGTATAGCGGATATCAAAGCCTAAAGGTTCTGACATAGCGGTTAACCAAACTCCTTTAAATATGCATTGATAAAGCCATCTAAATTTCCATCCATCACATCTTCCACATTTCCCACTTCATACTTCGTTCGCGTATCTTTGACAAGAGTATAGGGCTGGAAAACATAGTTCCGAATTTGTGATCCCCATGCGATTTCTTTCTTCTCGCCGGAAATTTCTTTGAGCTTCGATTCTCGCTCCATTAGCTCTTTTTCATAAAGTTTAGCGCGCAACATTTTAAAGCAAGTTTCCCTGTTTTGGATCTGACTGCGTTCACTTTGACAGGAGACAATGATCCCTGAAGATTCATGAGTCACGCGAACAGCCGAATCGGTTTTGTTCACGTGCTGACCACCGGCTCCCGATGCGCGATAGGTGTCCACACGCACATCTTCAGGACGAATATCGATTAAAATATCATCGTCAATTTCCGGGGTGATGTCTACGGAGGCAAAGCTCGTGTGGCGCTTGGCATTGCTATCAAAAGGAGAAATACGCACCAACCGATGCACGCCCCTCTCTACCTTACAATACCCATAAGCATACGGTCCCGAGATTTTGAACGTGATGCTCTTAAACCCAGCCACATCTCCATCCACAGAATCGAGAATTTCGACTTTCCAGTTCCGCTTGGCAGCCCAGCGCTGATACATACGCGAGAGCATAAGCGCCCAATCGCACGCCTCTGTTCCCCCGGCGCCCGCATTGATACTCAAAAAGCAATTTTTCGGATCCAGTTCTCCGGAAAGCATCTTGCGCATTTCGATCTCAGAAAGAGCCTTGTCCACTTTGTGCAGCTCATCGATCAACTGGTGAAAAAAGAGTTGATCGCTTGCCTCATCTACTTCGGGCAACAGTTCTTTGACACTTTCAAACCGATTTTTCAAATCTCGATAGGAATGAGTCCACTCTTTAAGCTGGTTGACCTCAGAAATCACTTTCTGCGCAGCTGTATTATCATCCCAGAAACCGGGATGCTCCATCTTTTGCTCTAGCTCTGATACGCGTTTCTCTTTTTCCTCTAAGCTAAAGATACCTCCACATGTGAAGCAGGCGATTTTCAATGCTTTTTAACAAATCTTGAGCGTTGTCGTTCATATTATTTATCCTTCTTTAGTAAAGAGAGGCCCCCATGTTAAGACATCGCTTCCTGCGACGCAAGAAAATCTTAATGATTCTGTGTCCAAAACGCGCAAAACAGCGTTTGAATTGAAAAAAAACGATAAAATTCGCGCGAATTTTCAATCAACTTGTCAGAAAAAAAAGAGACGCAAAACCGGTCTCTCCTCTCGGAAAGGCATAAAGAAAATAATTTTTAATTTATAAAAACTTAATCAGGTCTTTATAAAAAAAAGGATACCAGTATAATACATAAATGTTTTCAAAACAGGGAAGTCCCCTTGAGAAATTTAACTCTATTCAGGAGGTCACTATGAGAATTCAAGAAACTCTTTCCAACTGCTGCCAATCAATCGGTACCTTTGCATCTAACGCAGGGGACTGGATCGGAAGAACAGTCACTGCAACCGGCGCTTATCTTTCAGATTTAGGTCAAAAAGTCTACGCATTCGCTCAACCTTATTTCCAAAGCCTCTCCAACTTTGTTCAAGAAAATCAAACCGGCGTGATCATCGCTACGGTTTCTGTTACCTTAACAGCAGTTGCATTTGCAATCTTTAGATGCTGCTTCAACAAGCAACCAGAAACTCCAGCAGCTCCAGCAGCACCAGCTGCTCCTGCCGCAGATTCTTTTGAAGCATTCAAAGCAGTAATGGAAGCAAAACCAACAAAAGCTGATGCAGCTGCAGCTTACGCTAAGCTCAATGCAAAAGATCAAGACGAGTTAAAAACTGCTTTTAAAGCAGCTCATCCAAACAGAAAAAAAAGCAGCTTTAAAGCTAAAGATGCTCTGAAAAAAGAGATCCTAGGGAAGACTTTTACAAAAGCGTTTGAAAAAGTTAGCGATGCAAAAAAAGCTGCGGCACCAGCTCCAGCTCCGGCTACACCTGCAGCAGCAGCAGCCTAAGCGATAGTTCGTGTATGTTATCTAAAAAGCTACATGGGGTTTCCCATGTAGCTTTTTTCATTTTACATCGAAAGAGTTGTTAGAGAATAGTTTCAGCCCCTCTTCGCTCGCCTCATATGCCCAATAAGATGCTGAATCTCCGATGGGCTCACACTTAAACTGCAGCTTTTGGTTCTCCATGAATGCAATCATGCGGAATCCATCTTTCACAACGATCTGCACTGGACCCTCGAAGGAAACATCTTCAGCGATGAATTCACTATTACCCAAAAGGCGAATTTCACAAGTCTCTAAGCGATGCACCTCTGATTTCCAGTAGCGACCTGAGACAGTTCGGTCGATTCCTAAATTGCAAACGCGCACACGGGTTAACACGCAACGTCCTACCTGCTCAGAGTACACAAGCTGCCCCTCATCTTCATGTCCCATCACCCGTTCTGCAATGATCTGCAAACTTCCATTGAGATCTAGGGTTTCAATAGAAAGCTCTGCAATCTCAAGCAAGCATTCGCTTCCCTGTTTAATAGATCCGCCACGCAATTTCTGAGCGATGATTTGATAAAGAGGCCCTAAAGCGGGATGATAGACAAAATCAAACGCTGAAGCGTCTGGAATCGTAAAATGACAATAATTACTCAAGAGATCGTGCACATTGTGCATATGATCATAATAGCATCCTTCGGGCGTTTCCAAAAGAGATCCCCCATCTTGAAACTCTTTTTTTGCTGTGGAAATCGTTTTACGACGATGATTAAACGTTAAAAATGTCTTGAGCGGAGGCAACGGAGAATTCGAATCAAAACGTTCGACAAAGCAATCGGCAATATTTTGCATCGTCGACTCTAAACGGGCGACCTCTTCTTCCTTCAACATCCCATTTTCGTCAGAATAGGCCATTTTTTTGAAATTCACGAGCATTCCTGGAATGGGGCACACCTCAATTTTCTCAAGAACTCTCTCGATGTCGGCAAACAAAATGTTCGTATTCGATGGAAACTTTGAATACGCACTGCCCGCATGAACAGATTCATCGTGAATACCAAACTTCGTAAAATCACAATACTCGATATTTGTAAGACAGTATTCCGTCTGATTTTCTCTCTCTTTGGCAATCAGAACATTGACCCCTTCAGCTGATTGCACTTGCCGAAAGCAGGAAGCAAATCCAAATGACTTATCCCCTGCACAACCAATGCCTGTAAAAGCGAGAAGTCCATAGTCACATCCCGCGATCGGGTTATTGATCTGCCGTACCAGAATTTTCTTCCGCGCCTGACGTTGAAGCCATTCAAACACTCCCTGATCCTTTGCCACTTTCCACAACACTCCATGCCCCCCCGGCTTCATTAATGGCTTGCAGGGGCCAATCAGGCACCATTGCCCTTCTTTGTTCATCGTGGGCACCGTCGGCTGGCAAAAAAAGGCAAAACTAGATGCGGGACGACCAAACCAACGCTGTTCTTGGCACATCGCTAAAATCTGAGCGTGGTTGTCCTTTTCTTGCGACGTCATCATCGCAATTGGCGTAATGAGCTGCTGTTTAAATACCTTGTAGTACAAATATTCCCGCGCTTGAAGATCGACAACGAGGCGCTCTAAAAGCGTCCTACCGCAAAATTTCAGTTTAGCAGCAGGAAGAGGCATCTGGGTTTCCGGATCGCATAAACGCAGCCGATCCGCAGCACCTCCAACGGGATAAATTTCTGCAAGCATCGGCAACAACTGAATTCCCGCTACGATCGCTTCTTTAACTAGAGGTGTTTCACGGACAAGATCAATCCCCACTGGCTGAAGATACACGCCCCGTTCTTCAAAAAGCGCATGCCCCTCCTCGGAAAGAAGCTGCATCATCATCGACTGATACCCGACAATCCCTCCCATCTCTTTGTAAAAGTGCTCGACAGGAAGCAAAGAGAAAATCAGCGCACGCAACCGCTCGCTGGCGCAAGATCCCTCTAAGCCATTGATCAATCTGTCTATCTGTCCAATGGCAATTAAAGATTTAAGCACTAGCTCGCATTCCAAAGAAAGAGACGCCATCAACGGAGTCGGAGAATCCAAAAATGCGCGGACAAGAGAATCCTTGTTCAAAAGATCCAATTTGTCTTGCAGTGAGGAGCTGTTCTTTAAAGCGAAAGCTAGAGCCTTTAACCGCATAGAATTACATTCTGTTGTCGTTATCATCGATGTTCAGGGGGTATTTTTCTGGCTTGATCCTTAGGTTGTCCCTTCTCGATGAAAAGTTCAAGTGGTTTTGTAATCATCAGAGGGCGCTTAAAGTAAAATTTACTAATAATTCCCCTGTGGGACAGAGCTCATCTTCAAGAAAAAATCCTCGAGAAAGCAACAAAACTCAAACACATCCATAACACAATTAAAATAAGAGACTTAAAAACAACTTCCCCAGAGCTCCCTCGAAACACCCAGAGCTTCTACTACGATTTTTTTTGACTATTAAATCACGGGAGCGATACAACATGTCATTCGAGGTAACAATCGTACCAACCCTCGACCTGTCTATCCATAAAAACAATGTGAGGATAGGCCAAACGCAGTATTTTTAAAGGAGAACGCACATGGCAAAAGAAAAACAATCCAAGTTCATGCAACCGATGCAAATCAGCGAAGAGCTTGCTGCTATCGTCGGACGAGGACCTATGCCTCGCACTGAAGTGACAAAGAAATTGTGGGCCTATATCAAAGCAAACAAGTGCCAAGATGCAAAAAACAAACGCAACATCAACCCAGATGATAAACTCGCAAAAGTTCTGGGCAAAAAAGCTGTAAACATGTTCGAAATGACCAAGCTTGTAAGCAAGCACTTGAAATAAAGTTACTTTTTGCAGAATGCAGCTTACCCCTGCATTCTGCGAATATAAATGCCCTATGACGTCAAAATCCCTTCCAGTTTCTGTAATCCTACTAGCCGGCGGCCAAGGAACGCGTATGCGCTCCCCTGTTCCGAAGCAATTTGTTCCCATTTACGGAAAACCCCTCGCCTTATACAGTTTTGAATTATTCTTAAATCACCCTCAAGTGACCGAAATCATCGTCGTCTGCGCCCCCGAATACCAATCCCTCTTTCCCGCCTCCACGTCTCCAAAAATCGACTTCGCACTTCCGGGACCAAGACGTCAAGATTCTGTGTTTAACGGATTTGAGAAAACCCAGGAAACGGGACTCATTTGCGTCCATGACAGCGCGCGCCCCCTGCTTAGCGAAGCTAGCCTTGACGCCCTCTTTGCCCAAGCTCAGTGCTATGGAGCCGCAGCCCTTGCCGTTCCCGCAAAAAACACAGTTAAAGAAGCAGACCCCAATCTTTTTATTCGACGCACACTTGACCGCTCTACCCTATGGGAAATGCACACCCCTCAGGTTGCAGCCGCTCATTTGCTAAAAAAAGGATTTGAAATTATCCACGACTATAACATCGAAGTGACCGATGATGCCTCGATTGTTGAGCTCACGGGTCATCCCGTAAAACTCGTTCCAGACTCCTACCGCAATATCAAAATTACGACATCGGAAGACTGGCCACTTGCAGAAACATTCCTTGCTCCTTCCCGCACATTATGACCTACAAGTATAAAGCTCTCATCTCCTACGATGGAACGCAGTATGGCGGTTGGCAAGTGCAACGCAACGCAGTCACGATCCAAGAACAGATCCAAAACGCTCTTTCTACCGTATTGCGCACTCCCACTGATCTCTCAGGATCGGGACGTACAGATGCCGGCGTACATGCTTTGGGCCAATGCGCCCATTTTACCCATCCCACGCCTGTTGATTTGTCCCGCTGCCTCGCTTCTCTCAATGGTCTATTACCTCCCGACATCCGCATCCACTCGTTGACACCTGTTGCAGAAGAGTTTCACGCCAGATACAGTGCGACAGGAAAAATTTACCACTACCATCTCCATCTCGACCCCATCCTCAATCCTTTTGATAAACTGTATCGGTATCACGTCCCCCACCCTGTGAATCTAGAATTGATGAAAGAAGCTGCAAAAGGCTTCCTCGGCACGCATGACTTTACCTCGTTTACCAATCAAGCAGCGCAAGGATCTGCCGCACATGATCCCGTGCGCACCTTAACACGACTTGACCTTATCTGTGAGCCTGGCGGGCTCCGCTTAGAATTCGAGGGCAATGGATTTTTATATAAAATGGTGCGCAATATTGTCGGCACCTTGCTTGACATCAGCTGTGAAAAAATTCCGCTAGAGAAACTACCCGCCATCTTTGCAGCAAAAGACCGCACCCAGGCCGGCAGAGCCGCCCCGCCGCACGGTCTTTTCTTAGTACATGTCCACTATGGAGCTGAGTGATTCGAAATGAAAGGCTCCTAGTTGAGCGCATTCGGTCAGTTGAGGATGATCATTCGGACACACAAGCACACCCGTTGTCTCTGCACTGAGTAGCGATTTAAGACCCTTCATGGAATCTTCAAATCCTACCACGCGGCTTGCACAACCATCTAAACGCTCAATCGCCTTTAAATACCCATCGGGCGACGGCTTCGGCAGCTCATAATCCTCACGCGTCAACCATAACGGAATCTTTTGAAGCACAGGAAGTGCGCTCTTAATGATCTCAATCTGCACACGCGGCGAATTGGTCACCACGCAGTGTTTGCGCCCTTCGTCCTGCAATCGCATAAGCAACGCCTCAGCTCCAGGCATCAATTGTAAACGACCTTCCTGAAGCATCCTCTCGTAAATCTTTTTCTTTTCCACATAGAGCACTTCCCAACGCGGCTCTTGGGCAAACAATCCTGGAAAAGCAGCATATAGCGCATCCTTCATCCCTTGAGATTTGAAATGCGCGGCCACACAGTACTCACTTAAGGTCCAATTCAAATCAAACCCATGATTGCGGCACAATTCGACATACGCTGCAAAATGCAACGGCTCTGTATCTACTAAAAGACCATCGAGGTCGAATAAAAACACCTCAAATTCAGAAAAAATAACCATTATTTGAACCTATCTTTAATCCGCTGGATAATTTCGGTCGTCGAAACACCTTTTGTGTAGGGAACCGTCTTAAAGATCCCCAGCTGAATCGGCACTCCATACCACTCGACAAGCGTATCGGGATTAAAATCATCGCCGTGAACAACCACATCGATTCCCATCTTTTTGACAAACTCTTCTGTGATGCGTAACGGAGCCCCGACATAGACCTCATCGACATAGCGACACGAGCTCACAAGCGCCACTCTCTCCTCAAGGGTTAAAATCGGCACCCGTTTATAAGAATCCACATCCGCATCGTTATGCACGCCGACAATCAAATAATCGCCAAATTGCTTCGCATTTTTGAAAAATGCGACATGTCCCGGATGCATCAAGTCTGCAACCACATCGACATAAACGCGGATCTGCTTTTTATCCACATCTTCTGCTTGTAACGCGCAAACCCATAACAGCGCAAAGAGAACAAATCGCTTTAAGTAACCCATCTTCAACCTCCAATGAAAGAAGAAAAAAAACCATATCCGAAACAATCTTATCGCACAATCTTCTTGCCTAGCAGTCCTTGCGTAAAGTAATATCGATATAAATTTTTTCTCAGGAGGTTCTTTATGCTAACTATCCTCGCTCTTCTCCTTGGCGCATTGACCGCCTTCATGCCCATCTCAGGCATGGCAATGCATGCCTACAATGTCGCGAATGAACACATCCGCATTCTCCACACTCCACCTCGTCTTCAATGGAATGAAAATTCCGGCTACTGCGGAGAGGTCGCCCTCATTAGCGCAGGACTGTATTTTGGACAGTATATTTCCCAATACGACGCACGCGCGATTGCGTGCCAAGGCAAAGACCAGAACTCTTGCCAGCTTCTTCTAGGCATGAACGCCCACTATGCAGCGGCTAAAATGCATTTAGAATCACACGAATGGTCCTCCTTCCAAAATGAGAGTACAGATGATTTTCTCTCATGGGTAAAAGAGAACCTCATTAACGGCTTCCCTGTTGCGATCGGCATCTACATGAATCAATACCGCTTTTATCACGATTCCCATCCGAATGCCGGAGATCCGACCTATGACCACATCGTTCCCGTGACAGGGATAGGCACCAACCTCCCTTTCACAAACACATGCTATGATGGCGATGACATCCTCTACTTTTCTGACAACGGCCTCTGGGGAGATCCCTGCAATCCGCATTACAAATTCAGTTACGAATTCGACGCATTCCAAGCCACTCGGCAGCAAGCCAACACAAAACACGGCCCTGTTTATTCCCTTCCCGTTGAAGGACACAATTACGGGATCGCCATCCGCGGCGTTCTCGATCTAAATAACGAAACAGTCCGCGTTCGCTTGGAAACTAATCCCAACTTTGAGCGTCCCGATATCCAAGACGGATCGAACACACGGCCATCCCCTATCCCCCTCACGCTGACACTCACCATGACGGACCTCGAACCTGGCGTCATCTATAATCTCTACCGCTACAATAGCTTCGATGCTGTGCCCAACTCAAATTTCAACGCACACGCCAATCAAGCAAGCGCCCATTGGGTGGTCCAGATCGACTCAGGCTCCACCTACGTCATGACACTGCACATCAACTCCGATGAAATGGCGATCTTCCGCGCGGTCAAAGCTTCAGGGCCTTAAAATTAAAATGCCCAAGCAAATGCTTGGGCAAAATACTTCATTGAGTGCTAAGCCCAATCGGCGGATAATTTTCCCAGCCGATGAGATCGAAATGCCACCATTCTGTGGGAAGTCCTACAAATCCGTGCTTTTCCATGACCGCTTGCAATAGCTCGCGATTGTGGATCTCTTCGTCTGAAGCATCCACATAATTCCGATGCGCTTTTTCGCTAAAATCATCAAACAAAGACGGCATCGGTAATTCTGTTCCGTCTGTTGTGATCAACGTTAAATCGACGGCAGTGCCCCGTGTATGCCGCCCACCCTTCCTCGGATCGCTGACATAGCGCTCATCGGGAACTAGCTCCCAAAATTTCCACTGAGCCGCTACAGGACGAAATCCATCCCAAATTTTCAATCCAAGACCCATCGCCTCAAGCTCAGCTTGCACATGAGTGAGCGCCTCTGCCACCTCTTCAATAAGTAAGCACTGACCAAAATCATAGACAATCTGTCCCGTGAAGTTATCGGTGGTCGCATATTTCAGATCCACTTGGACCTGAGGAATCACAGATTGGATATCTAAAAGAATAGGCCCACCGTTTCTCTCCCCTGCTAAAGCAGATCCCTCATGGATCAGAGCGAGCGTTAGGACCCAAACTGCAGCCCATTTTTTTGCTTGTGTTATTGCCATCGTCAACTCCTTAAGTAAAGTTCACGAAGCTAACAGGAATTAAATTTTTAGTCCACGAGTGCAGACTTGACTAAGAATTGCGCCCACTCCGCTTCGTTAAAACCTGTCAGTCCGAAATGATCGGCTATCAAGAAAGGACGCTTCACGAGCATGCCGTGTTGGCTCAGTAAGACAAGCACTTCTTCTACAGACATGTCCTTTAGCTTGAGAGAGAGCTGCATCTCTCGATAAAGCAATCCTGAGGTATTGAGCAGTTTTTTGAGATTCCCTTTTTGGAATTGTAACATCTGTTGCAGTTCAGCAACGGTCGGAGGCTCTTGGACAATCTCTTTAACCGCAATGTCAACATCGCATTTTTTTAAGAATTGAAGTGCCGTTTGACAAGTCGAGCATTTGCTATAGAGATAGAGGATCATGAAATAGGCTCCACAAATATTCCCAGAAAACCGTACTGCCTGATTTGCGCTTCCGTACTCCACTCGGCATAGATCTTCAAGCCCTCTTCAAGAGTTGTAATTCCAGGCAAAGCCTTCTCCAGGGAGACATCTTCAAAATACTGCTCAAGCGTCGGGTACTCTCGAATCTCCGTGACATTTGCAAAAAAACTCTCATCTCCATTGATGAAATTGATTTGGTCGCCCACTTTAATTTTTCTATAGGAATGTGTTTTTTTTCGACCTTCGACCGGTTTGACACCTTGACGAATATACGAAAACCAGGGGTCTTCACAATGAATTTTATGGATGGTCATATTCCCAGCATAAGGTAAATGGATGAGTTAAAAAAACCGAATAGCTCTTGCGAACCATTCGAACAAGCTGTGTGAGCTCAGTATAAATGCTTCAGTTCGTTTTCCTTCGCAAAAGTTGCACATATATTAGCTGATGGCAACTGGAGATCACGAAATTTTTCTCTGATCAGCTCACCGTAGTTTTGACGAACAACGGTGCAAGAGGTTATCTCTAGCAAAGCAACAATTTCATGAATTGCTGCCTCTGATGGCCCTTCAATTTCAACAAAACAGCCAATAAAGGGAAGCTTATCAAGTGCAATCTCGCAATCTTTGTAACCGAATGTCCACCGTTCTTTCTCGGCAACTTCGTTGGCATTTAACCCCTGACTCAGTAATTGCTCGCGAACTTTTTCTCCATCAGCAGACAAAAATTCAAGCTCAATTCTATTCGTCATGCCGCTAGGCAATTTTACTCTAGGGCTTTTAAGAGCGATGGCTTTCTTTTCGCCACAAGAACGCAGACGTATAACGAGATCTTGCTTCTTTAGCTGCCCATCTGGAGTATCAAAGTATTCATCGAGCTGCAAGAGATGAAAAGACGGCGGGCCAAACAATTGATTGCAGATGTCATGTACTTTCTTAAAATGCTCATCAGAGCAAATGGAGATCTTTACTTCTAATTCGTTTAGCTTCATAGGCTGCCCCTCCAAAAAAAACAACCGAATAGCTCTTGCGAACCATTCGGTTAAGGATGCCGAAGACTGGACTCGAACCAGCACTCTATTGCTAGAAGAAGATTTTGAATCTACCGCGTCTACCAATTCCGCCACATCGGCACAGAAAGAAAGAACAGAGTACTCCATCGAAAGAAAAAAAGGCAACTTCAAAAAAATTAGTACCTACGGAAGCAATGGAATGCCCTTTCCCAGCTGCAAATCACCTGCTCATTGATCTCCTTGTCGTGGCGCACTTGCAGGGAAATGTAGGGGTAAGGATGGCGGTTATCAAAGTCTCTGCCTTCTGTTTTCTTGTAGAGCTTGATGAGGATCTCTTTATTATACCAGGGAGGGGTGGAGACATTGAGCTTGCCCGTCTCTAAGCGAAGAAATTCTTGAGATTTCTTGTCTCTGTAGATGCTGGCATTGTCTTGATAGTACTGCATCACGATCTGGATCACCTCTTCGGATCTACTCTCCCAGCCCTGAACGTAAAAATCGACCTCAGCTCCGATCATGTGCTTCGAGTTCTGATTATATGTTGAACTGTCTGCATAAGCATTGTGCACAGGACATCTATGGCCACAGGTAATAACAACCTTGGCGCGCGTTTTTTCCTGAATGTAGTTCAAAAGATCGATGAGGATCGGATAAACAAATTCCTTATCCCCTTTCATCGGAAGGCTGTGTTTCTGAAACCCGCCGCAATCAAAATAGTTAACCGGTCTTGTCGGGTCTTTATGGTCAGCATGGGGTGGATTGACACTGCTGCCGCGGCAGCGGAAAAACTCTTTGGAGATCTTAGGGAATTGCCCTGAATAAACGGTCTCCCAAGGGTACCTCTCCCGCACGCGCTGAGCGGGCGTTGTAAGGGCGTACGCACTCTCATCTTGGGTGCGCAACACAAACTCCCCCTTAGCATTCATTCGGCGCAGCTTCTCTTGCTCCGACTGCTCCAATCCGGAACACCCTAAAACAAAAGCACTTACCAAAAGAAAGAGAAAGAATGATTTAAAAACTTTCGTTAAACTCGCCATTTCCTATAATCCGCCTTAAGAGACCATAACAAAAAGAGATTATGCACACTGTTCCTTTTTTCCTTCTGTTTTTACAGGAGCACATCAATGCCGTCAACTCACTTCCTCACAAAAGGTAAAGATACTTATGGCCTTGGAAAAAGCCCTCGTCATTGAAAATGATCCTATCCTCCGCAGCGCACTTGTAAATGGGCTCAAAGCGAAAAAAATTGAGGTGTCTTTAGCAGAAAGCGGCGGTAGCGCTCTTGAGATGCTCCGCGAACAAGCGTTCGATCTCATCCTCACAGATACAAAGACCTCAGATCTCTCCGGGGTAGACGTACTCAAATACGCCAAACAGATTCATCCCGAGATCATCGTCATCCTCACCACCTCCTACAACAACGTCGAGATTGCCGTCGAGGCGATGCGTTTGGGAGCCTTCAATTACCTCATCAAGCCCTTTTCTCAAGAAACTCTCGAAGCGATGATTGAAAAAGCCCAAGAGCATGCCTCTCTTCTCGAAGAGAACCACTTCTTGCGCCAGGAGATCTCGACACATCATGGAATTAAAGAGCAACTGATTGCGGAAAGCGACTTAATGAAAAAGATCTTATGCGACGTTGAGAAGATCGCACAAAGCAATGCCAGCGTCTTCATCAGCGGAGAATCGGGCACAGGAAAGGAAGTGATCGCCCATGCGATCCATTTCCAATCTCAACGCTCTCATCAGCCGTTCATCAAAGTCAACTGCGCTGCGATCCCAGCTCCCCTTCTCGAATCTGAGTTCTTTGGCCATGAAAAAGGGGCTTTTACGGGCGCCATCCATAAACGTCTCGGCAGATTTGAGCTCGCAGACAAGGGAACGCTCCTCCTCGATGAGATTTCTGAAATTCCTCTGGAATTACAGCCTAAACTGTTGCGCGCAGTGCAAGAGATGGAATTTGAGCGGGTTGGCGGAGTCCGCCCCTTATGCGTCGATGTCCGCTTGATCTCCACATCCAATCGCTGCATGAAAGACACAGTTGAACAAAAACTCTTTCGCGAAGACCTCTATTACCGCCTCAACGTCGTTCCTATCCATCTGCCTCCTTTACGGGAGCGTCCAGAAGACATCTTGCCCCTTGCCGAATACTTTCTCGAACGGATGTGTTTAGAGAACCACAAGACCCGCAAACAGCTCTCCGCCCATGCGCGCCAAAAACTCCTCGCCTATCATTGGCCAGGCAATATCCGCGAACTTGCCAATGTGATCGAGCGCACAATTGTGATGACCCCCTCAGATACGATCCATCCCGATCATATCGGCCTCGATCTCTCGAAGCCCTCTCCCGTAGCTCCATTAGAAACTCCGTACTCCGTCGGAATCACCCTTGCTGAGATGGAAAAGAGGCTCATCCTCCAAACACTCGCCTCACACAACAACAACCGCACGAGAGCAGCGCATACCCTAGGCATCAGCATCCGAACCTTGCGCAATAAGCTGAACCTGTATTCGGCTTCGCTTTAAGCTTCAGAAGATGCTAATACTTTTTCTAGTGCGCAGTCTTCAACTGCCGCCGAAAGATTCATCAAACTAGGAAGTGCACCTGGACGCACCAATCCTATGTTCTGCAGAATTGAGATAAGTTCCCACTTGATTTCTGTAGGTGTTTTTGTTGTATTTTCAAAGACTTGAGCCGTTTTTGCGAGAACTCCCTTTTCCTTAAGATTAGCCTCTGTAACCAATGCAGGATGGCTATGCAAAAAGGAAAACATCACTTCATGCGAAGGGAAATGCAATGAGATTGATCCATTTGTTTGAACCATACAGACATCCTCGCGTTTAAAGGAGAACTGTTGTACTATGTCAACCAAAAAAAGTCTATAAGTTTACTATAGAACGGGGCGTTCGATGATCGAAGTCGAGAGAAAAATTGAAGTAGGCCCAGAATTTTTAAATTATCTGGCTCGACATGGGAGTTTTGTCAGTAAAAAAACAATTGAAGACACCTACTTCGACACTTCTGACTATCGTTATACGACACAGAACATTTGGCTAAGAGAACGCGAGCGACGCACTTTCGAATTAAAAAAAGCGATCAAAAGAGCTGACCTAACAATCGACCGTTATGAAGAAATTACTAATCTTGAAGCCATTTTGGAAGTACTAGGAATTAACGACATGGGAGATTTTACATCCTCTCTCAGCCAGGCCGGTATTGGTCCCTTTGCTACGTTTGTGACACATCGAGAAAAATATCAACTGCAAGAGTTTACTATTGACGTTGACGTTGCAGATTTTGGAGATTTCACCTATCAAATTGCCGAAATTGAATGCCTGGTCGAAAACGAAGATGAAATTCCTAAAGCTGAATTGCAGATTAATGAATTGTTGAAGAAACTTCAAATTGACACTTCAAAAAAACCTTGTGCGAAACTTACCGCCTATCTTATTCAATGCCGTCCTAAGCACTACAAAGCTCTTCATCTAGCCGGTGTGGTTTAATCTCAGCAACACGTGTATTTTTTACAGTTTAACGCTCTCTTGAGCTCCTTTTAACAGAAGAAAATCGACAACATCTGTATTCCCATGGATTTCGGCAATTTGAAGCGCCGTCAATCCATTTCTATCTTTAGCTTCAATTTCAGCACCCGCGTCCACCAAAAGCTTAACAATTTCATCCAAACCTGCTTTTATAGCGCTATGCAATGCATAATATTCATTCTCGCTTCGAGAATTCGGATTCTCTCCATTTCTCAACATAGCTTTTACGAGTCCACTTCCATTGTTATTTTGTACAAAAACGCGATAACTATTATTTCCAAGCAAGTCACTCAGTTTAGGGTCCGAGCCGCCTAACTTCTTCATTAGTTCAATTAACGGAACATAATCTCCTTGGTCAGCACTTTTCAGTGTTTGAATATAATCTTTTCGAGCCACACCTTCTCGATTTAACTGGGCTGGCCATATCGGATGCAAGCATCTGCATGCTAAAAGGAATCGGTCGGCAATTAAACGGGAAAACCGTCCATTTCCATTCTCAAAGGGATGGATCGATACCAATCTATGATGGACGCGCGCTGCCATTTCCACAAAGGTGAGTTCTGTGGGATATTGAAACCAAGAAAGGACTTCCAGGCAGAATTCTCCAAGTTGTATGGGAATTAGATTCGGTTTGATCCCTATCGAAGTCATTGATTTCCTATATTTACCCGCCCATTCCCAGACATTCTTAAACATCTCTCGATGAATATTTTGAAGCTCATCAACACGAAACCAATTTTGTGGAGGATCAATAGCTCCGCGAAGAAATTTTCGCTGAGCTTTCATGATATTCTCAGCTTCCACTCGATTCAGGTCACTGCAATGATGGACCCAGATTGGAATAAGACCGCTACAATCCAGGATGGGTGTAGCTCCTTCAGGAAACTCAAATCGCTGTATCATACAAACCTCTACTCTTCCCACAGTTTAGCATTAGGGCCCTGCAAAAGACGCTCTTCTTCTTGCTTTAACAGCTCATTCATAAAACGAGAATCAGGCTGTTGATCTTCCAAATTCATCGTCCCTTTCAAATAACGAATATGTTTTTCAGCCACCTTATGCGCTTGTTTGCGTCTAATCTCATCGATAGATTCTAGCAGTAACGGCGCCATCATGAGATCACATGAAATCGCAGCTAGAATCTTCTGTAATGTGGATAAGTTCATATCCCTTTCCCCCTGTTCAATACGTGAAACAGTGGATTGGGGCACGCCCGCACGTTTTGCCAACACTTTTTGAGACATTCCCAATTGACTGCGAATCGCCTTAACCAAGGCTCCCATGGAAAGCCCTCGGAGTGCGATTCTCATTTTTTGAGAAATTTGCGTAACTTCCTCAATAAGAAGTCTTTCCGAAGAAGAATATGATTTCATAACTTCACCTCACAACCTAATTATAGCATGAGTGCTATATAACTCTAGATATTTTATGCCCATATGGCATAAAAAGCATAGATTTTGATAGCATTCATGCTATAGAAATAAGCTCTGAAGGAAATTGTTTACATTAGGAATCGAGACAAAAAACTCATAGTCTAGGCCGCGGGAGATCCGCAGCTTTTAGATAGAGACGAAGCACTCCTCGCGTAGCGCCGACAAAGGCGCTATCGAATGCGCCATGCAGAGAGCGAAAGTCTAGACAGTTCGATCGACGTAGGAAAGTTCCTTCACGATCATTTTTCGCACATGCTGCCATTTGGTGATGAGCCGGTCAAGGAGCCGCTGACGGTACTCGAGAGACTCTCGTTCTAAAGGCAAGGGGTGGGTGCGGTTTAACATCTGATCGAGAGCGGGGCCGACGTGGGGGAAAAAACACTCGAAGGCTTTTTCTTCTTCAAAATCGATCTGCAAGATCGTCATTTTTCCAGAAGGAAGCGTTCTTTCGAGGATATTATCTGAGGTTTTAAAGGCTTCGAGCTCTTCAAGCATCGCATCAGAGAGGGTAAGGAGCGTGCTTAAACTCATTTGCATTTCGCACAACTGCTCCTCAACTTGGTCTTGAGTGACATGCGTGAGGTTGAGCTGCTGGATCTCTGCATGGACCCATGAGCGCAGATCGTAGGCTGCCCCGCAGTGTTCCTCGACCACTTCAGATAGGGAAAGATTGGGAATCCCTTTAAATCCAAGTCCCGCTTGAGAAACATTGATGAATTGTGTGTCGGAGTGGATTTTTGCGTATTTTGAAATACAGCTCGATTCCATGACCCATTTGACGAGGGTGTAGACCATCGTCCCTGCAATCCCTTTGCGACGCAACAATTTTTCCGAAGCGCGTTTTTCTTGAGCAATTTCCTGAAGAAACACCTGTGAGGTCGGCATCACACCTTCTGCATACCGTTGCATGCCTGTATATGCGAGATCAATTCCATTTAAGATGATCGGATTGCAACCCATCTTCACAGCCAGAGCGATTGCCATTGCTGTCACAGAAAAAGCTTCTGGACCGAGATCCGCACCGACAGGATCGCCTGTAATCTCCAAAGCTTTTTCAAAATAGGCTTCACACGGCCCTCCCGTGAACGAATGGAGGTAACCGAAAGGACCGTTGCACGTCTGAAAAACATCGGGCTGTACGCGATTGCCATAGATAAATGGCATCTCATAGGCCGAGATCACTCTGAGTCGGGAGTACTCTTCCGGGTTAGGGTCGAGCGCCATGCCGATATGAGGGACGATCCCTTGGTTGCTCAGCGCCGCAATGGTCGATCCTCCCGCGATGATAAGCGCGTGATCAGAGAGCGTTTTAAGAAGGGGGATCGTAGGACCTAATGAGGGACCCGCTCCACAGATGATGGCAGGAATATTCTTAAACTTGTCTTTGAGACCGTTGGCAAAGAAGGAATGGGGCCAGCGTTTAAAATTAGCGAGGACATTTTCCACGAGCTGATGAGAATAAAGCGCTTCGGTCAGCACAGCATCGCCGACTGCACATTCGCGCAGTAACGTCATGCGAACTTTTTTGAAAAGAGAAGCTCTTGTTCGAGCTGCTGCAGGCGTTGCGATCACCTCGAGTCGCGGTGTCGGAAATGCGTGGATCAAAGACTTGAGCAGCTCAGCAAGCTGATTCGTATTTTGAATGAGCTGGAGGTACACTTGAGAATCAGAAATCACTTCCAAGGAGGCTTCTAATTGAGAAAACGAAGAGATTTCGGCAAGATCCTCTTCCAAAAAGACCAGCATCCGCTCTTTTTTCTCGTGCAGCCAGCCTTTGAGCTCATGATATGCGTTAGATCCGATGCCAAGCACATAAAGAACATCGACACCTTCCAGCTTGAGTTGAGCGCGCCAAGCGGCAATCTCTTGAACATCCTCATTTTGAATAGAGGGCTCTATCTCACCATAAGAGATCAAAAAAGAGATCTCAGGATAGCGCCGCATCCACTCAGCCGAGAGTTCACTTCCAACACAACCGAGTTCCATCCCAATATCCTTTGCGCACGCGCGCTCCATGAGTTTCTTGATACACTTTTTCCGTATAGGTCAAATCGGAGTCCCAAAGCGCTTCTACTTTCAGTTTTCCATCACCATCCCACTCTTTCTTATCGAAGCGCACTGGAGTGTGATAGACAATTTCTTCTTTCGGAGAGCCATTAGCAAAAAAATGGCGATGCACGCCGCACGGCTGTCCCGCTTGGTACTCTCCGGCATCCACTAATATTCCTTGTTCATTCCAGATCTGGTCTTTGCCTTCTCTTAAACCTTTGGAATAGTCAGTTTCTCGTTTGAGTTGCCCATTTTCCCAATATAGACAAACCTGACCGTGCAGCTTGCCTAACAGGTAGGGAAGGCGGCTTTTCAATATGCCTGATTCATAGAAATATTCTTGGAGCCCATCCCAGTCTCCTTCTTTAAACCGCTGAACACTCGCCGTTTTTCCAGACAGGAAATAGAGATATCCCTTGCCGATCCGTTTTCCTTCGCAAAAAAACATCTGAGAAAGCAGTTCTCCCTTATCTCCGTAAAAAAAAGAAGGACCATGCAATTTCCCTTGAAGGTAGAACATTTCGGCTTGGAGATTTCCTTCGGAGAAGAAAAGACGGCATTGTCCATGTCTTTTGCCCTCTTGTGTGAGATAGGCGGCACGCAGAGAAGACTCCCGGTCCCGCTCGAGAACAAGTAACATTCCCGGCTCGAGGACTTTAGGCGCCGTTAAATCTTGAGGCAACCGCGGTATCGAAAAAGGGAGAACCAGATCGAGGCCCAATTCAGCATCTTGTAAAATGAGCTTGTCTTGTGAAATGGTATAGCTTTCTGAACTCATGAAAACGCCCCTAAGTTTGCCTCGACGGCTCGTTTAATAAAGAGTAAATGATGCACCGCATGCTCGAAAGGGTGCGTGAAATTGCGCAAAATAGGCCTTTTCCAAATCTGCCACAAAGGCTCGATAAAGCAAGCATAGGCAGGCTCTTGGGCAAGATCATTTTCAATCAGCGCATACTGCCCCGTCTCCATCGGAGACTGAGGATAATGTTTTTCCCATAACTGGAGCAATTGGTCTACAGCTAGGTCCGTGCGTTGAAAACTCTCTTTCAAAGCACTGCAAGTCTTTATCGACTTTTCATCGGTGACATTTGTGGACTCTGCAGAACTCACAAGCGCATGCACATGGCCCACAAGGTCTCTTCCTTCCATGAGATACTGATCGATGGTTTCCTCTAAAGAAAGCCTCTCAAATCCCGAAAGATTCAATCCTCCTTCTTGCGCATGGATCCAACGGATGTCAGGATGCGCTGCGGCAAAGGTGCTCATCCACTCTGCACTCATGACCCAATCTTTTTTAGAATATACGGAGTTCCCTGCAGAATCTTTGACGAGGAGATGATCTTCTTGGAGAGAAGCATCTTTAATGCCATTTGCGTACATCTCTTTTGCAGGAAAACTAAAATCCATGCCCACACAAATGATCGGATCGCACCCGAGCATCACGGCAATGGCTGCACAGAAATTCGACACTGTCCATCCAGCATTAAAGGGCTCAAGAGAAATTCCATACTGCTCTTGAAACCAGCGCTCAATCACATAGCTACCGCCCTCTGCCATCCATAAATGAGGACCATCGACCGTCTCGAGAAGAGACGAGGAAAAGCGGCTTTGATAAAATACAGGCACTTCAAAGTTTCCCTGACTTAAAAAGCGCGACTTGGGAGGATCTGGATCGAAGTGGGCACAGAAGTGAGGGCGCACTTGAGAGGCGGAAAGCGCTGCTACAGCAGAGCCTCCAGCAATAATTAATGCGCGATTCTCCAGCTGTTTTAAGAGAGGCAATGCCGCATTTAAAGAGGGTCCCGCTCCGCATAAGATGGCAGGCATCCCGCGGCATTTGCCTTCTAACGAAAGCCCTAAGCGCGCAGATCCCATCTTTTTTTGATTGGCGACAGTGTTTTTCAGCACACGCACACCCATATCTTGTCCGTCGGAAGCGAGCAGATTAACACCCTGCTGGTAATATTCTAATTGAGAAAAGAGCTCGTGCATCTTTTCTTCTTTAACAGAGGCATACGCTGAGCTTGCTGCAAACGTAAACTTTAAAAAGAGAAATTCCCAGGCGATCTCTGTAAAAAGCTCCTCAGAATGATCCTGATAAAAATAGAGTCTGACTTTCCGATCTTGGGAAAGAGGTGCATTTTTCATCCGGAGAAAATGCTCTTCATCGTCTTCAATAAAGACAAGATAACGCGCCTCATCTTGGGCTAGCCATTTTTTGAGCTGACGATACAACACACCATCGCCCACGCCATAAGAAAAAATGACCTGATGAGAGGAGAGATCCCCTTTGAGTGGATCCAAAGCGACAACAGAATGGGGAGTTTGCGTGGCGGTCATACAAGTTCCTTCTTTAGTAAATCTGCAAAGGGAGGAAGCGCGCGTTGAAATACGTACTGCTGCGTTTGACGATCCATTGTACCGAGCAGCACTTCCCTTAGATTTGCAACAGCAATAAACGGTGCTTTGACAAAATAATTATAACCGACCACTTGATCGATTGCTTTCAGGTCCAATAATTCCTCTTTAAATTCAACGAGGAGCAAAGGGGAAAGAGCGTATTCTCCCATCCCCTTTACAAAACAAAGCAGATCGACCCGTCGATCGGGAATCGCTGTGCCCTCAATATGAGGCAACTCACGAATCTCTTTTTCGACTGCCATCAGTTCTTTTGGGTATCCGAGCTGCTGAATCATCCGCTGAATCCAGCTCTGCCTAACAATCTCTTCTGGCGTCGCTCTCACCCATTGCTTGCGGATCTCATCATAAACAAGCCTCTTATTCCGGCTGGATGAGACCATAATTTCCATCGGTTCTTCGGTATAACACTTTTAACTTGCAATCCTCTTCTGCGCGGAAAACAAGAAAGCTATCGCCCGAAAGGTCCATCTTCATAAGCGCCTCATCGGCCGTCAGCGTCTTTAATGGCTTGACTTCCGTTCCAATGATTTTCGCCGCTTTAAACTCGTCGATCTGTTTTTGCCGTTTCGCTTGTTCAATGTCATCATTAATTTCGGCAATTTCATCGTAGGGTCTTTCCAAGACGTTGACCTGCATATCCGTGATCGCAAGTCCCTTCTTGTGGTGGTCTTGGATTCGACTCTTATATCTGCGTAAGAGATTTTGTAAACGATCCACCGCTCTATCAATCGACGGATACATATCTGTACTGCTCGCCTGTACTTTCACTTTCGTATGATCGATCTTTAACACGATAATGCACGTATGTTCTAACTTTTGGATATCCAATGTGACATGGACATACATAATGTGATTATGAAAACGCTCGATCTTTGAGAGTTTATCCCAAGCGTAGTTTTTCATCGGCTCGGTCACTTCCAGATTTCTTCCGACGATGTCAATTCGGTAGCCTTGAGATTCTTCTTCTGCAAATTTCTTTTTGTCGACCATGTTGAGCTCCCTTTAAATGTGCACTAAGTTCGACTATACTCATTTTGAGGGAAATTGTTCAATGAAGGAACTAATCTTTTCTTTATCAGCTCTCGACGCACCTCGACATTCCCCAACTGACCGCACGCTGCCATGATCTTCTGTCCCTTCGTCCCTCGGAGCAGAGTCTGATACCCCTTCTCCCGCATCCGCTGCAAAAAGGCTTCTTTAGCAGAGTCCTCTGGAGGAAGATAGCGATCTCTCCGCTGAGGATTATAAGGAATCAAATTGACTTTGACCCGAAGACCCTCTAAATATTTCGCTAACAGATCTGCATGCTCAAGAGCATCGTTGACCCCCTGAATGAGAACATATTCCACTAAAATTTCCCGTCTAGGATGCTCACAATAGGCCCGCATCGCCTCTTTTAATGCCGCCATGTCCCACGTGTGATTGACGGGCATCAGCTTTGATCGCACCTCATCGGATGGAGCATTGACGGACACGGCTAAGTTTAATGCGGGATCGGCATCATCAATCAACCGATAGATTTCCTCAACTTTTCCACTCGTCGAAATAGTAATGCGGCTCGGGCCGAATCCCATTCCTGTAGGATCAGTTAAAACTTTGACCGCCTGCATCACAGCTTCATAGTTGTCTAGCGGCTCGCCCATGCCCATGAAGACAAGATTGCGTACGAGAGCTCCCAGTTTAAATCTGGCATGAAACACTTGTGCGACGATCTCTCGGGTCGTTAAATGGCGAATCAACCCCATTTTTCCCGTCTCGCAAAAGGAACACCCCATTCTGCAACCCACTTGAGAAGAGAGACACAGCGTTTTGCCCGCCTCCATCGGAATCAAGACAGATTCGCTTTCTAAGCCATCTGAAAAACGGAGCAAAAATTTGACCGTCTCAGCTTCCATCTTATCCCCAGAAAGTTCCGGCAATGAAAAATCGGTTGCCGCCGCCATTTCTTGGACAAGTTTTACAGCTTGAGGTTCCACGACATTCCAGATCCCGTCGATACTTCCCTGACGGAACCATTCAGAATACAACTGCATCGCGTGTTGCCGTCCTCGCCCCAATCGAGCAAAAACAGCCTCACTGTAACTCTTCTGCGTATGTTGAAAAATGGAGATAGACACAGACAACCTCAAGAATTGGTTTTGGGCAAGAAGAAATCCGAGGTAAAGTCAGTGTGGCGAAAATTCGATTCTAGAGGTATTTTGTGTCTAAGCATAAAGGTATTAAATATGCACCGAACAGGACTTGAACCTGTAACCACCCGGTTCGAAGCCGGGTACTCTATCCGATTGAGCTATCGGTGCCCATGTCGGGATGAGTGTAAACGATCCTCTGAGAAAAACTCAAGCAATATGAACCAGCGGCTTAACAGGAGCTATAACGATCGCTCCACGAGTAGGCACTCCGATTATTAAAGGCTCCTTGCTCTTGACACATCTTTTGGAAATGATCATCCGCATAGACCTCCGTTACGGTAGCAATCAGTGAGAAGATGGCGCCTACGCAAAGCAAGCTTAGAGTTGCGGCTCCTCCTAGCAAAGGAGATGTCGCCAAAACGATCAGGATACCGCCAAACAAGATTCCTGCTCTAGCTGCTGCTTTAACAGTAGTAGGATTGTTTTTAATCCACTCTCCTGCTTGCTGAAAAACAGTTAAATCTTGTTTTTCACGATATCCAAGATGATAAATCGAAGACATAGTTAAACCGCCATTTAAATATAATTGTCCTTAGCTAATTATAATAAACATCTTAATTATATAAATCAACGACAAAATAAATATAGCAACTAACTAAAATTAAAAGACAATAAAATTAAAAGGAAAAGTTTTTAATACAATCAACTGTTTAATTTTTTCTACCGTTAAGATCTTTGTTCCCCAATTGGAGTCATCATCAAAATGAAGTTTTTGATAGAACAATTCAGCATCCTCTCTAACGACAGCCCGCAGGGGAACATTTTTTTTTAAAGCCGACCGAGCTAAATATAAAATAATTTGAGTCCCTGCTCCTTGGGCCCGAGTAGGAATATTTTCATTGATAGGATGACGAATATTATCCGGATGCGTCACAAGATAGGCTAAACTATTTTTTTCCTTTTCAAAGAGAGCGATCGCCTGAATCGCGCGCGCTCCATCTCGACATACCACCACGCGATTCCAGGGCTCCAGCCCCTTCTTTATATTCTCTTGATTGTGAAGACTCCCAGAAATGAAATCGCAGATCAACTGCGCACTTAAAAACACACTTCCTGGATCTATGTCCCTGGGTGGTTGAGCGGAAATCTCTTTATGAATTTGAAAGTACTTTAGATGAGCTGAAAGGTACCATCTGTCGACCATTTCAGCTAGATTGGCCCATTCTTTCGCAGGTATTTTCTCCACACTTAACTCGGACATTGGAATGCATAAGCTAGTTGCGTGTGTCTCGTAATGAGGCTTCAAGAATTTAAACTGCCGATGGGTTGCGCGCAGAGTTTTTTGAAGATCTCCAAATTCTGAAATTAGCGACTTCTCTGAAATTTCAACGCTTTGCAACAGCTCTTCCAAATTAAATTTAAGACTGTGATACACGTTAAAGTACGCACGTATGCGCTGTTGCCGCGAGTCTCTTCCACAAAAAAAGGGCTCCATTAAACGAGAAGATCGCTCTGTGTAAGCCATCTGAAAAGTTTTCACTCGATCCACTAGATCTTCCATAGACAAAGTGGAATGATAATAGAAAGAGTGAAGCTTTGACGCCTTAACCTCACGATGCAGGCTTTTAAGCATCGATGAAAACTGCCCGACTGTTGTTGCCACGGGTGCACTTTGCATTCTCAGATCGAACGACTCAATGAGTTTCAATTTCAAGTCAGTTTTTAACTCATAGTAAGCGATGAGATAACGGCGAAAAGATTTATTTATTTGTTGCGATTCTTCCGCCGATATTGATTTGAGCTTTACTGCCAGCTTTTGGCATTGTTCATACCTATGCCAAACCTGTAAATGAAAAGAACTTACCTTGGAACTATTTAACTCTGCCGCCATAACTTCCTTAACTTTTTAAATGACTCCCTAACAAGACCCTGTGTATAATCTAAAACATGGAAGAAGAAAGAACAGAAGGGATCGTTCTACGCTCCTTTGACTACAAAGACCGCCAGAAGATTCTCACTCTCTTTTCCCCAAAAGAGGGTCTCATCAGCCTGATCGTGCACGGACTTTCCAGTCGCAAAAGCCATTTACTAGCGCTTACCTCTCCTTTTTGCCATGCGGAGTTCATCTACAGAAAAACAAGATCCGACTTGAGCCGCTTTATTGATGGCACCGTCCTCGATGAACACCTCAACTTTCGCACTCAGTACTCATTTCTCCAGACCGCTGGCACTCTTGCCCAAGCCATTTTGCGCTCGCAGATGCCAGGCAAAGCAACTCCGGTTCTTTACTTCCTTTTTCGCTCCTACTTCAAGCAGATCACCACATTTGAAAATCCGGCCCCCCTCATCGCAAGCTTCCATCTCAAGCTCCTCAAGCATGAAGGCCTGCTCGCCCTTGAAGCATCATGCACCCATTGTCAGGGGCTCCCTGCACAGCACCTCGATCAAGGGCAAAGCGTATGCTCTTTGCATCGTGCGCCGGGGTCTTTAAGCTTTACCCCCACTGAGTGGGACACATTGCTTCAGCTCGAAAATGCCACACACTTTCATGCTCTGCGTCAGCTCCCCCTTTCTCCCCAACTCTCTTCACGCATCGCGATCCATTTCCACGAACGTCTACGCCAAGACTAAAAAATTATTTTCACAAAACGCGCGACAGATTATAGATGAGTCATGCGCACAAACTCTCGGCTCCCTATCTACTTGATCTATTTCCTCGATAACTTCGGGTTTGCGATCGTTTTTCCCTTATTTTCCACACTCATTCTCTCGAGTGAATCTTTTCTGCTCCCTCCTAAGTACAACATGATGATGCGCAACATCTTGTATGGAACCTTAAGCGGCGCTTTTCCCTTAGGCATGTTTTTTGGCGCGCCTCTATTAGGCAATGCCTCCGACTTTTGGGGAAGAAAGCGGGTCTTTACGATCACCCTCTGCGGGATCTGCTTCGGCAACCTTCTCACCGCCCTTTCGCTTTTTGTCGGCTCCTACTACTTTCTCCTTGCAAGCCGTCTTGTCACCGGTTTTTTTTCTGGAAATCTAACACTCTGCCACGCCGCAATGTCCGATCTCAGCCCCACTCCTAAAATCCGCGCTAAAAATTTCGGGATGCTCACTGCCGTTGGAGGATTAAGCTGGATCATCGCCATTCTTCTAGGCAAATGGGCTACAAGCGCGCGCTATAGCTTTAATCCTTCCTTTCCCTTTCTCATTTCTGCAGGAGTTTCCATTTTCAACCTCATGCTCATGAGCTTCCTCTATCAAGAAACCTCACCTAGCCACACAGAATCCTTTGATTTCAAAAAAGGGTTCAATAGCGCGATGCACACTCTGCGCTCGAGTAAAATCCGACGACTCGTGTGCGTCTTACTGCTTTTTTCCACCGGATGGCTCATTACCTTGCAATGGTTTGGAGGATTTTCAATCGAATCATTCCATGTCAATCACGCTAAGCTCATCAGCGTCTTCCTAGGCATTGCTCTAAGTTGGATTCTCACTAGCGCACTGTTGAACCGCTTCTTTGTCAACCGCTTTTCCCTAGCCAAGATCCCTTTTTACGCGCTTCTTCTCTTTGGCCTTCTCCTTCCTCTTTTTGGAATCACCGACAGTTACTTAACGTTTTCCCTTCTCAACGTTTTCTGTATGTCCGCTTCCGCGCTCACCCTCTGCAATCTGTTCAACCTCTTTTCCATTTCAGCCCCCCCGATCGCACAAGGAAGAGTTCTCGGTCTTACGCAAGCGATCATCGCAGGCGCGCAATTTCTCGCCCCGCAATTTGGAACCTTCTTTCTCCTCGGCGGCTCAATGCTTTTTTACCTCTACACCAGTCTTCTAGTCCTTCTCGCCTTTGTCTTTCTCTGGAGTGAAATGAATCTTTTAAAAAAACAAAAATTACCTTGAACGACTAATGCCTCTAAAAAAAGGATCCTCCAAAACTGTCATCTCAGAAAATATTCGAGAGCTCATCGCCGCAGGCCATCCCCAAAATCAAGCAATCGCTATCGCCCTAAAAATGGCCGGCAAGTCAAAAACCACCACTTTAAAACGGCCAAAAGGTAAACTCTCCTCTCGATCCACTCGAAAAAGGAATAAAAAAAGTTGACTCTCTGGAAAGAAGCCTTTCAGAACAGCATGATTCACCACAGAGCCCCCTACCTCGCATTCATCGCTTGGGCGCTCAACGTCGAGGTGCGTAAAATTGCTGAAATCGGCGTCAATAAAGGAGAAACATCTCTCCTCTTCCGCCACCTCTTTCCCGAAGCCGAGCTCTATCTCATCGATCCCTGGGAACTCTCCTCAGATTACATCCAAAGCGGCACTCCGATCTCCCGTAAGCTCAAACATTATGAAAAAGCCTACAACACTGTGAAAAATCATTTTGAAAATGACCCCCAAGTGCACATTCGCAAAATGGGCTCCGTTCAAGCAGCTCAATCCACTCCCAACGATTTCGATCTCGTCTTCATCGATGGCAACCACGAATACCTCCAAGTTAAAGAAGATATCCTCAGCTGGCTTCCAAAAGTACGCCCCGGAGGCATTCTCGCAGGACATGACTATGAGCCTTCAATCCCCATATTTGATGGAGTCAAACAAGCAGTTGATGAAATATTTAATCAGAAAATCATGTTAGGAAAAGACAGAGTGTGGATTCACAGAGTACAAAATGCGAAAGGGGGGACTCGAACCCCCACGAGGAAACCCTCTCTACCACCTCAAAGTAGCGCGTCTACCAATTCCGCCACTCTCGCAAATCTATAGTCCATAACACATGGATTGACCTCGTCAGTTTCCCCTGTCAATCCATGTGTTATGGACGATAAAGCAGTAATCTTAAACCTTTTGCCGAAATCTCTTCAAGCAAATCTCGCCGAAAAAAAATATTTACCACATCGCAAGCCTGTTTGTGTATTAATCTGCATTCAGGTATAACGGGTTCTATGCGTTGTACTTGTTATTGCACAGCTTCCTCCTATGACATTCCCCGCCTCTTCCAGTATCTTCAACGACTGGCACCTGCTCAGCTATACCGAGACGCCATCCACATTCAACTCAAAGAAGATAAGCGGATCAAAGGAGATCTTTTCTATTACTCCTTCGGCGTTGTTGTCTCTTGGGGATTTACCGAAGACGAAGAAAAAGAGATCCTTCAATCGGTCAAAGAATTCGAAAAAGAGCCCCTGACCAAACAAGAGCTCGATGAATTCACCTACGAGTACGCCGATACGATGAAGATCGAAGAAGATGAAATCTCTCTGCTCAACAGAAGCACGCTCACCAAACTTGCCGTATCCTATGGCCTTGCGCAATCGGTCAAACTCACCACCTTTGAAGAGCTGATCCAAAGAACGATCGACCACACGAAACACCTCCCCAACGATCTTGCGAAAAAAGGAAAAATTTCTTTATCCCGCCGTGAGATCTCTCGAAAAATGGGAGAGCTCTTCATGGAGCGCAACTTCATCAATCTCCACAGCGAGATTCTCGACACCCCTGAATTTTTCTGGAACTACCCCGAGCTCGAGCCTTACTACCGCAGAACTGCGCACTACCTCGACGTCAACAAACGGGTCGAAGTTCTCAACAAACGCCTCAACGTCATCCACGAGCTCTTCGAGATCCTCTCCGGCGAGCTCAACCATCAGCACACCTCCCGCCTCGAAACGATCATCGTCTTGCTGATCCTCATCGAGGTCACCCTCGCGCTTCTACGCGACTTATTCCATATTATTTAAGCTTCACCCAAGAACAACTTAACGACACGTCGTAAGTCTCCATATCCACCGCTCTTCTACGCGAAATGCATTACAGTAATAAATTCAATTTTTTCAAACACAAATTATAATAAATAATTTTCATTAAAAACGTTGTGTTTTTAAACTAATAACATATAACACCTCTCAATATTAACGTGGAGATTATTATGGCTTCTACAAGCGCTTTACCATCACTCGACACCACAGAACAAGCGACTGATCGTTTGAGTCAAAAATCTCAAACCTATCAAAGACGCAGCGCAAGATTAGAGAAATTACCACAGACTGCAAAGCCAGAAAAGGTGTCCAAGACATACAACAACTACCTTAAAGCCTACCACGATCTAAAATGCGATCTACGTACTGAAATCGTGAGCCTCCAAGCTTCGGATGTTGACCAGAGACTCCCCAACGCCTTGTACTGGTCTAAAATACTAAAGAGCTCTCATCAAACCGTAAAAAAATCAGTCGCTCATCTGCCCGTTTTTTATTCGAACGCCTCTTTAGACACGCAAATCACAACCTGCAAAACATTGTGGACAAGCTACAAACAACGCTACCATGCACTTAGCACATCAACCAGCCACGCACGCGATCTTTACGCTTACATGCAAGGACACCAGACTCTTAAAACAAATCTAAAAACGCTGCAGGAGTCTTTTCGCCGCCATGCCGATCCGCGAGGCGAGGCTGTCGCTCAAATTCGAAAGAATAACCACGAACTGTACCAATTGGCTCCCTCAACACTGCCTCAACCTTCACCAAGCACCCAAATTCTAGCCCCTTCCCATTTTGAACAAGCCAAAGAATATATCGACGATCCAGTAAGGCTCAGAGGCCTTCCTAAAGCAGCAGCCGGAAAAACAGATGTTTATTTGCCTCCGGAGCTGCCCGTCGTGTTAAAAAAGTGTGGGGCTCCTCATAATGCCAAAAGACTAGAGCAGATGCGGCAAGCCAAAGAAATCTGTCTCAAAAACGGCTATACACAGCTCATTATTCCTGAAGCTGAAATTTATAAAGACTTCATCATAGAAACGCGTCTGCCAATTCTCGATCATCACTCAAAAGTGTGCATCGGTTTTTACCTTGAAAACTGCGAAAAATTCGAAAAAACAGCTGAAGAATTTATCGGATTTCTATGCCAGGCAGAACTTGACGATATCACAGGAGAAAGACAGGATTCTTTCGCACCTTTAGCCGAAGGGCCTATCCCTCGCTATGATAATGTAAGCCTGTTTGGCGAAGGAAAACTGGGAATGATCGATTTAGAAAGATTTCGTCCAGGTCATTCACCCACATCTAAATATATTCTAGACCAATGTGTAAACGTCATCCGATTCTTTCCACATCACCTAGATGCAATTTTGAGAGAAGCCAAAAAATTTGACCCGAACATTGAAAGACACCGTAAAACATTGGAAGCAGAGAGAGGCAAAATCCTTTCATTTTTTAAAAAAGTCTATGTCGATCATCATGAACATCTCCAGAAACATCAAATAGGGCTCGCTACCCCCACAGAGTTCAAACCATTTCTCCCTGAACGAAAAGAAGAGCTCAAGCTAGCGCTTGCACGTATTCTCTCAGACCCCTGGTACAAAAAGTTTTTAGGGGACAACCCGCAACAAACTATTCAGCGTTTTAATGAACAGGCAGCTTCCGAAATTCTCGATGAGGTATCATTGTTTATTCGAGATCTCATCGTATGGAATATCCAAAATCAAGAAAAAGCTTCTGCAATTTCATCAACCTCCCAACTTTTAACAGCAAGAACATTACTATTTTCTGATCCTCGCAACGAATGGGACTATGAAGACGAGGGACCACTCAAACGTTATTATCAATTAAAAAAGACAATTTATTCTAAAATTGGAATGCTACCATTTAAAGATACTAGTGATCGCAACCGGTGCACACAAGATTTACTTGAAAACATCTTCAAAGAACTTGTAGGTCATGAAATCGTCTACTACGACCCTATATTTAGAGATGATTCCTATAATTATTACCAATGTATTTTCTGCTAAAACAACCACAGCTACTGAGCGCGTTTCAAATTTTGAAACACGTTCGGTATAAGTTGAAAACCTAACGGCACGCCGTTAGGTTTTCATTCCCTTCAAACTCCCCCATCGAGTATCATCCTAAGCTAATAAACTATGTCAGCCTTACTCGGAATCCATTCTTTAGCGAAGTCATACGGCACACAAACGCTTTTTAAAGCGATCTCGTTCACGCTTGTCCAGGGAGATCGGGTTGGACTCATCGGTCCCAATGGCTCCGGCAAGTCAACCTTGCTTAAAATTCTCATGGGCCTCGAGAAAGAAGACTCCGGCTCGATTTCACGCCGCCAAGGCTTGCGCGTGGGCTACTGCAGCCAGGTTCCTGAATTTCCCTCTCTCCCCTTAGAGCAAGTCCTCACCGAGGCGGTGCCCGAACTCGATGAAATCGAAGCACTCACCCGAGCCCGAATTTTACTCAGCAAAGCGCAGTTTGCAGATGAAACCCAAAACGCCCAGCTGCTTTCTGGAGGCTGGAAAAAACGGCTCGATCTCGTGCGCGCACTCATGCAAGAGCCCGATCTACTTCTTCTCGACGAGCCCACCAACCACCTCGATTTAGAAGGAATCTTGTGGCTCGAAAAATTCTTGAGCCGAGAAAGAATTGCCTACCTCGTCATCAGCCACGACCGCTACTTCCTCGAAAATGTCTGCAACAAAGTGATCGAGCTCAATCCTTGCTATCCTGAGGGTCTCTTTGTCAGTGACGGCAACATGAGCAATTTCTTAGAACACAAAGAAGCCTTCTTAAAAGCGCAAGAACAACAAGCGCGGGGAATGGCCTCTGTCATGCGCGATGAGCTCGCTTGGCTGCGCACTTCTCCGAAAGCGCGCACAACAAAATCCCGCTCGCGCATCCAACGCGCCTATGAGCTCATGGAAGATTTAGGCGAGATTCAAAAGCGCAACCTTGTCACAAAAGTTGATCTGGAATTCTCCGCATCAGAACGACAAACCCGCAAACTTCTCACTGGAACCAATCTTTCCAAGTCGCTCGGTGGAAAACTTCTCTTTAAAGGCGTTGATCTCAAACTCTCTCCCGGTACACGCCTTGGCATTGTCGGCAAAAACGGAACCGGAAAAACAACACTCCTTAAAGTGTTAGCCGGCATGCTGCCGCAAGACACAGGCACCATCAAGTACGCCGACGATCTCAAACTTGTCTACTTCGATCAACACCGCGAACAAGTGCCGCCGCACATTCCGTTGCGCGAAGCGATCAGTCCGACCGGTGACTTTGTCACCTACCAAGGCAAAACAATCCACGTCCATGGATGGGCCAAGCGCTTTCTATTCTCTCCAGATCGCCTCGACCTCCCTGTCCGCTGCCTTTCCGGTGGCGAGCGCGCCCGCATCCAAATCGCAAAACTCATGCTCGAGCCCGCCGACATCCTCTTTCTCGATGAGCCCACTAACGACCTCGATATTCCCACTCTCGAAGTGATCGAAGCCAGCCTGCTTGAGTTTACCGGCGCTGTTGTCTTAATCTCACACGACCGCTGCCTTATGGATCGGATCTGTACAGAGATCCTCGGCCTTGGAAACAATAACGAAGGTCAAATCTACGCAGACTACGCCCAGTGGGAAAGAGCCTGCAAAGAGCCAAGCGTTAAAAAAGAAGCCACACCCACCTCAGAAATTCCTTCTGCGGCACCTGCAAAACCAAAAAAACTCTCCTACAAAGAGCAAAAAGAGCTCGAGGCAATGGAGAAAAATATCCTTGCTGCCGAAGATGAGCTCGAAGCGCTGCAACAAAAACTCGATGATCCCCAAATTCATGCCGACTCTCAAAAAGCCCAAGAGCATTACCGCCTTCTCTCTCTTGCTCAAAAAAAGCACGAAGAATTATTTGCAAGGTGGGAAGAGCTCGATAAAAAATCTAGAGGTCAGTAAGTCGACTATAAACTACTAGCACATAGTTAAAAAAGTTTTTGCTCTTTGGGCTGATGTGAAAGCTCCCGCGGCTAAGCGATCGTAAAGGCCTCTGTGTGCAGACACACAGCTAACTTTACGATCGTTTAGCCCCGGGGCTTTGACACAGCCGAAAGAGCAAAAACTTTCTTAACTATGTGCTAGAACAAGACGCTGTCGAGCTAGACATAATGGCAGGCAAAGCCTTTTTTGGAGCTTCCTGTTTTAAAAATTCGCCTAAAGCTAGGTTTTTCAAGTTCCGTCTTAAAACGATAGTTTTTGTTATGCTGGGTAAATCATTAGACGTAATATATTTCAGTTTTTTCCTCACACTCAACCTCTCGAAAAGTTCTTTTTTCTCTTCTGCCGAACCACTGTGGTCTGGAATGAGTCGATCGGAATAAGGCAGATCACAACCTCGATACATTCTGAGTTTGAAACACAAACCAGCTAACATGGCTTGAAACAAATATTCATTCGTTTGTTCTGTCTCCTCAAGTTGACGACGCCATCTCCTAACGGAACCATTAACGAAAATGTCAAAATTGGAATTCAAAAACTTCTTCTTCCTCTTCCAAATCTGAAAACTTGTATCCCTCTTATCATACTCCCCTTTTCGTCCAGGAATGACAAACCCCCACGTATTTAATAAACTCACAGTTTTGCGGTCGAATAATTCGAGAGAAGAAAGAGGCTGTCGATCGAGAGTAGTACTCACATAATATTCACTTTTACATTGTTCCAAAACTTGATCCGCAATTAAAGCGCGTATCAGTTGTAAGCGAGAGGCTAAAGGGATTGTCTGAGGAAACAATTGGTCCGCCTCTTGAAGAATGCCAAACTCACGGACATCCTTAAATAGCAAGTTCTCATAAGTCTCTAACCCTAATTTTTCTAACACTTTTCCTTGAGCACTTTTAACAAGATCAGGCACTAGAAAAACACCATCATACCACACATGGATTGTTGTTCCTGGATGGGCTAGAATCCAACTTGCGATTCGATTGAATGATTCAGAAGCCTTAAGCTCCTCTTCTAAACACAAAAAGTTGACAGTGTATTGATCAGGTGTGACCCTGGTGCGCGGAGGAATATGGATGTAGGGATTACCGACAACGTACGCCGTTTCCTCGATCAGTCCCTGCTCGTCTCCGGAAAATGCTGTCACCTCACAATGCGGTCTTTGACCGAATGCCGTTTCAATCCAAGCTCTATGAAAGCTAGAAAGGCTATTACCACTTGCCTCATATTGATCTACAACTTCTCTTAATAACAACAAATCATATCCATGTGTGATTCCCCCTCTTAATACAGAAGTAATTACCTCAGGACCCAGCTCTTGGAAAGCCTCGGGAAATAATGCACTTAACTTGCCCATGATTTCCCTGCCCCCATTCTCCGATGTAGCAAAATACGCCACTTGAATAATCAAGTTAGGAGAGCCCCTCTCCTTAAGAATTTTCAGAGGATTGGTTGTATGCACATCGATTTCATCGAGAAAATCCGAAAGTCCCTGGTTAGAGAAATCAAGCAGCCTCACCGATCCCCAACCATTTAATCCAATTGCTCTCGAAATGAATTCCTCCTTCTTAGCCTTAAATAAAGGGTGCTGCAAAACCGCTTTAATCGAAAAGTTACCACTTGAACGTAAGCTCGCATTCAGTAAAAAATCAATTAACGTTCCTTCAGCAAGTCTCAGCCTTCCATATCCCTGTACAAAATAACGCTCCATCAAACGAAGCTCATCACCAAATTCAATCACACGCATCGACCCTTCACGATCAAAATCCCAACGAAAGATCTCCACTGGATCGACAAACTCGATATCCCCTGCCACATCCTTTCTAAAGCCCCGTTTCAAACACCCCCATTTCGGATCAAAGATTCCCGACTCCTCTCTGCGATCTAAATAAATGCGGCTCCCTTTGAGAACTCCATCTTCCAAAGCAAACTTTTCTGTACACAATTGAGAACTTGAACCTCTTTGAATCAAACGTTTAGAAGAATCTTCATCCATAGAAAAACACAACCCTTGAGCTTCAGACAAATTCCTAAGAACCTCCCATTTTCTTGCCGCCTCCTCGAAAGATGAGTTATAAATAAAATCACATTCCACAGCTTCTGCATGTGTAAAAACATAAGCTGCAATTTTAGCAACTTGAGATTTTAATCCTTCAATTGTTCTTGGAACATAACCTTTTATCTTATTGTTTTTGCAAAAATAAACCAGCATCCCGTAAGAAGTAACATCCGGAATCGATTTCCTTAATTTCATCTGTTCGACAAAGGGCAGAGCACGATGAATCTTTCGAACCTCATCCCACATATTCTTAACTACTTCGCGATAAGGATTGGCATCAGCTAACGAATGATACAATGTCAACAAAGAACCTTTTAAACGTGCGTACTCCTTTAGTAAATAATAGGGACGAGCTTTAGGATCATTAACTAAATTTTTATAAGTAGTTTGATTTTCATTGATACAAGCCACGTCTGATTCCAGTGGCATTTTAGAAGGCACATAAGAAAAATGAGGGATCTTTTTTTTCATCTCTTTATGGCGAGCTGTGATATGTTGAAGCCTTTCCAAAACCATTAAGCGAAAAGAATGCGAACCTTCGGTTTCACATCGGATAACACGCACCTGCAATACAGTTTTTAACTTGTGGAACTTTTTGAGATATTTTTGGTGTTCTTCTGGACTCAATTCCTTTTCAGGATCTATTGCATCTAAATAACGAGAAACATCCTTCATTATTATCGAATCCACTTCAACAAGCCACCTCCGATCCGCCTCCCATACCCCGGCCACAGGAAAAGGAGAAAATACACACACACCACTTGATCCCGACGCCATAAAAAAACTCCTACTTGGTTGCCGAAAAAAAATACGCCGAAACAAAAATAATAAGCAACAAGCAAACAATTCATATGACATACAAAGATATCTCTTTACGAATTCAAAAAATCACACAGATTGCAACCATTGCATTTTTAAGATATTTGTGTTAGAATCAAATGAACATCACAAGGAATGCCCATGAGCGTAGACATCGAAGTCCATGAACAAGAACCTCAAGGATTTGAACCCCATGTTCACGTCTCCGCGTGCTTCTTAGAAATCGATCGAAAAATCCTCCTGCTCCAAAGAGCCCATGGAAAACTAGAACCTGGCACCTGGGGTCTTCCTGCGGGGAAACAAGAAGCCAATGAAACATTTGAAGCCACTGCACGACGTGAGCTCTTCGAAGAAACCGGCATCGCAGTGCCTACATCCCTACCCATTCATCACATCAAATCCCTCTACGTGCGCAAGCCCCCCGTAGACTTTGTCTTCCACATGTACAGCGTCCCCATTGACAACCTCCCCGACGTCCGCATCTCCAACGAGCACCAAGCCTACACATGGGCAAGTCTCCAAGACCTCGAACACCTCCCCCTCATGGCCGGCGCCAAAGAGGCCTTCACCTACTATTTCAACTCATGAGTCAAGAATTCTATTTCGTCCGCCATGGACAAACAGCACTCAACCTTCTAGAAGGGACATATAAAGGAGAACATCCCGACGACCTCTCCATAAACGAGACAGGAAGACGCCAAGCAGAATGGATCGCTCCCACAATCTCAAAGCTCCCCATCCGGACCATCTGCTGCAGTCCTCTCCAGCGCGCACTTGAGACCAAGGAAATTCTCACAAAAGATCTTGAAGCCCACCACCACATCATCCCCGCTCTAGGCGAATGCACAGCTCCCATTTGGCGCGCATTAACTCAACTCGACAGAGGATGCCCCTTTCCCACAGAAACAAGTACCGCCGCCTTTCTCGCCCAAGTGAAACAAGGGATCGAACACGTCCTTACCCTCCCCGGCCCCGCTCTCATCGTCTCTCACGGAGGCGTCCACTTAGCCCTCTCTTGGCTCCTCGACATCCAAGACCACTCCTGGATCATCGATAACTGCACACTCGTGCATTTCGTAAAAACAGAAAACAACAGATGGATTGGAAAAAAACTGTCATAGCAATCTATCCAAACACCATTCTTAAACAATTCTATTGCATTTTCAAAATCTCAGGAAATTGATACTATTATCGCTTATGCTAAAATACATTCCATTTTTCGTCCTTTACTTAGTTTTCATTTTAATTCCGGGGAACACTCAAGTTATCCTCCAAATGGATGAAACCCCACCTCCTTCTGTAGAACAACAGCTTGAAATGCGCAGTGAGTTTCCCAGAGTCTCTGGCTGGTGCCAAGTCTCTCTGGACGGAAAGACCTATTGTGGAGAAGTTCTCAAGCTCGAAAAAGACGAAGCTCTCGTGCGCATTTTCGATACGGACGCATCATTTGAGTGGCCCGAATATCGGCTTTCTATCAGCGAACTAAAACCCACAACCTGTGGGAAACATGCCAGCTTAAGAGATCTCATCGACGCCCTTAAAACAAATGCCATCCTAAAAACAGAACGCATTGAAGAGGCATTCCGCACAGTAAAACGGGAACTATTCTGCCCGGAAAACCCCTATTGGGACGGCCCTTGTGACATCGGATCTGGGATGATCATTTCATCACCCCACATCCATATCCTAATGCTAGAGCTTTGCAGCGACTGGCTTGAAAATGCCACAGCAATTCTAGATGTCGGCTCCGGCAGCGGTCATCTCACCGCTTTATTTGCCCAGCTAGCGCCCAACGCATCTGTCACAGGGATCGAGTGGTTTCAACAGCTCGTCGACCAATCTCAAGATAACATAGACAGTTTGTCAGAAGATCTTAAAAATAAGATGACTTTCCTTCGTGGAAATGGGCTAGACGGCTGCACAAAAAACGCCCCCTATAACATCATCAACGTCGGCTTTATGTGCAAAGAAATCCCCCAAGCATTGGTCGAGCAACTGGCGCCCGGCGGAATCCTTATTGTCCCTGTTGGAGATAGACCTTCCAGATATAACAGCACCTGGAGAACCGGGGATATCTGCGTTATCAAAAAACTCAACGACGGTTCTATAGAAAAACACACTTTGGCAACATGCACTTTTGTCATCGCTCAAGAATGAGAAAGTGTCATAGCAAAAAAACACCGCAACTGACACACTATTCAGGTATCAAAAAAACCACCTGAATATTGCGCAACTCCACAAAGCTCATGCAAACAAAACTCCTGATCCAGTTCATCTGGAAATACGCCAAACTTCAGCGTTGGAAGTTTTTCTTTATGTTCTTGCTTACACTGACCTGGTCGTGCGACGCCACGATCTGGCCGTACATACTCCGACGCATTGTGGATGTCTTCACCCAATACGACACCCATCGAGAAAGCGCTCTACCTGCATTAAAATGGCTGCTCGTCGCTGGAGTCTCTTTATGGGTCTTTGTTGAAGCAGGATTTCGAACCAGAAGTTTTATCCAGGCGAAAGCCTTTCCAAAGCTAGAAGCCGACATACGGATGGCCATGTTTGATCACATCCAAGCCCATTCCCCCAAGTACTTCAACGAACATTTTGCCGGCGACTTAGCCAATAAAATCAGCGACATGACAACGCAAGTCACGTCCATGATTCAAAACCTTTTGATGTTCCTACCCGCTTTTGTCACCTGTATTCTCGCCGTCATTTTCTTTTTTCAAGTGAACACCCTGTTCGCACTTCTTCTTGCTGCAATGATTGTCTTCCATTTCTCCCTCTGCTTTGCCTTCACACCCAAATGCATCCAGTACTCGAACGCCCATGGAGAAGCCAGAAGCACATTAGCAGGAAAACTCGTCGACAGCCTCACCAACAACTTTGCCGTTAATCTCTTCTTCCGCTTTCAGTTTGAAAAACAACGGCTTGTTCCCTATCAAAAAGAAGAACAACAAAAAAACGGCCATGCCCAGTACATCATCGCGCTGATGTTCACCTTCCTCTCCGTCGCCTTCCTCATCGGCATCATCGCCATCAACGGATTCATGATCCTCTATTGGCTACAAAATAAAATCTCGACCGGCGAGGTGATTCAAATCTTCAACACCACCTGGTACGTTGTTTTTTCCATCTGGTTTTCTGGAGAACAAATCCCCCAATTTTTTAAATCGGTCGGTCTTGCCACACAAGCCCTCACCGTCATGCAAGACCCCCAAGACATCCTTGATCTCCCCGATGCAAAACCCCTCATTCTCTCAAAAGGGGAAATCCTCTTTGAAAATGTCTCCTTCCGCTACGGCGCAAAAAACCTTTTCGAAAACAAAAACGTCCAGATCAAAGGAGGCGAAAAAGTTGGCCTTGTCGGCTACTCCGGCGCTGGAAAATCCACCTTCGTTAACCTCATCCTCCGCTTTCACTCCCTCGAAAAAGGAAAGATCCTCATCGATGGACAAGACATCGCCCAAACTACCCTCGCATCCCTGCGCACACAGCTCGCCCTCATCCCGCAAGATCCCATCCTCTTCCATCGCACCCTCAAAGACAATATCAAATACGGACGCCCCGACGTCACTGACAACGAAATCATCCAAGCCGCAAAACTCGCTCACTGCGATGAATTCATCAAAAAATGCCCCGCAGGCTACGACTCCCTCGTTGGAGAACGCGGCACAAAACTCTCCGGCGGAGAAAGACAAAGAATCGCCATCGCTCGTGCCATGCTAACAGCATCTCCCATCCTCATCCTCGACGAAGCCACATCCGCTCTCGATTCTGTTACAGAAAATTACATCCAAGACAGTTTAGAAAAACTCATGCAGAATCGAACCACCATTGTCATCGCCCACCGCCTCTCCACCCTCTCCAAAATGGATCGGATCCTCGTCTTCGACCAAGGAAAAATCGTCGAAGAAGGCACCCACCAAAACCTCCTCTCCCAAAACGGCCACTACGCCCGCATGTGGCAAATGCAAGCCGGCGGCTTCCTCCCCGACCAACCGCTAATCTAAGACGATGTTTGAAGGTTGGAATAGAATTCTGAAATTTGTTCGAAACTCATTTGCATATCCTGGGAAAGACCTCATTCGGTTGCGAGTATGAGAAATTGAGTTTGCCATTCCTCTGGCGGGGGTTCTAATTTTTGCGGAATAAAGTGAGATCCACGTCTTTCAAAAACGTTTTTCACTGTTTGAATCATAACTTGAACCTTAGGAGCTCTCATTTTTAAAAGAAGCAGCATATCGACCAGATCTTTTACACGAGTATTAACCCTATCAGCACGTGGAAAGGTGTAAGCATGAAACTTTTCAGCAAATTGTTGCTCGATCGAGATCATCGGGATGATTGGGGCTGCAATTCCGCAAAATGCCAGCCAGCTCTCTCCCTGAATGGTTTCAACCTGATCTAGCAAAAAGTCGGCGCCGACATCTAATTGAAATCGAACAAAGACCTTGCCATCAATTAAACTGGAAACAGGATATCTAGCACCTCCATAGGGAGCATTTTCAAGATCCATTTGTGCTGCTCCAACTTGATAGACAAAATGGTCATTAAGATCGATACGTGTAAAAGATTGCAAATCCTTTAAGATCATGTGACTTAAAATCTGATCTGGAGCTCTAGCACGGCGAATGCATGTTAGGTCGATGTCTTTTGTTGCCCGTGCAGCAGCGATGCGTAATTCCATTGCATAGCCGCCTTTAAGGTAAAACTCCGGTTTTTCTTGAGCAAAGACTCTAGCCAAAAATCGATCAAAGGCAACCTTGCGACGCAAACGTTGTAAGTCTTCTCCTTTTTTAGTCGCTAGCAATTGAAGTCTTGCCTCTAGGCTTTTTCGAAAATCTGTTGCTGACTTAAATTTTGTATCCATGTGTGTACTTTTCGAATTCTGGGTGTTTAGCCATATCCTGTAAAATTAGAATTCCTCTTTGAATCCCTTCTTTTATAGCCTGAATAATATGATCTTGAGAAACGCTTTCTGCTTTAATGATATCGAGTAAAGTTCTTAAAGGAGTCGTTACTCGATAACCTTGACGAATTTCAACGTCCTCCTTAAAAAGATCTTCAAAATGCAATTTTAGAATTTTTGGAATCTCGATTCGCTTGCGAAAACGCAGAGGAACCGTCATATGCATTTTAGAAGGCATGACATCACTGAGCTCGTGAATATCTAGAGCAGTTTCATGAGACCATACTCCTTGAGAATTGCCTCCTTTATCCCGACTCCACAGCATCCAAAGGACTAATTCGCCTCGTTCGGTAACTGGATATCGCGCAAGTCTATAAATCCCCCTTTGGGCCTTTTCCCATTCTCCAGAGCGCAATCGATAGTGAAAATTAGAACGTGCAAACCCGCACTCTTGCGCTTGCTGAGAAGTAAAATACCCCTGCTGACGGTCTGCTACCGCAAAAAGCGCATCTTGAAGTTGATCCATGGAGGTCCCTCCTTTAAATAACCAGACTTGGCACCCCACGAGTACAAGTTCAGTCCATACACAAATGTTATAGTTTCCATAACTTTTGTGCAATCCAATCATAAACTACTGATTATTAACACGAAACAAATCTAAAACGAGAGCATGATTTTGTTTCTGCACGTTTTTTGTCAATCAAACCGGTTGCATCTACTCTTCTTTTCATGTTATACTATCTCTTTTAAAAAGGAGATTTACATGAGCTACAATCTTTCGATTAGCAAAATTAAAATCGGCAGTGACGAACGCGCCCATCATGTTCTCCCTCTTTCCGATCCAGAAGAATACAGACGCGCCAATCTTCTATGCAGAGACAAAAAAAACATGGCCGGAATTTGGCAAGCGGCACTGATGCCCATCCGTACAGATTTGACACATTTTATCTCCGACGTCTTGTTCCCCTTATCCCACATGGAATACTCCCCAACAAAAAACCTCTTTCATTTCA
This sequence comes from Parachlamydiales bacterium, assembly GCA_020053915.1. Lineage (GTDB taxonomy): Bacteria > Chlamydiota > Chlamydiia > Chlamydiales > Rhabdochlamydiaceae > JAGVMG01. The sequence continues at coordinate 15,278 of JAGVMG010000043.1, read as the reverse complement.
CAGCTCTTATCGCATTCGTTGGAGATGTGGGACTCATTCCCTTACGACTCCTCACTCTTTTCCCACGTGCATGCTATAATGCCATGACCTCCCCAAGCCCACACCCCCTATCCGTCTATCTCCAAGAGAAAGGAGTGGATCCTTTTTATCTACAGGGAGAAGTTGAAGTTCGAGTTTATAAAGAACAGAAAGGCGCTGCAAAAATCGCACTAGATGGACACCTCTATCAACTCCATCTCGCTAACCACGAAGTTCCTTTCATCAAAAACATGACTGAAGTCTTCTACGCGGAGCATAAAGTTTAACCATGACCCTAAAAGCCATCTTCTTCGACCACGATGACACCCTCGTCGGCACCATCCAAGCAAAATGGGCACAGCACAAACACGTCGCAAAGACCTTCTACAACAAAACCATCACAGACGATCAACTCCGCGCCCACTGGGGAAGATCCCTCGGCTCCATCATGCAAGCCCTCTATGAAACAGACGACATGGACCAAGCCTTCGTCTACAACACCGCACACCGCACCCAATTTCCCAAACAACTCTTTACCGGCACGTTAGAAACCCTCACCACACTCCGCACTACCCACCTCCGCATCGGACTTGTCACCGGCTCCACTAGATCCAATCTCCTCCACGACTTCGAAACCCTCGGCATCTCCTCCTCCCTCTTTGATTACCTCCAAACAGAAGACGATACACCCGTCCACAAACCCGACCCTCAAGTCTTCACCCCCACCCTTAACTGGCTTTCCACCCAGAACATCCTCCCCCACGAAGTCCTCTATGTCGGAGACCACCTCAATGACCTCCTCGCAGCACGAGGTGCAGGCTTCCATTTCATCGGCGTCGCTACTGGCCTCATTACCCTCGAAGAATTCGAAAAACACACCGCTACAGCCATCCCTCATCTCCCAAGCCTCCTCGATTTTCTTAAAGTCACGAGCTATAAATGACAAAAAACTATACCATTTACGAAACTCCCCCCAGTGATTTTTCTCAAGAGACTCAAGGCGCCGGTTGCTATTGTGAATGGGAAGAGAAACTTCTTTTTCTTAAAAGACATCCTAACAAACCACAGGGCAATACGTGGGGAATTCCCGGCGGCAAGTTAGAAAAAGGCGAAAGCCCACGCGATGCGGTTATCCGCGAAGTACAAGAAGAAATCGGCCTTGCAATCGACACTCCCGAGCTCCTAGAAGTGGGAAAACTCTTTATCCGACTTACTCATATTGAGTATGTCTTTCACATCTTCCGCTTCCGGTTTGAAGAAAAGCCTCTTCTGAATGTTGCTTTAGATGAACATGTAGAAGAAAAATGGTTACAATTTGACCAAGCACTTCAACTCCCCCTCATCCTGGGAGGTATAGAAGCACTGAAATTCTATGACAAACGGATAAAACTGAAATGACAAACTTCACATTCAAACCCATAGAACATGCACAACTTCCACTCGTCCATCGCTGGCTGACCCAAGACCACATTAAAGAATGGCTCCATGGCCAAGGCTTAACAAACCTCTTAGAAGATCTAGGTCATTTTTTTGAAGGCACTTCATGGGGACAACATTGGATCGCCTACGAACACAACACCCCCTTTGCCTATCTACTCACCTCAGATAAAGGAGAGGATGCTCTCACTCTAGACCTGTTTATCTGCGAGATCTCCCACTTGGGCAAAGGATTAGCAGTCCCATTGATCCAACAATTTCTCACCATCCAATTCCCTCATAAAAAAGAAGTCTTTATCGATCCAGAAGCCAGCAATTCCCGCGCCATCCATGTGTACAAAAAGGCAGGATTCCGCATTATCGAAGAGTTTATCGCTCCCTGGCATCCCGTCCTTCATTATCAAATGAAACTCGACATGAAAGATCTTTAGAAAGTGGATTGCAAGATTTCCAGACACTAGCGCGGTCTCCAGCCCTTGGTAGACTTCCTAGGAGGCTAGACGCAAGCCTTAAAAGCACAACGACTTATGTTACAAGGCAAATAAATAACACTTCTTAAGCAACTGATTTTTAAAATGATAAGTCCAAATTCTTCAACAGACAGCCTTTGTTATAAAAACAATCGGAAAGTATTAATATAGAATTATGATTTGCATATATTTTTAATTACATTTTACGTAAAATAGTAAAAATAAATACAGAAAAATAGGCAAATAATGTCCGCTATAAAAACATCTGCAACATCAGCACATTTACCCACAGATTGGCTCAATACGCCATGGGACGCAGAATTCGAAGATCTCTCTTCAAACCCCTTTGATGCACCGACCGACACATCCCAATTTGAAGAATATCCTGAAAACCCTTTTGCAGACGTAACGCATAACCCCTTTGACGAACCCCCTCTAACCTCCAAAACACGCAAACTCTCCCCAGCATTGAGTTTTCTATCTACAGCAGCGCTAACGATAGGAGCCAGTTTTTGCGACTATTACTTATCGCCTAAGATTGGCGCCCTGGTGGCACGTTCGGAAATCTGTTTAGTGAAATGGCTACCTACCCAAAGCATCACAATAGCAAGAAATGCGATCCTCTCAGCAGAGTCAAAAATCATCACCTACATTCCAGGAGCAAAAAATTTTGCGCGCTCTGAAATAGGAACACCTGTTTGGGAAGAGATCTTTTTTCGAGGAATCATCCAACACTGCCTCTTAAAAAAAATACCCCAAAAGATCATCGAAACAATCTCGCCCACACACGCAAAAATGGTCAACTCAGCCCTCTCACGCATCGCCCGCGTCGCCGTAGTGGCTCTATTTTTCGCTGCAATCCATCATGATGCTCTCAATTGCAACAGCAAAGATCTCATTTCACATTTGATCGGAGGACTCTTATACGGCAGCCTCGTAGATTTAAACCCTGCCAATCTGGTCCACACGATCAACCTGCACTTCATCTTCAATATCCTATGCGAGATGTCGTCCTAAGTTAGATTTTGTGCATGGATACCAATAGCCCTCAAAAGAAAGGGACTTAAGCTAAAGTTTGAGAGATCTCCAAAAGAGCCGATTTTACATCGATCACATCCTGCTCCGAGGTATTCCATGAGGCAATGAATCGAATTTCATTTTTCTCCTTATCCCAGAGGTAGCAAAAAATGTTCTCCTGGATGAGTGGAATCCAAGAAGCTGGCACTTTGAAAAAAATCTGATTGGTTTCAACGGGATAGCTTAAAGAAAGCTGAGGAATGGTTTCTATGATAGATGCAATTTCTTGTGCTTTTTTATTTGCTGCACTAGCAAGGGTCCGCCACAAATCAGTTTTGAAGAAGGGAATGTATTGCGCAGAAAGATAACGCATTTTTGAGAGTAACTGCAGCGTTTGTTTTTGTAGATGATCACTCCCCTCTTGCAAATCAGAATTGAAAATGACAAGGGATTCAGCGCCTAGCAACCCATTTTTAGTCCCTCCCAACGAGAGAATATCAGCAGATGAAGCATCGACAATCTCACTCAAATTGACATTCAGACTTACCGCTGCATTATACAGACGACTTCCGTCAATATGAAGAAGCAACCCCTCCTCCTTACATAATTTGGATAAGGACCTAAGTTCTTCAAGACTATAGACAGTTCCCACTTCGGTAGGCTGCGTAATGGATAAAACCCGAGGAGAGGTAGAATGTTTTCCAAAAGCCCTCTCAGATTTTAATTTTTTTACCACGCTATCTACAGTCAACTTCCCCGCTTGATGAGGAACAGTTAACAGCTTACAACCAACAACCGCTTCGGCAGCGCCAGATTCTTGATAATGAATATGGGCAATATCCGTACAAATAATCGATTCATAGGCACGACAAGAGAGTTTAAGCGCAAAAACATTAGCTCCAGTCCCAATTGGCACCATGAACACCTTGCACGGCCGTTTAAACGCTTCTTGAATTAACCGTTGAGCCTCCTCAGTCCACGGATCAGAACCATATGAAGGGGCATGTCCCTCATTCGCCTCAACGACAGCCTTCAAGATTAAAGGATGAGCGGGAGGCCAATTATCACTTGCCAGACAAACTTTTTTTTGCAGCATCTATATACCTTTCATAAAAAACCAAAAAAAAACAGTGGCTCAACTGAACCAATTTATCCAAATACTGAGAAAAATTCAAGACGCGGATATCCCCATCTGAAGACAAAGCATGGTTAACAACAGTGCATAAGAAAATGAGCATCTATATCATGTCTACCAGAGATTTGGCTGAGTATAGACCAGCTATAATCAGCCAAATCTCTGTCGCCAAAAAGATTTGGCTGAGAATAGACCAGTAATACTCAGCCAAATCGCACAGGCTCCTCTATGAAAAAAATCATCGATCGAAAAAAAGAGCTAGCGTCTCCAAAAAATTTAGGCCTCCAAAAAAGCTGAACTCGTTGCCGTTTACGGCAGACGGCGGGTCGGAAAAACGTTTTTGGTCCGGGAATTTTTCGAGTCTCAAGGTAACTACTTTGAACTCACTGGAAAAAAAAACTCCTCTCCAACTGAACAATTAAAAAACTTTGCTGAGAGCTTCTCTAGAACCTTCTACTCAGGGGTCGAATTACTCCCTCTCAAAAGTTGGCGAGATGCTCTCACGCTCCTCACGCGAGAAATAGAAAAAAGCCCTACCAAAAAACACCTTCTTTTTTTTGATGAACTCCCCTGGCTAGCGACACATAAATCCGGATTTATCCAAGCCCTCGATTATTTCTGGAATTCCTATTGGAGCCGCATGCCAAATATTAAGGTCATTTTATGCGGTTCTGCGGCTAGCTGGATGCTAGAACACTTAATTAATGCCCGAGGGGGGCTTCATAATCGTCTGACACGCACAATTCAGCTTATGCCACTCAATCTCTACGAAACTCAAGAATATCTCCTGTCTCGAAAAGTACGGCTCAGTGAAAAACAGCTCCTCGATCTCTATATGAGCATAGGAGGCATCCCTTATTACTTAAACTACGTCGAAGCGGGAAAGTCTGCAGAACAGAATATTCAGGAAATCTGTTTTGACATGAACGGCGTTTTATTTACAGAATTTAAGCGTCTGTTTGAATCCCTTTTCCAAAATGCAGAGCTCAACTTACGAATTGTCCGTGAAATTGCCAGCAAAAGAGAGGGCATTTCTAGAGAAGAGCTTCTCAGAAAACTTAATGCTTCCTCAGGAGGAACATTTAACAAACGATTAAACGAGCTACAGACCGCCGGATTCATCCAAGGTTTTATCCCCTATCGACACAAAAAGAAAGAGCAATATTTCCGCGTTATCGACGAGTACTCATCCTATTACCTTACATGGATCGATCCTGTTGCCGAAAAAGGCTTCCCGCAAACGAATTATTGGAAACTTTGCACCCGAAATCCCCGTTGGCTTGCTTGGTCGGGCTATGCTTTTGAAAGTATCTGCCTGAAACACCTTCCCCAAATCCTTCGCGCCCTCCGTTTAGAATCGATAGCCTGTGAGATCGGAAACTGGCGATATATTCCTTCAAAGGGAAGTAAAGAATCAAGAGCGCAGATTGATCTCCTTTTTGACCGACAAGACGATGCTGTAACTCTATGCGAAATCAAATACAGCACAAATAAATATGAGATCGATAAGAGCTATGCGAAAGACCTCAAAAGCAAACTGGATGTTTTCCAATCCAAGACAATAACATCCAAGCAATTATCCTTGGCACTCATCACAGTCAATGGCGTGAAAAAAAATCTGTGGAGCGAAGAACTCGTTTCAAACCAAGTAGAACTAAAAGACCTGTTTAAACAGCGCTAACCTCGGTCTTTAATCGAAGGAACCTCCACCAAGATTGTTTTCAGCTTCTCTTTCCATTCTAAGATTTCCTCTTTCGACATTTCCCCCATAAGACCATGTTTGTAGCTTATGGAATAATACCCACGATCCGTAAGAAATGTTCTAACTACAGCGTTGCACTGGAGATGATCTTTAGGGTGACAATAGCTATAGATTATTTCCGATGGAGATTGTTCAAGGACATGACATTCAACATCTACCCCCACTTTGCTTCTAAGGCCTTCTTTTTCTATCTCAAAGAATTTAGTAACAGAAGAAATAACAGTGGTTGGCATTGTAAAAGTCTCAAGACCTTCTGTTACACTTGGACAATCTTCCATGGGAGGAATATAGGTGTTAAGTGCACATCCATTTGCGTTGACAAAGCTATCAATTATTTTCCAATTTTGAAAATTAGCGCCTAAAGCTACCGAATCTTTAAGTTTATCGACCATTGATAACCCCTCAATGCAGGCCCCTTCTCGAAAAGGGACAACGGAAGCATTATTTTTTAGCAATTTAATCCATTTTTCTCTTTCTTCAGAATTCATCTGCTCATTTTTCTTTGTATACCCCACGCGGTGAAAGCCAGTTTTTGTTAAAAATCCTCGCGCTATCTCATGTTGCACTGGAATATTATTATAGGGTTTAAGTAAGATCCATTCATAAATGGCACTGCGCTTGTCTTTTTCAATGATTTTCCAAGTCACCGTATTTTCAGGATATGATCTCAAAGTTTCTTTTCGGAGCTTATCAAGAATACAACTAATCGAATTTCTCGCTTTCTTATCCCACTCAGAGCTGTCAAAATACTGAATACAAATTAATTCCAACCAATTCTTAACTGTTTGGCTCAAAGGAATGGTCTCAATTATCCCACTTTTTTTTTCAACACGCCGAGCAATTTCTTTCCAATTTGATTCGCTATTGTCAGGTAATTTCAGAATAACGGTTTCAAGAGGAAAATCACCTAACGATTCAAGAGCATGTAGCCCACTATTGATAATGGCGAGAACAGACATAACTAAAACAAAAACTTTCTTTTTCATCATATCACTCAATTTAATTTTTAAGCATGTTCGGCATAATCAATTGATCTCTACGCCGTTTCTTTTTTATCCTCCGATAAAACAGCAGGGCTAGAGCCGAATTCAAAAGTCTTTCTAAATTCAAGAATTTCACGCTTAAGTTTTTTGAGATGTTTTTTAGGATTATGGAGTTGCTCTGGAAGAGTGACTTCTTGATTGCTCAGCAAAACATACTTATCTTTATCCTGGAAGACTAAGTACCCTCTAGTTGAAGACATATGCTCTCCGTTTGAGGCTATTAAAACCGACATCTTCTTAATCGAAATCGCCACAAAATACATATAGCCGTTAATCATTTCTTCCTCCAAAATCTCTATCCCTTCAGCATCATCTACATTTTCAAGAATCCCAATACCAAAATTGTTAAATACAATCTTAAGTGCGGCCTCGTCTAAACGCCTCTTTTCAAGTCCTGGATCAAAAATTACCTCAGCCTTTTTAAAATTCCCTTCAGAGTCATAAAATCCAACACACGCAGCTTCATCAAAAAGCACATCTTGCGACTTATATTCGCCTTCACCGAAATCAAAGGCCTGACAAGAAAAAACGCCCTGCGGAGCATAATAACGCCCATCAGAAATCTCCCCTTGCAAAGTTATAAATTTACAATCTTCCGAAGAAAAGATTTCAGAACGAGGGAGCATCTTGCGTTTTTTTGGATTTTGATCCGTTTCTGCATTATTTGACGCAGCAATCAACTGCACTGCTTGTTCATAAGACTCCTTACAAACAGCTTTACGAACGTACGTCTCTGGAAGATGCTGGTAATATGTTATGACTCCATCAATAACATCAATTGCTTGAATTTGATCAGGAGGAAGTCGATGTCCATCCGATTTATAGGTCCAAATTTGGATTAGCAGATTTTTTGCAGTAAAGGGATATTCATGTAAGTATGGCCGTATTTCAGCACTATTGTTGATGACCGCTAAGTAGTCACCCACTACTCCTAAAACAAGTTCTCTCGCTTGTTGAAGATCGACTTCTTGATAATATTGAAAACATGCTGTCATCATTTTTATATCTGACGTCGTGTCCCCTCCCATTCCAATTAAATAGATGGGCCGATCCTTCTTCAACTTCTGTCCAACCTTAACCGTAACCTCATTGGCCAGTTCATACAATCGAGAGTCCTTAAGATGTGGAGCAGAGGTAGATGCCAAGCAATTCGCAAATTCAAAACACATGATTGCGATAGTTGCGAAAATACTAAACAACCTCATTCTGCCACTCTTTAAAATTACCGAAAATCTCATTGGGATACTCCGTCAGATAGAATGGTATGATTTACAGTAGTGCATGCCTTGGCTAATGACACAGATTCTTCATAAGTCTCTTCGCAAATGACCATGAAAACCTCTGGCTTTCATAACGCCTCAATTTTTTTAAAAACCGTAACACACGCAACAAAAAAACCAAAAACAAAATCTACGAAGACATCAATTATTGGTAAAAGCAAAAAAGATTCAGTCACTTACATCAAACCTCTTCAAAAAATCTCCTGACCACATTAAAATAATCCCATTAAAGCACCTTCCTTCATCCACAAGGAGCGAATCATGGGATCTTTTCTCTCTTGCAGGGGCTTCAGCACCTCGCCTCATTCTTTTTTCAAAACTAACATGTTCTGCAAATGGATCTTTTGCTTCACCCTTCTCATCCAATGCATCTACCTAAACGCCGAATCCTGGAACTCCGTTACGGTATTTGAAGGCGAGCCATCTGCAAATATCTGCGACGCCGTCAACGTCATCACAGGCGACTTTTTTATCTCGGAACAAGATATTGTCGTACCGGGATTAGAACCCATCCAGCTCCCACGCATCTATCTCAGCAGCCATTCTGAATCAGAACGTTCCGGTTGGCAGTATCCCTGGTTAAGTTATCTGGAATATTATGGCATTCCTGATGCAAAGTTCAAGCGTTGCGGTCTGGCAGTTCTTACAGATCACAACGGAGCTACTCTTTATTACTCAACCAAAACTAAAAAAGGCAAATCATACCGGAATCACAAACCAGGACATTTTCACATAAGCACGAGAACGAGTCAGACCGCCTTAACTAACTCCGGAAAAGGAGACCTCAGTGGCAGATCCAACTGGAGAAATACGGAGATCACTTTACCCAAAGATTCAGACATCATGTACCTGCATTTTGGAGATGGATCCGTACGATCTTACTCCCACTTTAAAAAACTCGATTTCAAAACCATAGCCTTTTGCGGACTAACCTCCATCACACTAGCAAGCGGAAATAAAATCCAATATATCTATGATAAAAAGCATAATCTTAAGGAAATCAAAACTACCAACCCCTCAGGTAAAAAATGTTACGCATGGGCTAAATTCAAAAACGAAGAGAACGGCAAAAAACAAAAAGAAAGCAGTATCACCACCAGCGACGGAAGAACCTACAAATTTCATTTCGCACAAAATAAATCAAAATACACAGAACGCTTTCTCCTAAAGACATTCTCTCATTCTGAATCCCCTCCAGAAACTTATAGATACGAGCTTGAATCAGAACATTCTGGCCCCAAGTTAGCTCGTCGCTCTTTTTCCAATTCTCGAACACTCTCTGTTAATTATTACTCCCCTCCTTACACTCAAGTCGAAGCACACCGGATCAAAATCAAAAATAACGAAGATCCCCTTTGCAACCGCGTCAGCCAACTCTGCGCACCTGTCGGAGCAGATGAAACACTCCTTCCCATCTACTCCTTCTTCTATGCCCCCGGCGAACCAGAAAAAAAAGGAGGCTGGACAGATGTTTACGACGCCTATTGGAATAAAACCACTTACCACTATTCCCGCCACCTCCGCTTAGAACTAATCCAACACTATCAAGAGAACGGCGGCAACCAAACCCCTCTCTATTCAGAAAAAATCGTTTGGGGACCACAAGAGACTGAACTAGAAGGCAACCTCCTTTGCAAATCGATCCTCGATGAACACTCCCTCCCTCTATTTTCCCACCGCTACCACTATGACAACCGAGGAAACGTCGTCACAGAGGAAGTTTATGGAAATCTCACAGGAGCCTGCCCGTCACAACTCACCCTCGATTCCAACGGTCTTCCAAACGTAGGAAGCTCAGAAGTTTACGTTAAACGTTCTCGCTACAGCGATGACGGACGCAACCTCCTCTTGCAAGAAGACCTGGAAAATGGAAAATCAACCCTTTTGTCTTATCTTCCTAATTCAGACAAAATCACCTCTAAACTCATCCTAGACCATGGAAGAGTCGCCCAACGAGAATTCTATGAATACGATGCTGATAACATCTGCATCAAAGAAATCATCGACGATGGATCAAGCGATAATAAAAATGACCTCACAGACGTCACAGAACGAAGAGTAAAACTCATCACACCAAGACCTGGTCCCGATTGCATCGGCTACCCCGAAATGATCGAAGAATATTACGAAGAAAATGGGCAACTCGTCCTCTTGCAAAAAACAGCGTTCCATTACACGCCCCAAGGCAGAATCGCAAAAAAAGACATTTACGATGCCCACAATGAATTTCGCTACAGCTTAATCATAACATATAACGCCCAAGGAAAAGTCGAAGACGAATACAACGCTTTAGGACAAATTGCCCATTCTGAATATGACGCCAACGGTAATAAAATCTTATACCGCGAGTATAGCGGAAATCGCACCCTATTCATGACATACGACTTTTCAAATCGTCTTATTCGAACAGAAGAAAAGGCATGGAACGGCCCCTCTCACATTACTCATCATCGCTACGACTGCAAAGACAACAAAATTGCCACTGCCGACTCTTTCGGAAATGAGACAAAATTCAAATACAACGCCTTAAACAAGATCATCGCTACCCAATCACCAGAAATCCTAGATCCTTCTGGCAATGCCCTACAACCCACAACCTCCGCTTCCTATGACGGCATCGGCCGCAAAATCTCCGAAACCGACGCCAACGGCAACACGACAACAACTCAATATAACGCCTGGGGAAAACCCATCCGCATCATGTATGCCGATGGCACCCATGAATCCTTCCTCTACAATACAGATAGCAGCTTAAAAGAAGCCAGCAACCAAGAAGGCACACGCACTCTCTACACCTACGATTACTTAGGCAGAGAAACCTCCAAAACAATCACATCACCTTCTGGAGAAATCCTCTCCCATCAAAGTTCTCGCTATAATGCCTTCCATCTCATCGAAACTCAAGATCCAGAAGGAAATCTCACTCATTACTTCTACGATAGAGCAGGTCGGAAAATTGCCGAAGAATTTCAGTCTGAGCGTACAGAATACTCTTACGACGAGCTTGGCCGCCTCAACGCCATCAAACGCGGCACCGGAACAAACTCTCATGTCACCATCACCGAACGCGATTTATTAGGCCGTGTTATCGAAGAGCGCATCGAAGATGAAAACAGCTACGTCTTCTCTAAAGTCCTCTACGAATATGATCCGGCAGGCAACATCAAATGCCTCACCCGATTCATCGAAGACAAACCAAGCTGCGAATATTTCCTCTACGACGCCTTTAATCGTCCCATCCAGCAGCTCGATGCCGCAGGCTACCAAACCAAAATCTCCTATAACGAAGACTATCTAAACAGCCTAAATCAGCGCGTTCTGCAAAAAACCCTCACAGATCCCAATGGAATACAAACCATCGAAACCTACGACGCGCTCGGAAGAATCGTCTCAACTAAGAAAAAAAACACCTTTGGTGAACTCATCAGCTCTGAGCAAATGGGATACGACCTCACCGGAAATCTCACCCAACACATCAGCACGGTCTTCGTTGAAAATAAGCCCACCAACCAGATCAAAACACTCAGAGAATATAATGCCCTAAATCGGCTCATTACCCTCATCGAAGCTGCAGACACTCCCGAACAGAAAATCACCCGCACCACTCACACACTCACAGGACAAGTCGATCAAATCATCAAACCCGATGAAGTCATCCTCAAAAACACTTATGACCCCCTCGGAAGATGCATCTCTCAATCCTCCTCTGATGGCACCATCTCCTACAAATTTACCTATAATGCCCTCCACCAATGCCTCATTTCTACAGACACACGCACAAACACAACCACAGAGCGTAAATACGACGCCTTAGGCCGGATCCTAGAAGAAAAACTCGCCAACGGCCTCAACCTCCGCAACCACTACGACGAGCGGGGAAGGCGCACCCAACTCCATCTCCCCGATAACTCCTCTATTCACTACACTTACGATCCCCTCTACCTTCGACAAGTCCAGCGTTACTCAGTCGATCAAAACCTCCTATACACTCACTCCTATGAAACCTTCGACTCCTCAGGACACCTCCTCGAAGAAAATAGCATCGCTAACCTCGGCTCAATCCGCTACACCATCGATGCCCTCGGCCGCGCCACCTCGCTCATCTCCCCCCACTACGAACATCACATCGAACAATTCGATCCCACAGGGAATATCTTAAGAACACGCAATAAAACTCCCTTTGGAGTCCACGTTCACAATTACGCCTACGACGACCTTTCCCAAATCATCGAAGAGCACTCACGATTTCCTCACAAACACTCCTATGATTCCCATTACAACCGCCTCATCTCCGATACAACCACCGGCTCCTTCAATTCCCTTAACCAACTTATCAGCTCTTCTCAAGCCACCTACACCTATGATCTCAATGGCAACCTCATCCACAAACAAGAATCCGAAAAACAAACCCATTACACCTACGACGCCTTAGGCCGCCTCCTCACCCTAGAAGTTCTCAACGAAACCCTCCTCGCCTTTACCTACGACAGCCACCATCGCCGTCTCACCAAAACCACTGCCCTCTGGTGCGATAGCCAATGGCAAGAACAAGAAACCCAACTCTTCCTCTACGACGAAGAAGATGAAATCGGAGCCACAGATCCCACCGGAACCATCCTCCAACTCCGCATTTTAGGATCCACCCCCCGAGCAGAAATCGGAGCCGCCATCGCTCTCGAGCTCCACTCCGAAATCTACGTTCCTATCCACGATCTACACGGCAACGTCCTCTGCCTCATCTCATTTGCCACCCAACAAATCGCCGAAGCCTATCACTACAGTGCCTTCAAAGAAGAAGCCATCCTAGATTCCAATGGAAAAACAATCCCCAACTCCCAAGTCCACAACCCTTGGCGCTTCAGCTCCAAAAGAATTGATGAAGAATCCGGCCTCGTCTACTACGGCAGAAGGTTTTACGACCCCCAAGCCGGCCGCTGGATCACTCCCGACCCACTAGGATACACCGCCGGCATCAACCTGTACGCCTTCGTCCTCAACAACCCCCTAATCAAAGTCGATCTCTATGGTCTCGAAGCCCTCGAAGAGCAAAATACCTGGTACCGCAACGCCTTTGAAAAAACCTTCGACTACAGCAGAAAATTCGTTAATTTTATCGGCCACGCGATCTATAATACCTTTTACCACGGCATGATTATACCAGGGATCCGTCATGTCGGCATGGCCATCGGCAGCACTTTAGCAGGAATCAAGCACATTCCTCAAAAATCACAAGCGTTCACCGTCGGTGATAAAAACGAGTTAAAAAACACGCGAACCATCTTGACAACAGGACAACTCACTTTTGAAGACGACAGTGTTGGGCAAACTTCTATTTTATCCCAAGCATTAGACGGAGAACAGGTCACCTGCGTCTACAACTCCACCCATGGACTCATCCGCGACACCATAGAAAGCGCAACTGGAAAAATAGGAATAAACCACCAAACAGTCGATCTCTTAGTGAAACAAATCCGCTCGGCAATTCAAGATCTTGGAGGCACCGATAGCAGCAACATCATCTACCTCATCGGCTGGAGCCAAGGAGGCCTCACAATAGACCTCGCCAGAAAACAACTTACTGCAGCAGAACGCCGAATGATCAAAGTCCGCACATTGGGCTCCGCCTCGCTCTTCGACTGCAAAGACATGGATGTCCAACATTACGTGTCCTCAGGAGACCCCATCCCGTGGGTTTCACTCTTCCGCAGACTCAAAGCCAGCTTTTCGAACAAAACCAACATCCATGTCCTCAAGCGACAAAGCAAAGGCTTCCTACCAGAACACAGCTTTGTTGCGCCTACTTACAGAGAACAATTAGATAAAATCGGTGATGAAATTAATAAATCAGGAAAAACAAAATGAACCGAAAGATCACATTAGCCATTATAACATCTCTTCTGTTTCTCAGCTCATGTAAACAGACCGCCTCTGAAACAGGCTATCAAGCAATTGGATCTTATACAAAAAAAGCAAAAAAAGAATGGGAGTGGGAAATTTGCGGGATTGGCGGTCAATTTGGAGACACAATCCAAAAATTTAATCTCGATTATGATGTTGTAAAAGAAAGTGATGTCAACGAAGCCAGGCGCCAGTTAGTGAAAGGGGTCGAAAAATTTCTCTCTATGATAAATCAAAGAGAACGAATCATTCCTTTGCTTGTAGAATTTCCGTTCACTAATCAACGCCTTAAATTCGGACTCTCCTTTAGCAAGCCTGATGGCGGGTTTGTTGAACCAAACCATATTGCATATGCTCTCCTTTTAAACGGAACAATCTCCTATAGCATAACAACTCCCAAAAGACTGGAGCATGTCCATGAAGAGTCATATGAAGAAGCTCTGCAAATTGTGAAAAATGAACTCAACCAGAATGATAAATCTTCCAATGCCAATGCGTTAAAAGATCAGTCTGCTCAAGATAAAGCTCCGCAGCACCCTTCATCCGAACTCCTCGAACAGCTTCAACTACAGACTGCAGCGAATACCCCTCATTTTGACTAGGTTTAAAATGAGCCCAGGTTCTAGCTCCGAGCTGCATAGCCACTCGATCCTTTAATTTCTGATGAACAAACCGCACTTCAGCAGGCTGAAATACTGAAAAGGATTCTAATTCATTTAACAAAGACTCCTCTGGATCCTCTTGTGAAATGATATCAAGCAGCTTAACTCGAGCCACTAAAGTCATGTTGGGAGCAACATTGTAACTAGAGATATTGTCAAAAGTTGTGTTTTGGCCGTTGAGCATATCCTCTGATTTTCCCTCTAAGCAACCTGTTCTTTTATAATCACTTCTTCACCATCTTTGAATTTAATTCCGGCAACAATTTTTGAAAGCAAAGCAAATCCTCGAAGACGTCTCCAACCTTCCTCAGCAACTTTTGCCAACTTAAAGGCCATCGTCAATGTTGCCACCCGGCTTTCACATCCTTTCGTTTGACGTGTCCTATGACGCACTGTCGCAAATATTGATTCAATTGGGTTTGTTGTTCGAATGTGCCCCCAATGTTCAGCTGGAAAATCGTGACTGCTCCCTCGCCTAAAGGCGAAGGCTTCTAGGGATTTCTCCCAGGCCATCCAATCCGAGGGCCAAAATATTTTGCGCTGCATTGAGATCCCT
>JAGVMG010000070.1 GCA_020053915.1 Parachlamydiales bacterium | reverse complement strand
TGCCATTCTCGACGAGTGTCGATGGCTCTACAATCAAATGCTTGAGCAGCGCAAGCTTGCCTTTGAAGAATTGGATATTTCACTTACTAAATTTCAGCATCTGACTCAAACAGATGATCTTGTACAATTCTATACTTTTCAAATTCGCTCTCAGCGAAAGCTTTCGCAACTTCTTTGCTTACTTTTCCAGGGTTGTTAAGAATATCTCTTTCATTGAACTGCAGAAAAGCATTTAGCTTCTCAGACCAATCTTTCATGGTCATTGGAATATTCCGCGAAGCTCTGTCTTCGGCGTAGTCAAGATACATTGTTACGAAACGATCAAGCGACTTCAGTAAGATAGTTCTTTGCAACGATAGTATCTGGTTTGAGAATTTTCCCATTCGGAGCGTTTTTCCATGAGGTTAGTCCCATTCTCTCTTTTTTACTATCCGCTCGTTTGATGATTAATTCAGCAGCAGTATGGCCATGAGTAGCAAAATGAAGCTTATTTTGTACTTCAGCAAAAAATGCTTGTGTGATGTCGGCCTTTGGACTGTAATCCATTGCGGTAGCGTAGATATCCGTGATCTTTTGATAGAATCTTCTTTCACTTGCGCGGATTTCTCGAATTTCTTCCAGCAAGTTATCGAAATACGATTTGTCTAAGAACGCACCGTTTTTTAGACGTTCTTTGTCAAGTACGTAGCCGCGCATAGAAAAGTCTTTCAAGATGCTTATAGCCCATTGTCTGAATTGTAGGGCTTGATGAGAGTCGACGCGGAAGCCGACGGAAATAATGGCTTCAAGATTATAAAATTCAATATTTCTAGTGACTTCGCGGTGGCCTTCTTTTTGAACTATCCGGAAATTCCGGACAGTTGCCTCTTTTCGCAACTCTTTTTGGTTGAATAAGTTAATTAAATGTTCATTGACGGTTTTGACTGAAACTTTGAATAGAGTTCCCATCAGTTTTTGGGTTAACCAGACAGTGCCTTCGGCTACCCGAACTTCGATACTGTTTTCTCCAGACTGTTCGGTAAAGATTAAGAATTCAGCGGTGCTGTTTCGGATGTTAGCTTTTTTTTCGTTCATAGGCAGATGATTCCATGAAATTTTCTTTGAAGATAGATGGATCATAAAGGTTTTGATCGAAGAGGTCGAGATGTTTAAAATAGTTATATTATATATAGAAAGGCCGGGATTTTACCTGGCCGGAAATGGAGGTGGAGAGCCACATTCAGAACTTTTGATTGGAAGAAGTTGGTTGCAGCTCTTCATGAATGTAATATAAAGGCAGAGAGGAAAATCCACCGAGCTCTTCGAGATTAATCTCAAAAGTTGTCCAGCTCGGTGGATCCACTATACTCTCTAGAAATCAAAGCTGAAGCCAGTAGTCAATCCGCTCATGTTGAAATCACCAATTGAACTGTAGGAAGCTCCCAGAAAGTTTGCATTGAATAGAGTGATCAATTCCCATCCGGCCCGCAGAGTTAGGTGATATTTGTTGTTGCAAAAGTGCATATCGTATTCTCCGCCTACAATTAGATCGATTTCAGGTAAAACAGTGTGGAAATTTGAAGTCATAGCTGTAACGACAACAGGCTCGGTTCCATTAAAAAATTGTCCTAAAACAGTAGATTTGACATTGCTCCATACCAGAGAAAACGCAGCTTTTCCGAACAGATTAAACCCTTTATAGACTTTCCAATACGAGTCCAAACCAACCATAGGACCTATTCCCCAGATCTTTTGTACCATATTGGATTCCGAATTGACGATAGTAAGTGGTTCAGGAAGTTCAGCTGTGTAAGCGGCTAGGGCAAAAATATGATATTTTTCATGGAGCCATAGATTTTTAAGACCAAAGTGGCCTTTGAGTCCAAAATATTTACCCAAGGGAATCTCTCTGTTGATATCCAAATCGATCGTATTGTAGTTAGATCTCCAGAGAGCGTTTGCGTTAACGCTGTTGTTGTTAAGAATTTGAGGAACGAAAAAAAGAGGATTCGGGATTATGACCGAGGTTTCAAATGCCCCAGGGAGATCAGAAAATCCCAAAGCTTTCGAATTCATGTGAGTCCAGACAAAGTCGATTTGCCAGTGATCATAGTGCGGTCTAAATCCCAAAGAAACGCGCACTCCTGGGTCGAATTTATATTTGGGGTTCTTGTAATCACCAAAAAAATTGGCGTTGCCGCCAGCTGGGTTCGGAATCGACGTATGGAAATTAGCAACCTGGCCATACCAGTTCCCAGTTTGGCTCGTTTGCCAATAGAGAAAATCGGAGGAGAATGAAATCCCCACATCGCATTTAAGATCAGGCCTAATAGAAGGACAGCTAGCTTTACAACAATCTATCTTTGGATTCTGAGTAGATTCAGCAAATCCTGCGGATACAAGGATAGTTAACGCGCCCGCAAAAAAACGAAAGACTTTATCCATATCAACTCCCTATTTTAGCTAGCCCGCAGAATATTCAAAGATGGTGTGAGTTGCAAGACATTTTTAGGCGTGAAAAGCATGGAAGAATGACTTTGAGAGCGAAAAATGAACGGAAAACTGAAAAGAAAAAGGACTTATCGGTTTCCCTTTAAGTCCTTGGTATTCTCAGTGTTATTTGATTTGGTTTAATCTGAATTTTGGAGGTGGAGAGAATCGAACTCTCGTGCTTAGCAAACTCCCTACTAGCCGCTACATGCTTAGCTTCTTCAGAAATTTAGCTGACCCTGATGGAAGGAGCCACACTTGAGGTCAGCTTGCTTCTCAAAATCTCGAATCCCCCTCTCGAAAAGCTGAAAGAGGAGGTTCATACCAGGGTTAATGACAATAGTGGCTAACGCTCCTGGTCGGGCATTAGGCTATCGAGCACCTAAAACCGTTAGGTTTTAAGCAGCTAACAACTCAGAATGATCTGTGTCGTTTGTTTGTTTGCCGGATGATTTAGGAGGCCAACCGACATCCTCCGCATGCAACTAATACTTTGTTCCCAAGTCGAAACCAGTACACCCCCACACATGATTCTATCAAAGATGAGCATTTTTTTCTATAGAGAGGGTATAAGTAAAGGGAAAATCGTAATATGCTTAAAATGAGTTGTTTGAGGATTGTTCCGGGTGGGCGGCTTGTACGTGGCGATTGTAGGATAACCCATAGATAGTGTAAACTTGGCGACTTATACATCCAATTTACCCCATGTGAATGCCTTATGTTTGAGCCTAATCAGAAAGAATCGTTTCCCTTAAGAGAAGAGCGTATCCTGGAATTGTGGCAGAAGAAGGGAATTTTCGAGAAATCGTTAGAAAATCGGCGGGCGCAGCCTGTCTTTTCTTTTTACGATGGACCTCCTTTTGCGACAGGTTTGCCTCACTATGGGCATTTGCTGGCGGGGACACTGAAGGATGTGGTGCCGCGGTATCAGACGATGAAGGGATTTTATGTTCCGCGTCGTTTTGGTTGGGACTGTCATGGGCTTCCTGTGGAAAATGAGATTGAAAAGGCGAAGGAGCTCTCGGGGGCAGCTTCGATCGAGGCTTTTGGGATTGCGGCGTTTAACGAGGAATGCCGAGCGATTGTCTTGCGTTACACGAAAGAGTGGGAGCGGACGGTGAATCGGATGGGGCGCTGGGTTTCCTTTAAGGACACGTACCGCACGATGGATATGAAGTACATGGAGTCGGTGTGGTGGGTGCTGAGCCAGCTATATGAAAAGGGGCTCGTCTATGAAGGATTTAAGGTGATGCCTTTTTCTGCACGCCTGGGAACTCCTTTATCGAATTTTGAGGCGAATCTAAACTATAAAGATGTCGATGATCCGTCGCTGACTGTTATTTTTCCTTTGGTGGACGAACCGGACACTTCGCTTCTGGTATGGACGACAACGCCTTGGACGTTGCCGATGAACTTGGCGGTGATGGTCAAGGGTGATATGGAGTATGTCAAAGTTAAAGAGATTAAGTCGGGACATCACTACATCCTTGCTAAGCAACGTCTTTCCCATTATTTCAAGGAAGCTAGTGAGTATGAACTCATCGATTCTTTTGCTGGGGAAAAGCTGGCAAAGAGACGCTATCACCCTCTGTTTCCTTATTTTGCAGCGCGTCATCAAGAGAGCGCGTTCCGTGTGATCCTCGAAGAGGGGGTTGATTCTGAAGAGGGAACGGGTCTTGTGCATGCAGCGCCGGCGTTTGGGGAGGTCGACTTTTTTGCGTGCGCAAGAGAGGGGATCGAGCTTGTTTGTCCGGTGGATCATAATGGTAAGTACACTAAGGAAGTGCCTGATTATGAGGGGATCTACGTTAAAGATGCCGATAAAGAGATCATCAAGCGACTAAAGGCGGAAAAGAGGGTGTTTCACCATGGACAGGTGCGTCACCGCTATCCGTTCTGCTGGCGCTCCGATACGCCGCTCATCTACAAAGCCGTGCGGACCTGGTTTGTGGCGGTGGAGAAAATCAAAGATAAGATGCTAGCGCATAACGAGAGCATTCATTGGGTTCCTGAACATATCAAAGGGGGCCGCTTCGGAAAATGGCTCGAAAATGCAAGAGACTGGGCGATCTCGCGCAATCGCTACTGGGGAACGCCGATTCCGATCTGGCGGAGTGAGGATGGAGAGATCATCGTCATCTCGAGCGTGAAAGAGTTAGAAGAGAGAACGGGTCAAAAGGTGGAAGATTTACACCGCCACTTCATCGACGATCTGACCTTTACCCACAATGGAAAATTATTCAAACGGGTTCCTGAGGTTTTTGACTGCTGGTTTGAATCGGGCTCGATGCCTTATGCGCAAGATCATTATCCTTTTGAGCATGCAGATGCGTTTAAACGCGCTTATCCTGCTGATTTTATTGCGGAAGGGTTGGATCAGACACGTGGGTGGTTTTACACGTTGCACGTGCTTGCATGCGCTCTGTTTGATTCTCCTGCATTCAAAAACGTGATCGTGAATGGGATTATCTTGGCAGAAGATGGCAACAAGATGTCTAAGCGTCTTAAAAACTATCCAGAGCCAGATGCGGTGATCAACCGGTTTGGTGCAGATGCGATTCGTTTATATTTGCTCAATAGTCCTGCTGTGCATGCGGAAGATATGCGTTTTTCTGAGCGGGGAGTGGAGCTTGTCTTGCGCCAGGTGTTGATCCCGTTATGGAACTCTTTGGTCTTTATGTCGACCTATGCGCGGATTTACAAATGGCAGCCGCAAACTGTGGCGTTTATAGAGCCGCAAGCGGAAATCGACCGCTGGATCTTGTCGGTATTGCAAAAGCTGATCGACGATGTGACGCAGGCGATGGACAAGTATGAGTTGAACCGTGCGGTTGAGCCTTTTGTCGGCTTTGTCGATCAATTGACCAATTGGTACATCCGGCGCAACAGAAGCCGATTTTGGTCGGAAGAGGCGACACAGGATCGCAATGAGGCCTTTGAAACGCTTTACACTGTGCTAATGACTTTAAGTAAGATCGCAGCTCCGTTCATTCCATTTTTAAGCGAAGAGATTTACCAGCAGCTGAAAATGCCAGATCAGTTGGAATCGGTTCACTTATGTGATTTTCCGGTTTCTTGTGCCGATTTGCGTCATGAGGATTTAGAAAAAGAGATGCTCAATGTGCAGCATGTGGTCAGCAGTGGACATGCGCTTCGTAAGGAACACAAATTGAAAGTGCGCCAACCGCTGGCTCAAGCGCACCTTGTGACAGCTCAGCCTGAAATTTACGAGGCTCTGATGCGGCAAAAGCATTTGATCGCAGATGAGCTCAACGTAAAGGATGTGGTCTTGGAAAATAAGGAAGCCGCGTTCGTGCAGCTCATCGCAAAACCGAATTTCCGCATCCTTGGAAAGAAAGTGGGCAAACTCATGAATGCTGCCCAGCAAGTGATCCAAGCGTTTTCACAAGCGCAGCTCAATACTTTGCTCTCTGGTAATACGCTTGAGATCGAAGTGGAAGGCGAGAAGATCGTTTTAACCACAGAGGATGTCGCTGTTGAAAGAAAGGTGCGCGAGGGTCTTGTGGCTGCAAACGTTCAAGGAATCACCGTCGCTTTAGATACAGCGCTTACCGAGGAGCTTCTTTTAGAGGGTCTCGCACGTGAGCTTGTAAACAAGATCAACACGATGCGCCGCGATGGGGGATTTGCAGTTACTGATCGCATTGTGATTCAAATGCAGACCTCTCTGCGTGTGAAGACAGCTTTCCAGGCTCACCGTGACTACATCACGCATGAGGTGCTGGCAACTCAGGTTCTCTTTGATTGTCCGGAAGGCACAGAGTGGGATCTGAATGGCGAGCATTGCCTGATGGCGATCGCTTTGAGTGTCTAATTCACAAACCCAGGCTCTGCAGCCTGGGTTGTCTTATTTCAATCCTTTGAGCGGAAGATGATTGCGCGAGCGCCAGTAGAGCGTGCCGGTTCCGATGCATGCAAATGCAGCGAGCCAGATGATTGCGCGAGGGAAATTGACCCAGGGGTATTCGGGTTGGTTGGGGTAACCCCAGCGTGGGCCGGGAGGCCAGAAGATGAAATCGGGACCGCCGCGCAGGTTGCTTTCGGGGACAAATCCAAACTCTCGGCTGTCTGCGCTCATGGCGTGGTTGTCGCCGAGCACGAGGTACATCTTAGGAGGAACTAAGATCCCATACTGGCGGATGAAATCAATATCGATGACGCCATCTTCTTTGAGAGGAGAGCCCGCATCTGCAAAAGGAAGGTAGGGATTTTGCGGATTGGATGCGAGTTTGCGCGCTTCTTCTCTTTTCAAGAATTCGAGCAATGTCGGGTCTTCTTGTGTGAGGATTGGAGCGCCAAGAAGATAGAGTTCGCCATTGCGAAAGTAGGTGTAGCGCGCGGGGTTGAGGCGTTGATTTTTTGTCTGGGGCGCAAAGCGGGTGTCGAATTCGATCCCAATATTGTAGAGCAATTGCACGCGCTGCGGATCATACGTGTAGAGGGGATGAGTGGGCGGTAGCTGTTCTGTGATCCCTTGCCATTTCACTTTAGAGGCTTTGCCGTAGTAAAATTCATAGCAGCCGTTGGGGATGTTAGGCAGGTGGGGCAGGAACATGTTCTTGGTGGCAAGCTGTGGATTTAAACCCCAGCGGTAAGCAAAGCCGTTTGTCACTTCGAAGCGCGCTGTGTACATGTTTGCAAGGATTGTACGCAGATGATGTTCTTGCAGAGGAATGATCGAGGTGGAAAGGCCCATCGAAGGTCTTAATCTTCCATATTCGTCGCGGATCAGCTTGGCGGATAGAATCGAAGGATGGTGCTTAATTTCGAGATATAAAATGCCCTCTTCCATTGTCGATGGATCTTGGTCGGTCAAGAACTTGACTTGTTCTTTTGTGAGAAGGCGGGACATTCCGTAATTTTTAAATCCCCAAAGATCGCTGTACTCTTCGATTTTAGGCGCATCTGCATAGTGGATCTGTGAGGGATTGAGCATCTCTCCGCGCACTTGATTTTGTGCTGTAGTATAGAGCTTTGCAATCGCCTCGTTCATTTGGTAGATGTAAATCGGAGAGTAGATCCCATTTACAGGGGTTTCTGGCATCGTGATTTTGCGGTCGAAATCGATGAAGGGGATGTGCTCGATAAGATTGAGTTGGGGCAGCTGGAGCTCATGGGAGACGTTGTTGCCCATCTGATCGATGGCGTAAATTTCGCCGCCATAAAAATAGAGGATATCGCCTGGCTTTCCAATGATGCGTTTAACATACTGTTTTTTTCCGGGGAAGATGTAGAAATACATGGTATCGACATCGCGGATGTCCATGTTTTCGCCGGTAAAAATCGCAATGCCGCTTCTTTGCACAAGCTTAGGATCGAAATAGAGGTGTTTGGGGTGGAGCGGCATGTTGATGCCGAAATCTGTCTTAGATACAACAAGGCGGTCTTGCTCTTTTAATGTGGGGCGCATCGAGCCGGAGGGGATTTCGTAAAACTCGAACCACATCTGCCGAATTAAAATCGCAACGCCCAATGCAAAAATGAGGGCAAAAACGAGGTCTTTGAGTTGATCGAAGGTGCTTTTTTTGAGATGAAATTCGCAGAGCGTCTCTAGCTGTTTTGCCAAGTTTGCGGCAGTCACCGTATTTTTACTTAAAATCTCTTGCTGCAGAGCGCTTAATGTTTTGAGGATTTCAGCGCTGAGCTCATCGGGAAGCTTTTGTTTTTTGCGCAAATAAATGTGATAGGCCTGACGGAGAATCGTTTTCGATTTCTTAAGAGAATAAGAAGATCTAGAAAAAAAACGCATTTCTTGTCTCCTGGCGTAAAATCAAGAGGCGTAGTCTACGAGATCAGAAATAACGGAGCAAGGGGAATGTCACTGCCAGTGTCTGCAGAAGGGAAGAATTCCAAGAATTTTTTTCAGAAGAGTTCGAGGGAATACTTTTTTTTCTAATGCGAGGATGCTGGAGTGGTGCGGATCGGCAAGGACTGCTAGGCGGTAACATTCTAAAGCGAGATCGCGCGCTCCAATGGCAACGTGGTAAAATCCCATGGCAACGACATATCCGCGAAACTCGGAATAGTGGAATTCTTTTTTTTCAGGATAGAGCGCGTTTAAATCAAAAATGCCTCCGAAAAGTGCGGGGATTTTTTTGAATTGCCTGCGACGCAATAGAAGGTCGGCGTAGTTGATTTTTGCGATGAGGTAGTCGGGATGTTTCTCATAGGTTTCCTCGATCAGCCGGTGAGCTTTTCTCACTTTCCTTAAGCGAATGTAGAGATAGGTAAGTAGGTTGCTTAAAATTGGCAGATCGGGATGGGATTCAGAAAAAGCCAATACCTTCGGAAGTGTCGTCTTTGGGTTCTCTTCAGCTTGGGCGTATAGCTCAAGGAAATGGGCAAGCTCTGTTTGAGATAATTTTTCTTTGAGGCGTGTTTGATCGGACTTAAACGAGATCTTAATCCCGAGGGTACAAAAGGCAGAGGGGGGGATCGTGAGGGATGTGGCTGTTTTCATGGGATAAGAGTAGCTGAAAAGGGGGTTTTCACGAGAGGGAAATCTCTCGATGAAAGGCTTAAAGATTCGATTAAGATTTGGTGTTTTTAGTTTTTATTTTATCGGCTGGTGTGTTAACAAATCTTAACGTTTGCAGTCGTGCATTCGTTGAAAACTTTATTCAGCATACTCAAGGAGGTACTTATGGCATCTCAATTCGTTCCGACTCAGACGACCTTTACGATCAAGACCACAGTTTATGGGAATGCAGTTCAACAATACGAAGACCAAAAAGCATCTATGGAAGGAGAGCATGGGCTTTTGGGGAAATTAGGAGCTTTTGGTCTCATCCTCAGGACCCGTGTTAGCGATCTTCAAAATAAAGCTGTGGAGATGCCGGCTAAAGAGGAATTAGCTTTAGAGCGCGCGAAAAATCTTAAACAATATTGGGAGCTAGATGCTTTGGTTTTAAAGACTCAAGCAGTGGTTCAGGATTTAGCAGATGCTGCCCAATTTGTGTTGCCCAAAGCGCGCGACTATATCCATGGCGCGAGATTAGCAACTCATCCTAAGTTGAGTGAAGAGACAGCTGTGATCGAGAAAGCGTTAGAGAGATATTCTCAGGAATTAACTCGCAAAAGCACTCTCCTTGCAAATGAATTAAGGAGAATGGAAATCGAGATGACCACAAACGTCAAACCTGAAATGGTTAAGTTTGTAGAAATTGCCGATACGCAAGCAGCGCGTTCCACATTGTGGAGGGGTGTTTCATATGTAGCTTCATTTGTCTCAAGCCAGCCTATGACAGCGATTCCTCAACTCAC
Source organism: Parachlamydiales bacterium (assembly GCA_020053915.1). Lineage (GTDB taxonomy): Bacteria > Chlamydiota > Chlamydiia > Chlamydiales > Rhabdochlamydiaceae > JAGVMG01. The sequence continues at coordinate 5,546 of JAGVMG010000070.1, read as the reverse complement.
AGATGAGGATCGAGCCTTACTTGGCGAAAAGCCGCAGATGGTGCTTGCTCAAGAGATCTCAACAGAACCGTTAGAAGCGGAAGGTGGAATTGGAAATACAGAAGATTTCCCTTCCATTCCGTCGAGCTCTTTGGATTTAGATTCTCTACCGGAACCATCTTCAGCTGAAACTCCTTCTGTAATTCCACCTGTTGAGTTCAAGGAGATTACCGCTTCTTTTACACAGAATGATCTTCAGTTAGCACTTTCGGTCAATGGGGCTCAACTGGATGCACAACTTCCAGTTGTTTCTTCGGTTCCAAGTTCCTCTTCGCCCTATAAACAAAGCACCTCGCTGCCAAGATCATCGCCACAAGGACGTGGTGGTCATAGAGGTTCTAGACGTGCTAAGCGAGGATAGTGTAGGCTCTAGAAAAGCGCGCAAACGATTGAGTGCAATGGGTCTTGAAGAGGCGCGGGCTTCTTCAAGGCCCCTTTGTTTTTAAGGCTATTGACTGTCCAAATCATTCTTGGCATCAGCCTTAGCGTTTACTGTGCCAGCGTCGGTATAAACAGCTCATCGGATTCAGCATAGAGTCTACGATCTTCTTCGGGGATTACTGTCCACTTATAGCGGTGGGTGGGTGTGAGAAGGGAAGAGAGTTCTCGTGTTGAGATGTGAAGACAAACCTGGGAAGAATTGTTTCCACGCGTGATGGTGTGTGCCACCGGGATGGGCGGTTTGTGCTCGGTAAGGTCGATGGCGTAAAGAGTAAAACTGTTGTGGTAGGGGGCAGCATCCAAAGTGAGGACGATCTCCTCTTTAGATTTTTTTATAGGGCTTTTAAATTGAGGCGGGCGGTGGGGCATGGGTCCTGCAAAAGGCGATTGCAGGCCGGTGCCGCTGTCGACGGTGCGGAGCTTAAAGGTGTAGTGGGGGCTTTGCACTTCGATCCATCGAGGAAAGGCAAACGAGGGATCGTGTTTGGAAAAATAGAGTTCGAAGGAACATCCGCTAAGCAGTGAGCTGTCTTCAGGCCATCTTGTTTTCCATACTTCGAATTGAGGTTTTGGGATTTTTTTCCCTGAAAGGATGAGGGGGGGATTCCAGACAGCGCGTCTGTCAACTTCTTCAGCTTGGGGTTGAGGGCCGATTTTACGTCTCTCTTCTAAAGGGAGTTGTCGCAAAGGGAGGGTGAGAAGTTTGCTTAATAGCAGTTGCGACTCATTCAAAAAGAGCCATCCGTTTTGACTATAAGAAAACGTCTCGATCAAAGCGCCTGTCATTGGGTCGATCTCATAAAGTGTCCAGGCAGTATGTCCTGGCGCCTTATCGGAAAGCCATTTTTGCCAATGGATCTTTTTGGGATCGATGTGCGCTTCAGGAACTGTCACTTCTTCCAAGATTAGCGTATGAGCGTCGATGTGCCGGATAAAAAGAAGAGAGTAGTTTGTTTCTTGAGCAGTCACGATGAAGTCGCCTTCTCGCGCCTGCTGGAATTTAGCCTTTAGCATCGAAGAGGAAGGTGCGGACGCCGTCTCTGCATAGAGGGGGCTCAAGGCAAAAATAAGAGAATAAAGGATGGAGCGCATAGGTGCAGAGTATAGCCGATGGGGGAGGGGATTGACAAGTGGCTTTTATACTCAACGCTTTTAAAAATTTCTGTTTGTATTCGATTTGTTTAAAGTAATCTAATTGTGTCACTTAGTGAACATGTTCTGATGTTTTCTTATCACAATCGTAACAGAACTGCGACTCGAAGTGCTCAGGGTCTTCGACTTGGATCGTCATGTGGCGAATCTTGTACTTGTTTTGCAGCAGGGTGTGGGCTTCACTCAGAGCCCCATGTGTGTTTTCTGCGATGAGATGTGCACTTAAGGAGACTTTTCGATGGGAGACGGCCCAGATGTGCAGGTCGTGCACTTCTTTGACGCCGGGAATGAGCAGAAGGTCTTTTTCGATGGCGATCGGATCGAAGCCAGAAGGGGTGGATTCCATGAGGATCGACACCGATTCAGAGATGATTTTTCCAGAGCCGTAGACAATGCCTAAGCTAAAGACGATGGTGATGATCGGATCGATGGGGTTCCAGCCTGTCCACCAGAGGATGGCTCCGCTTAAGATGACGCCGACGCTGCCGAGAAGATCACCGAGGACGTGGAGGTAGGCGGCTCTCACGTTGATATTTTCTCCTTGTCCCGAGTGTAGCACCCGCATCATCATGAGGTTTGCAAGTAAGCCAATGGAGGCGATGACGAAGACGATGGGGCCTTGCACGGATTGAGGGGTAAACAAACGGAGGATCGCTTCGTACACAAGCACGCCGCATAATGCCCATAGGGAAAGAGCGCTTGCTAAAGCGCCGAGTACTTCTGCGCGTTGATATCCGTAGCTCATTTCAGGAGTGCGGGGCCAATGGGCGATGCGTAGGACGATGAGGCTTAAAGTGAGTGCTCCGACGTCGGTAAACATATGTAGGGCGTCGCTGATGAGCGCTAAGCTGTTTGCAACCCAACCTCCAATCACTTCGATGATCATAAAGATAAACGCAAGGGTCATCGCTGTGTAGAGCGCTTTGCTGTGCTTGGGCGCGCCATGCGTATGTCCGCATGGGGAGGAGCTGTGAGAGTGATTGTCTGCCATAGTTATCTATTTATCTCCTTGCTTTTGTCGCGTCAACATTTAATACTAAAATAATTACAAGAAAATGGAGAAAACATGCGGTCCTATCGACTTGTGCGTGCTTTGCTGTGCTTTATTTTTTTTCTAGCCGCACCCTCTATGTATGCAGATGAGCCTCCCACTCCTAAGCAGGAGTTAGAGCACATCAACAAAGAGTATAAGCAGTTAAAGGACATGCGTAATAAATACAAAGCGGCGGCAGCGCGCCATCAAGATGAAGGGATGCGCTGGCAGTTCATGCAAGATTATAAGCAGGAAGCGAAACGGGCGTTTCAGCAGGCGGATTGGGAATTGGAGATGGTTCAGGAACTTCAAAGACGGATGAATGTGTTAGATCAAGAGAGAGCTGAACTTTTAAAAGAGAATCCGGAACTGAAGCAGGATTCGGAATGACAGTCAAACACGCGATTCACGGCCTATACCGCGACTCTTTAACGCTCTTAACGGATCTCTACGAGCTCACGATGGCTTATGGTTATTGGAAGCGGGGAATGGCAGAGCGGCAAGCGGTTTTTCATTTAAATTTCCGCAGGAAGCCGTTCAATGGCAATTTTGCGGTCGCAGCGGGGCTTGAGACGGTCTTGGATTTTCTCGATTCTTTCCACTATGCCTCTTCTGATTTGATGTATTTGGAGCAGGTTAAAACGGACGCGGGAACGCCTCTTTTCGAAAAGGCGTTTTTAGATTATTTAAGCACATTTTCGCTCAATGTATCGATCGATGCAGTCCCTGAGGGAACGGCTGTATTTCCTTATGAGCCGATCCTGCGCGTGCAGGGGCCGATCTTGCATGCACAGCTGTTAGAAAGTCCAATGCTTAACATCATTAATTTTCAGACGTTGATTGCAACAAAGGCGGCGCGGATCTGCTGGGCGGCGCGTCCCGATCCTGTTGTGGAATTTGGAATGAGAAGAGCGCAGGGGATCGATGGGGCTCTTTCTGCGAGTAGAGCGGCATATCTCGGCGGATGTGCAGCGACCTCGCACGTGCTGGCGGGAAAACTCTTTAATATTCCTGTGAAAGGAACGCATGCGCATAGTTGGATCATGGCGTTTGATGAGGAAGAGGCTTCGTTTGATGCGTGGGCCGAGGTGATGCCTCAGAATTGCATTTTTTTAGTCGACACGTATGAGACCTTGGAAGGGGTGAAAAAAGCGATCCAAACAGCAAAACGGATGCGGGCAAAGGGGAGTGAGATGATCGGGGTTCGTATCGATTCTGGGGACTTAGCGCACTTTAGCATGGAGATCCGCAAGCTGCTCGATAGCGAGGGATTTCCTGAGGCTAAGATCATGGCGAGCAATGAGCTGGATGAGAACATCATCAATGATTTGAAACATCAAGGGGCAAACATTGCGATTTGGGGTGTTGGAACGAATTTAGTCACGGGAAAAGATCAGCCGGCACTGGATGGGGTATATAAACTTTCTGCCATCCAAGATGAAAAGGGGGTGTGGCAAGACAAGGTGAAAATTTCTGAGCAGCTTGTCAAAGTCACAAATCCAGGAGTGTTGCAGGTGCGCCGCTATTACGATGAGCGGGGTAATCGTGCTGATATGATCTATGATGTGCGCCATCCTCCTAAAGAGGGATGCAGATTCATCGATCCACTCGATGCGACGAGATCTCATGAGGCAGGGCACGAAGCTCAATACCGCGACCTTCTCGTTCCTGTCATGAGAGAGGGAAAAAGAGTCTATGCGGCACCTTCTTTAGATGTAATCCGCGCAAGGGCGCAAGAAGAGCTCTCGCAGTTTCATCCCGCGACGCGTAGGTTTCTGTATCCCCAGCCTTATTTTGTTGGACTGGAAGAGTCTTTGTACACACGCAAGCTCGATTTGATCCGCGAACTTAAAACAAAGTGAACTGATGCGCGCTTTTGTTATTGTCGATATGCAAAATGATTTTATGCCGGGAGGCGCTCTTGGAGTGCCGCAAGCAGATCAGCTGATCCCTATCATCAATCGGCTTATTCCTCAATTTTCTCTTGTAGTGGCAACGCAGGATTGGCACCCTTCCAATCATGTGAGTTTTGCAGCAAATCACCAAGGAAAAAAGACAGGAGAGCGCATTAGGGTAGAGGGAGAAGAACAAATCCTTTGGCCTGTGCACTGTGTTCGCAATACAGAAGGTGCTGCACTTGTGGAGGGGTTGCAAAAGAGTCAGATTGCCTGTGCGTTTTTTAAAGGCACTGATGAGATGATCGATAGCTACAGCGCGTTTTTTGATAATGCCCATCTCAAATCGACCGGATTGGGAGAATATCTGAAAACGCATGGAGTGGACGAGGTGGTCATTGCGGGTGTGGCAACCGATTATTGTGTGTTATATTCGGTTTTGGATGCGTTGCAGCTCGGATTTCGGGTCGTGGTTGTGACAGATGCTTGCCTTGCAATTAATGTAGAGCCTGATGATGACAAAAGGGCGTTTGCTGCGATGCAGGCAAAAGGAGCTAAGTTGCTTTTGTCTTCTCAGGTGTAAGAGCCAATAAAGTTTCGATCGAAATGCCTGTGGCGCAGATCTTTTTTTGACGGCTTGTCTCCCCGGAGACAAGCGTGACGGCAGACTTGGGAAGCTTCCACACCTCGGCTAAATGAGCGAGGAGGGTGCGGTTGGCTTCCCCTTTTTCTGGAACGGCATTGAGCTTTACTTTCAATACCCCATTTTCCCATCCCATAATCTGGTTTCGTGCGGATTTCAACACGACTTTGACGGAGATGAGCAATCCTTTTTCGGTCTGGATGATTTGTGGATTGTTGTGTGTCATTAGACCTCTTGCTAACTTAAGGTTCTGTCGTTTTTCGGGTTCTTTTGAACCGCTTTTCGATCCACCCCGCGGGGGGTTATATCAACATGCGTATATTACCCCCCGCGGGGTGGATCG
>JAGVMG010000034.1 GCA_020053915.1 Parachlamydiales bacterium | reverse complement strand
CTGATTTCATGCTTCTGCTTTTGTCCCATGGCAATCTCCTTTGAAATGGAACCATGTTAAGCGAAAGCATGTTATATGTAAAAACTTTCTTAACTATGTGCTAGTACATAGTTAAGAAAGTTTTTACTCTTTCGGCTGTGTCAAAGCCCCGGGGCTAAGCGATCGTAAAGTTAGCTGTGTGTCTGCACACAGAGGCCTTTACGATCGCTTAGCCGCGGGAGCTTTCACATCAGCCCAAAGAGCAAAAACTTTCTTAACTATGTACTAGCTTCAGTCTGGGTTATACCTTGATAGGGTATATCGAGCAAGGATTAATTTATACTTTTTTTAGAGATAAGGTTAAGCTCACAGTGTATATCGCAATAACGGAAAAGGGTAGTTGAAATGGATTCAGGTCACAAAGACTTTGATCAGATTCGATTTGACGATTTTCTTAAAGTGGATATCCGCGTAGGCACGATCGTTGCCGTTGAGGATTTTCCAGAAGCGCGCAAGCCGGCGTATCGTTTAAAAATCGATTTTGGGGATTTAGGACACAAACGCTCGTCGGCGCAGATCACTCATCATTATTCGAAAGAGGAGCTGCTGGGGAAGCAGGTGATCGCCGTGGTGAATTTTCCTCCAAAGCAGGTGGGGAAATTTATGTCTGAGGTGCTCGTATTGGGGCTATCAGATGAAGAGGGAAAGATTGTCCTTCTTCATCCGACAGCATTGGTTCCTAATGGAAATAGGCTCATATAGATTACTGAGCTTTTTTCCAAGGTTTCAGCGAACCTTTCTCGTTGGTTTTCTGGTTCTGCTCCCACTGATGATAGTGCTGACCGAGTCTTTTCCAGAATTCAACGGTGGTGCCCAATGCTTCTGCAAAGTCATGGGCTGTCTGGTCGGAGACCCCTTCTGCGCCTGAAATAACGGCGCTAACTTTAAGCTCGCTCCAGTTGCCGCCGAGGACACTTGCGAATTTTTTTGCATCCATCTGCAGAGGCTTTAAGAATTCCTCTTGGAGGATTTCGCCAGGATGAGTGGGCTTGCGTCTTTTTGGGAACATGAATGCCTCCTTAGAATTTGATTTCAATGTCAGCCGGGCCATCTTTTTCCCAGCGGAATGCGATGCGGATGTTTTCTGTGACTGGGATACTGTATTTCCCATGTGCATCGCGCACACCTGCTTCTCCTCTCATTGCTGGAAGTTGGCACAGGCTTTCTAAACTCTCTGCACAATTGATCAGGTCCATCCGCCGTTCGATAGCTTTTAAGAGCTCTCTCGGAAGGGCTTTGCGGATCGCGTGAGAATAGATCCCGTGGAAGGCCTCTTCACTTTCTTTATTTGCAAATGATTGCAGCATAGTTGCATCCATTGTTTTGGTATAACTTACCTATAAAGAAATGTGAATTAATTGAGAATAGAATTATTTATTTGCAGTGGCTTCACAAAATATTTCATGAAAATGTTTCCATGAAAATAGTTGCGCAGCATCGCTTAATAGAAAAGCGCGGATGTGGGTGAGATATCCTTCGTATTCTTCTTGGGTCATGTTTTTAAGAAAGGTGTGCAGATCGGAGAGATCTTTAAACGCATGGCGGTCGATGAAGCAATTTTTGGGAATATATGTGTCGATGTTGCTAGCTCCCCAGTAGATCGGAACGTTGCCCGCAGCAAAGCAATCGAAGATTTTTTCTGTAACATAACCATCGATTGTGTGGATATTTTCGTAGCAGATGCTAAAACGGTAGTTTTTGATGGTGTCGATCTTATTCTCTGTCGTTCCTCGGTAGGACGGGTGTGTTTGTGCATCCCACTGTCGTCCGTAGAACTCAAAACCGTTTTCTTGGGCGTTTTCAAAATAAGTGATCGCTTTTTCTCTTTCAGAATAGAGCTCGTTGGGATGAGGGCTAGTTAGATTCGTTGAGACGAGGGTGCAGAGTTTTTTTTCCTCAAAAGAGGGGATCTCTTCGATTTGGGGAGTCAAAACGGGATAATAGAATTTGAAATAGGTCTGATTGTCGACAAGCGCATCGTTCCAGGTATAGATTTTCGAAAAACAGCGGGCGACCTCTGGAGAATACATGTGGGGAAGCACAGTGGGAGGTTCCCACATGAAAAGAACCATTTTTTCTTTGGGTAATCTCCAGAGTTCATGGCGGTGTGTATAGCGATGGGTGATGTTCCAAAAGACGATTTTAGAAAGATCTTCCGATACCGGAACTTGAGGAGCGAGATCAATGGAAAATTTTCTAAGAAAATTAATCCAGCGGCTTTTCACTTTTTTTAAAGGCTCTCCGTAGTGGGAAAGGTCGCTGATTTCCACCTGGGCAGGCATGTGGTGCGATGCGAGTGCTAGGTTAAGGCTTTCGGTATCTACAGCGAAATTGGCGACAAGCTCGATTTTTGTTTCGTTGGCTGAGAGAAGAAGAGATGAGCACAGCGCTGCAAGCGCGATCAATTTATTCATTGTGTTCTGCCATTGCATGAGCTGCGATCCAGCCTGTCGTCCATGCGTTTTGAAAATTAAATCCGCCGGTGACCCCATCGATATTGAGGCATTCTCCTGCAAAATAAAGTCCAGGTTGTTTCCGGCTTTGCATCGTTTTAAAATCGATCTCTTTCAAATCGATTCCGCCACATGTCACAAATTCTTGCTTATTCGTGGTTTTTCCTTCAACGCGGAAAGTGCTTTGGATAAGGAGGTCTGTGAGCTTTTGCAGATGAGGATTAGAGATGTGGGAGATAGGCGTACGTTCTTTAATTTGTGCGAGGCGGACTAACCGTTTCCACAGATTAGAGGGGAGAAAAAAGAGGTTTTCATTCTCAAGGTGCTTCAGTGGTTTTTGCTTTTTTAGGGAGAGAAGTTTTTGAGTGATGTTCTCTTTCGAAAGTGAGGGAAGCCAATGGATGTTGATTTCAGCTTGGTATTGCTTAGCGTGAAGCTCGCGTGCTGCCCAAGCGGATAATTTCAAGGAAGCAGGACCGCTAAATCCCCAATGAGTAAGTAATAGTGGTCCTCGTTGCTTTAGGGAAGTTTCTTTTAGACTGATTTCAGCGTCTTCGACGGCAATCCCACTTAAATCCAGAAGGGGAGAGGAGGGGACGTTGAAAGTAAACAACGAGGGCACAAGAGGAATGATCGTATGGCCCATTTTTTCCGCAAAGCCATAGCCTTGCGGACTGCTTCCTGTCGCTAATAAAAGCGAGGTGCATGTTAAGGGAGGTTGGTTTTCAAAAAGAATTTCAAATCCTGAGGCTTTAGGATGGATTTCACTGATTTTTTGTTCTGTGCGGATCTCGACATGGCATTTGCGCGCTTCCGAAATGAGACACTCGATGATCGTCTCAGAAGAATCGGTAACGGGAAACATCCTTCCATCTTCTTCTGTTTTGAGTCTTACGCCGCGTTCTAAAAACCATTGGACGGTATCACGCGGCTGGAAGCGGTGAAGAGGTCCCAAGAGCTCTTTTGCGCCTCTTGGATAGTTGTGGACGAGAAGTTTAGGGTCGAATTGTGCGTGAGTGACGTTGCACCTGCCGCCGCCGGAAATGCGCACTTTCGCAAGAAGTTGGCGTGTTTTTTCCAAGAGAATGACACGAGCATGTGGGGCTTGTTTTGCTGCGGCGAGCGCCGCGAACATTCCCGCAGCTCCGCCCCCGATAATGACAATCGTTTTTTGTGTCATAAACTAAATTATTTATAATGATCGCTAAGTATATCATGTTTCAGGGTAATTTTCGAGATACTTATTGGTTTTGCGTGAAGTCGAACGCATTGAGGATGTTATTGGCGACGGCATCCCTTCCAGAAAGGGAGGCAAGACCCCAGCGCTCTTCGATGAATTTCAAGATCGAGACAGTTTCATAAGAGGTGTGGTCGACAAATCCTTTTTTTGCAAAGGGAGAGATGATGATTGCAGGTACGCGCGTACCGGGCCCAAACTCATCGACGACAGGAGGGGAGACGTGATCCCAGCGCCCTCCATTTTCATCGTAGGTGACGATGATGGCGCATTCGTTCCAAATCGCACTTTGTTGAATTTTGTAGATGAGCGAAGAACACCAGGTCAAGCCGTCGAGAAGCGTGCCCTCGGCGGGGTGCTCGCTATTGCGGTCAAGGGAACGGATAAAAACAACGGATGGAAAATTGCCCGAATTGATTTCTTGGTCGAGCATCACAAGGTCAGCGAGGTGATCTTGCCGCTCTTTTGTGCCAGGTGCAAATTGTTGGAAATAGGTGGGCGCTTGGTGGTGGAAGACAAAAGAAGGGTCTGGTGTGCCATTGATCGCAGCATCCCATCCTTCCGCATACCATTTCCAAGTCACATTTTTTTCACTCAGCAGGTCTCCGATCGTTTTAGCTGTCTGCGGGGGCAAGCGTTGTTTATCAGGTGTGTTTGCACGATAGGGAGGAAAGAAAGGCTCAGCGTCGTTGATCGCATAGCCATTCGGGGAGACGATTCCATCTTTGATCAGTGCTCCACTCGGAAGTATTTTAGCAACGAGTTCTTTGGGAGCATTAGGCCAAAGGGGCATTTGCGCGGAAAATAGCCATAATACGCCGCACATCGATCCTCCATAGCAGGAGTGAAACCAGTTGTCGCAGAGCACAAAGTTTTTAGCCAAAAGTCCCATGGAAGTATTGCTCGCATCGTAGGTGCTCATGACAAATCCGGCAGCGTTGCTCCATGCGGCAAAAGCATTCATTTTCCCCCCATTGATCTGGTATTGCTCCTGGTAGAAGCGGTGGACAAGAGCGCCCGTCATTTGAGAAAGGGGGATATAGGGCTGCAAATCAAAGGGGGCATTGGGAAGTTGTGCGGGGATTTGCGGGTAAGGGATTTGTTTTTTTACATCGATGCAAGTGGGTAAGTAGGGGTAGGGTTTTCCAAAAAGGTCCACTTGCTGCTGGCTTTCTAAACTCGCCTTAGAAAGGCCGTTAGCTCCTGGGAATTTTCCATAGAGTGCATCAAATGACCAATTTTCTTGGAAGATCACGATCAGGTATTTGATTTTTTGCATCCCTTGGGATTGATCAGTAGATGACTCGATCCGTTTGGGCGGTTGGCGCGGTCCATCGAGAATACCATGTGGAGCATAAGGCTTTATCCCTGCTTCGATGGAAAGAAAGCTAAAGACAGCAAAGGTTATTAGTAATTTGTGCATATATTGCATCAAAACAAAATGGCTATATCTTGACAAGGGATCGATTAAAACCTTATACACAAACAAAACGGATAACGCATGAGAGAACATAAGCCTCATTTCGAAAAGGGAATCTTTTTCATGCTGCTTTCTGCAGCATGTCTGTCGTTATTTACGCTATTCATCAAATTAAGCAATGAGGCAGTCGATTTTTTTCTCTTGGCTTTTTTGCGATTTATCCTACCTCTTGCATTAATCGTCGTTTTCATGTGGCAAAGGGGCTCTCTGCAAGGGCTTTTCCCCATGAAGAATCTAAAACTGCATTTGGTCAGAATGTTTTGTGTTTTGGTGTACCAATATGGCATTTTCTATTATCTGACTAAAAAATCTTTGTTTGATGCCACCGTTTTGCAGAATACCGCTCCTTTATTCATTCCTTTGTTTGACTGGCTCATTTTACGCCATAGGATTCACAGAATCACTTTTGTTAGCATGGCTCTTTCGTTTATTGGGATTTTGTTGATTTTGCCTCCGGATAAGGGGATCTTTGCATGGATCAGTTTAATTGGATTGATTGCAGCTTTTGCTCAAGGGGCTTCTCAATTTCTTTTCGGATTGCAGTCTGACAAGGATAAGACCGATGCCAATGTCTTTTACTATTATTTTTTGGCCTCGATTTTCAGTTTGATTGTGTTTTTGGGTTCAGGTTTTTTTGGGCGCCCTCTCACCGTGGAAGTGGGGGCTTTAGAGAAATTGGGAACAAGTTTTTATCTCTATCTTCTCGCTTTATCGGTGGTCAGCATTTTTAATCAGAGTTTCCGAGGGCTGGCGTACAAACATGGTCGCCCCTCCACATTAGCTCCTTTTCTCTATTTTTCCGTGCTCCTTTCGGGAATTTTGGATTGGATTGTTTATGATCATCTTCCTAGCCTCTTGACCCTTTTAGGGTCGTTTTTTGTGATTTTAGGGGGGCTTGTTCATTATGTCGCAAATCGAAAAGGAGCCCGCCATGGAGCGAAGTAAAGAAGAGATCCGGATTTACGACACACTGGAGATGAAGATTCCGATTTGGAGAAAATGGGGCGCATTTGTTTCAGAGCGCCAATGGGGCTCTGTGAGAGAAGATTACAGCGCAGATGGAGATGCGTGGCGCTATTTCACGCATGATATGGCAAGGTCGCGCGCGTACAGATGGGGAGAGGATGCGATCGCTGGATGGTGCGATCAAATGCAGATGATTGTTTTTGGACTCTGCTTTTGGAACGGAAAAGATCCGATCCTCAAAGAGCGCCATTTTGGATTAACGCCTAATGAGGGGAATCACGGAGAAGATCTTAAAGAATATTTCTATTATCTCGATGCGACGCCGACTCATTCCTACACGAAATTTCTCTATAAATACCCTCAAGCGGAGTTTCCCTATCAGAAATTGATTGATGAGAACAAGAAAAGGGGGCCGCACGACAGGGAATATGAGCTCGTCGATACAGGAGTCTTTAACGAGGGGCGCTATTTTGATATTGTCGTCGAATATGCCAAAGAATCTCCTGAGGACACGTGTATCCGGATCGAAATTTTCAATCGAGGGCCAGAATCAGCTCGTCTCCATGTGCTCCCTCAGCTTTGGTTTCGCAATCGCTGGTCGTGGGATCCTGAGCAATCTGCAATTCCTGAAATTCGGCAAGGGCACGCATCTAAAGAGATGGTGAGTCTTTATGCAGATACAAGTGCTCTTACTCCTCCTGATTGGGTCAGTTTTGATTATAAGGTTCCCTCGCTTTATCTCTATGGAGACAAACCCTCAGAATTGCTTTTTACGAATAATGAGAGCAACAATGAGTTGCTTTATGGTCCGCAAGCAAAAAGCCGCACGCCCTATGTCAAAGATGCATTTCATCGTTATGTCATTCATCGTGAAGCGTGCCTTAACCCCACGAATACGGGGACAAAAGCCGCCTTCCATTATGAGTCGATTGAAATTCCCTCTAAAGGCTCTCATGTGATTCGAATGCGCCTTAGCCCGGCAAAGCTGGAAACACCCCTTACATCGGTCGACCGAGTGATCGAAGAGCGCAAAAAAGAAGCCGACGCTTTTTATGACACCGTGCATACAGAGAAGATGACGCCAGAAGAGCGCAAGATTCAAAGACAGGCACTTGCGGGGATGTTTTGGTGCTCCCAGTTTTACTACTTCGATGTGCGACAATGGCTTGAAGGTGATGATCCCAAAGCTCCCCCGCCAGAGTCGCGACAACACATCCGCAACTATCACTGGAAGCATCTTCACACCAATCATGTGATCTGCATGCCCGACAAGTGGGAATATCCTTGGTTTGCCTCTTGGGATTGTTCTTTTCATGCAGTGGTTCTTTCCTTAGCGGATATCCCTTTTGCAAAAAAACAGCTCAAAGACTTTTTGTCCCATCTTTTTCAACATCCCAATGGGCAGGTTCCTGCCTATGAATGGGGCTTTTCTGATACGAATCCTCCCGTGCAGGCGTGGGCTTTGTGGAGTATCTATGAAAAAGAAAAGCAGCGCGATGGAAGAGGCGACCACGATTTTCTTGAGCTGTGCTTTTTGAAGCTCATGAACAATTTTAGTTGGTGGGTCAATAAGGTCGACCGCTTGGGTAACAACGTTTTCGAAGGGGGATTTTTAGGGCTAGATAATATCTCGATCATCGATCGCAGCAAGCCGTTACCCGATGGTGGTTTTTTTGAGCAATCGGATGCAACGGGATGGATGGGACTGTTTTCTCTTCTCATGATGAAGATGGCATTGGAACTGAGTAAAACAAAGCCTCTTTTCCAATCTGTGGCCTTAGTCTATTTTGAGCATTTTGTGAAAATCGCTTGGGCGATGGAGTACACGCAGGCCAGGCCCTTGGATCTTTGGGATAATGAAGACGGGTTCTTTTACGATGTGATGTTGCATCCCGATGGAAGCCATCAGCGATTAAAGGTACGGTCGTTTGTCGGGCTGATTCCTTTTTTCTCCCTCGATTTCTTCGAAGAGAAAGCGCTCGAATCGCACCCTCATTTTTACAAGCATTTTAAACTTTTTATCGACCATCACCGCTCGCTGCTCGGGCGCTCCATCACAGAAGTTGCTGTCGATGGGACAAAGCGCTATCTCTTTTCACTCATGAGCTTAGATCAAATGAAGCGACTTTTGCAGTATGCTTGGAATCCAGAAGAATTTTTATCTCCCTATGGTCTGCGCAGCGTCTCAAAAATTCATGAAAAAAAACCGTTTGTTTTTCATGGAAACGTCGTCAACTACGAGCCTGGAGAGTCTTTTGAAAAGATTAAAGGAGGAAATTCTAATTGGCGCGGTCCGATCTGGTTTCCAACCAACTACCTTTTTGCATGCTCGTTGCATCGGTTAACCCAAGCGGTAGGCTCCAATTTTTCGATTGAAATAGGAAATCAAAAGGTCTCTCTTTTTGAAATGACAGCTTCGTTGAAAACACGGCTTATTGATCTATTTCGAAAGAATGAAAAAGGAGAGCGCCCAGTTCATGGAGATCAACCCCTTTTCCAGAAAGACCCCTATTGGAAAGATCTGCTCTTTTTCTATGAGCATTATCATGGGGATGTCGGCCGTGGCCTGGGAGCATCTCACCAGACCGGCTGGAGCGGGCTTGTCGCCAATCTCATTGCAGAATTAGATAGTTGACGGGAGCAATGCGACGACGTCGGCAAAGATTTTTTCTTTTGACCGGGTGCAGTCGACAGAATGCAATAGGTTTTTCTGAGAATAGAAGGCAATCAAAGGAGCTGTTTGCTCGTGATACACGTGCAGGCGTTTTGTAATGACCTCGACAGAGTCGTCGCTGCGCTGAATGAGCTTGCCCTGACAGCGATCGCAGATCCCTTCCTGCGCTGAAGGTGAGTAGAGAAGGTGATAGGTGGATCCGCATTGTTCGCAAACGACACGCTTTGTTAGACGCTCAATGATGTGATTATCCGATAATTCTAAATTGATGACTAAAGGTTGAATGTGTTGTTCGAGTCGTGCTTGAAACGCTTTTGCTTGCGGTAAGGTGCGTGGAAAACCGTCGAGGATATAGCCCTTAGCGCAGTCTTTGTGAGAGACCCGTTCAAACAGCATATCGAGAATCAAAGGATCGGGAACGAGCTTCCCATTGTCCATAAACGCTTTTGCCTGAATTCCAAGAGAAGTGTGCCGTTTGACATGGTCTCGAAGCAGATCGCCTGTAGAAAGGTGGGGGATCAGCAGTGTATCTTTGAGCAGTGCTGCCTGAGTGCCTTTGCCCGCGCCAGGAGGACCCAAGAGAATCAAAATCATCGGTTTAGACGGAGTGATCGATGGATCGACGTTGGAAGAGCGAGAGGAGCAAGAGCCAAACATATACATCCTGGCGAAAATTTTTTAGAAAAAATAAAAACCATCACCATTGTACACGCTCATCTTTTTCTCAGGAAGAATGATTTATCCCAAGCGAGAGAGTCTCGCTTGGGAGAGAGAGGCATTTCAAAGAATGTTTGGGCCGATGGCGATGTTTTTTGCAAAGCGCTCTGCACACATCAGCAGACCGACCGTTGCCGTCGTTGCTGCCATCGCAGCTGACATCACTGCCGCAGCCGAGACAGTGAGAGAAATATGGATCAAGGAGGTTGTCCAAACTGCCGCAGCCATTCCAGAGAAAGTGGCAAGTGCTAATTTGAAAATTTTGTGTTCTGTCATTTGGTGGTTAAAGGGATAACGAGATGTTTTTTCAAGAAGCCCCCAGCCATAGCTAGCAAGGTGGGAAACGGCAAAATAAGTAGTGCCAAACAAAACGCCCACAGGAGCTTGGATTGCAGCTAAAGAGGCGGCGGCGGCGCCGGCAGTTCCGTGTATGGCCCCGCTAATTGCCATAATTCCTGTTGATAATAGGGTGTTATCTGTGTTCGTAGGCTGTGTCATGATTTTTCTCCTTCTCTAAATTCGATGGACAGGGTTTGTCTCTTAAACTTGAGTTTGCAAGTTTAAGAAAATATAAAAATAATATAAAGAAATTGTAAAGGCAAGAGTTTCGTGTCAGAGAGAGAAAAAAAATGAGCTCCAGGATTCTGGAGCTCAAAAAATGCGAGATTAATACAAGAAAGGGATCAAGCGGAAAGGCACTCTTTCACAGTACTTTTTCCAGCCATCGCCATACTTGTGAGCGCAACGTCTTTCTTGGCGGAACGCTCGATCAAGAAGAAGGAGTACCAGAAAGAATAGGTAAAAATAAGGGAGAAAATGGGTAAAGAGAGCGGGAACGCTCCAGCAAAATGCTCCCAAAATCTCAGGGGTGTAGTGGAAGTGGCGTGAAATGCCCCACCAGCCAGAAACAAGTAGGACGCTCTGTTTCTCTTCGCCCCAATCGGTTTTATAGTTAGCAAAGATGAGCTCAGGTTTCTTCTTCCAAATCGTGCAATCTCCGTTTTTCAAGCGGACGTACTGTCTTTGTCTGTCTGCAAGGTAGTTGATAAAGATGCAGCCAGCGCCGACGGCAAAGATAAGAAGAGCCAGAGGAGTTCCTAAGTGGTTAGGCTGGTTGACTAAATACAGCGTAGGAGAGGTGTAGATGCAAGGAAGCCAAACCATACAACCCCAGCAGATGCAAAAGCCGGCTCTGTCGTGCATGATATCCATCGAGCGCAGATACCCTGTTTCCCACCAGAAAAATTTCGCGATATAGAGCAGTTGCAAAGAAACACCAACGATCATGGAATCGCTCAAGCCATAGAGTTGAGATTGCTTCGCTGCATAAGAGAGAAGGATAAGACCCCAGCCCATCATGCCGAATCTGCAATTTGTGAACATCTTTACGTCCCATCCAAAAATACGCGGGTAGAGCTCCATGCCCCAGAAATAATCAAAGATCGCATCGCCTGTTTTCCCAGAATCGGAGGACGAGGGTTTGTAGCGCCCTTTGAAATAAAGAAAGAGACAGAAGACTAAGCTAAAGACGTTTAGAGCACCGAGCAATGCGCCAAAGTTGTCATAAATAATGGTTGGCGAAAACAGGTGGAAGTAATGGGAACAGACATAAAATAAGCCCATTGTTGTAAGAAAGGCGGAGATTCCATTGGCTTTGTAGACTGGAATATTCCCTTTTGGAGTAACCGGACCCTCAAAGCGTCTTCCAGGAAGAAGCTTCATGAGAAGAAGCTCTGTACCAGCAAAAATTCCAAGAATTTTCCACGCTGTTGGAGTTCCAAAAAAGACAGGGGCCCAGATATTATAGATCGTTGTGAGCATCCCTTGTTCTTGAAATAAGCTCAAAAGATTTTGAATGGAGCCGTCCAGGGACACATTGGTGTACCAGACAAGAATGACAATGGGAGGACAGCAAGTAATTAAAAGAAGGGGGCCAATCACATGACGGATCCATTTTTTTAAGTTGCCAAGTCCTGAGGCTGTTGCAGACATGTTATCTCCTATTCTCGTGCAGATGGGTAATTCTGGATCATCTGACCTATTCGTTATGAGATAGAAGATTCTCTGAATTTATTTCTAGAAATTTTCATCGAAAGTTTCTTTAAATCGCAAAATGCTCAATGAGAAGAATTTATTTTAAAATGGGGGCTTGGAAAAAAAGAGGGGATGGTGTATACAATGGAGTATTTGCGCATATATACAACATGACATCAGAACACAAGAAATTTGGAATCCTAAGATCGATATTCTGGCCCGTTCATAGAAACGAGGTCAAAAAAGTCGTTTCCATGTTAATTCTTCTTTTTCTTTTATGCGTATGCTACAACGTTTTACGCAATCTTAAAGATACAATTATTTTGACTGCAAAGCACTCAGGTGCAGAAGTGATCCCATTCATTAAAGTCTGGGGGATGCTTCCTGCCGCACTGTTTGCGACCTGGTTTTTTACCCGGCTGCGCCGTTGGTTTAAAAAAGAAAATGTTTTTTACATTCTGATTTCAAGCTTGTTGGCCTATTTCGTTCTTTTTGCCTTTGTCATCTACCCTAATAGCGAACGGCTGCATCTCGACCGTTTAGGCGATTGGCTGCAATCGGTCTTGCCTCAAGGATTTAATGGGCTGATCGCTTTGATTCGCAACTGGACTTTTACGACCTTTTACGTGATTTCTGAACTCTGGTCGATTCTCGCTATGGCAATCCTGTATTGGGGATTTGCTAATGATGTCACTGGGGTCGGCGAAGCTAAGCGCACCTACGGGATTTTGAATATCGGCTCCAATGTCGCCCCGATTCTCGGAGGAACATTAGCACTTACTTTTTCCAAATCGTTTTCCTTCCCTTTTCTTTCTAGTTCTTCAGACCCCTGGGCGCAAACGATTTGTCAACTCATGGTCCTAGTCGCTATTTTGGGGACAGCAGCCATGGGAGTTTATTATTGGATTAACAGAAAAGTCCTTCCACAAGTTGTTGTAGAAGAGGCAGTCGATGATGTTCCGAGTGAAGACCGTCCACGTCTTTCCATTCGTGAAAGTGTTCGTTATCTCGCTCGCTCTAAATACCTCGTTCCCTTAGCAATTATTGTTCTTGGGTATAACATCTCGATCAATTTGACCGATGTTCTTTGGAAAGAACAGCTGAAGCGCTATTTTATCAATCCGAATGAGATGCTTGAGCACATGAATATGATCACGATCGGAACTGGTTTTCTCGCAACGATTGGTGGCGTTTTCTTTTCAATCCTAGTCACGCGGTTGGGCTGGACGTTTATCGCGATTCTTACACCAGCGATTATGATGACGCTTGGGATCGCTTTTTTCACCTTTATGTTCTGCGGCGATCTCATGATGACAGTTTCTGCGACGCTATTCGGTTTGACGCCCTTTGCGATGACTGTCTATAGTGGATCGGTTCAAAATTGCATGAGTAAAGCCTGCAAGTATTCAGTCTTTGATGCTTCGAAAGAGTTGGCATTTTTGCCACTAGGTTCTGAAGCTAAATTAAAAGGAAAGGCTGCGATCGATGGGCTGGGTTCTGGACTTGGAAAATCGGGATCTTCTCTTGCTTATCAAGGTTTTATCATCTTGCTCGGAAGCGTGGCTATGTCTGCACCTTACATTGCGTGCATCTTAGGTGTTGTCCTTGTTGCTTGGATCGCTTCTGTCTATTCGCTCGGCAAGCAGTTTAAGCGGATGACAGGCGCGGAAAAACCCTCTGTTTCAGTTCCTGTTACTCAATAATTGAGACTTTTCCATCGTCGAAATTGAAGTAAGCCCCAACGACTTTGAGCTTATTTTGCTTGATCAAGTTTGCAATATTTGGTTGTGCTTTGAGATTTCTGACCCCTTCTTTCACATTGCATTGGATTGCATTCTTTAAAAGATCCCCTTTGGTTTCTTTACATTGTTTGATTGCCTTCTCGATGATGGGAAAAATGTTGGAGAGCTCGGGGACGTTTGATTGTCCAAGCAATGTCGCATGCACAGCACCGCAATTTTCATGTCCCAAGACGACAACGATCGGTGTGTTTAATTTTTGAATCGAATACTGAATGGAATCCAGTTCGATGGGGCCAATCACATTGCCCGCATCGCGCACAACAAACAGATCTCCCGGGCCTTGATCGAAGATGATTTCAGGTGGGACGCGCGAATCAGAACACCCAATGATGGCAGCAAAAGGTTCTTGTCCTTCTTTGAGATCCGCTGCTTCTTGCGCCAAATTTTTGTGGATAAATTCTTCTTTCACAAAGCGCTCGTTGCCCTCCATGAGCATTTTCAGAGCCTGATCTGGAGTTAGCCTAGGAGAGCGCTCAGTAGAAAATGCTGCTGCACAAAAAAAAGTAATCCCAACTGTCATCCAACTTAACGTTGTGTAATTCATTGTTAACCTCTGTTTATTTACCGTGTAATCAAATGATTCGTTAGTTTCAAGAGAAGATTTTTTTTGCTTGAAACTCTGTTTTTTACTAAGGTTTACGCTTAACTTAATCGGAGTTTAATATGGCAGCATGTTCTTCCTCAAATTCTAAACGAACTTCTGGGTTGTCTGATCGCTGGCAAGAGATGAAAATTTGCCTTCCGAAGGGGCCTATCCGTTTCCAGAATATCATTCGGCGCATCGAAAATGAGATGTTAACTGCATCTGCTGAAACTCAATTTGAATCATTTGCTCAAACGATAACAAGGGGGCTAAACGGGTTACAACTCCTAAAAGAGGCGCAATCTTTTGAAAAATCCTTCAAAGTTTGGACCAGTTTTCAGCCCTCATTACCTGAAGGTGTTTTTTTTGCTAATATAGAAGGGTTGGATTTAGCAAATTCACAGCAATTTACGTCTCTTAGCTCCCTAAATAAAATCCTAAAGCGGATTCAAAAGATAGTGGGATCGCATCTTGAAGATCAAGCCCTCATCAAGTTGTGGGGCACTCATTTTGCAAGCCTAACACATCCAAATCTAGGGCATTGGTCTCAAGAGGTGCGGTCTCATCTTCCTGACCATTTAATGTTTTCCATGGGGATTCCTTCTGGAATGCCATTAGCCCCTAAAGAAATACGTGAAAAAATTCACAGTCGTGCTCCAGGTGGAATCATGTTGCGCGCTCTTTCAACACCTAAAATGGGTCTTGCAACCCTTCCAAAAGAAACGACTTTGTTTCCTCAATTAGAATACATTAATTTTTCATGGCAAAAATACGATAATCCACTGAGTTTTCTTCCCTCGTGCTTGGGAGACTTTAAGCACTTGCAGACTCTTCTGATTAATGGAAATGCTTTAACTTATCTTCCAAAGTCTATTGGGGAACTTGAGCAGTTGGTCGTGCTTGATGCTTCTTCGAATTGTTTAACCGAACTTCCTTCCTCTTTCTCACAACTTATGAATCTAGTTAGACTCGATCTTTCGTATAATGAGTTTTTAGAAGTTCCTCCTTTTTTAGGTAAGTGTAAAAATCTGAAGGGCCTAGGCCTAGCTGGAAATCATCTTACATGTCTTCCTGAAACATTTTCCAACTTATCGCAATTGAAGGTTTTAGATATTTCTGAAAATCAATTTGTCTTTTTCCCTTCTAACGTAATCGTTCTTTCTATTTCAGATTTTGATCTTACTCAAAATCCCTTAGCGGTTTTTAATGATCAAAAAAAATTAAGATGTAAGACGAATGAATCGTTCCAAGAATTGATCCAAGAGGATAGAGAGCAAATGATTGATTTTACTGGGTATGAGTGTAGATCTGCTCTTTCTAGATTGTATAAAAGTTTAATCATTTTGAGAGAAAGTAATGCGTTAAGGACTCAATTTGAAGCCCTTCCTAAAAATCAGCAAAATCGTATTCTCTTGAAAGGGAGATGTAAGACAGCCGATGAGTTTTTTGCCTTAGATTTTCCAAGGGTTGTGAATGCAATTAAATCAGCTGTTGAAGCGGTGAAGGAGTACACGTTGTCCAACAGGCTTGATGATTTCGATTCATTTAATATCCTCCAAGTCATCGATGCCATCGACAAACATTGGCCGGGATGTGCAGCACGTAGGGTCCTTTTTCCTTCTGAATTGTTTAAGTCTGTTTCAGATGTTTCTTCTAGTCCACACCCATCTTCATCTTCTACTTCTTCATCGTCTCACGCACACTCGAAACGTCAAACATCTTCTTCTACGGCCTCTCATGGGAAATTGCATTCTAAACAAACTAAAAAGCGAAGAAAGGATTGACCTTATCCTTTAACAACAAGGTGGGGACGGAGGCGGGCAACTCGATTGGCAAGACCCGCTTCTTCGACGGCTGCAACAACCGCATCGACATCTTTATAGGCATCGGGCATCTCTTCTGCAATAGTGCGATTAGATGCTGCCATCACAGAAACACCTTGCCCTGCCATGTAGCGGTGGAGGTCTTTGCCTTTCCAGTGAGCGAGAGACTTTACCCGGCTTCTAGCTCTTCCCGCACCATGGCAAGAACTGCACCAGGTCAATGGATTTCCAAGACCCACCATTAAATGAGAAGCCCGAGCCATGTCTCCTGGCACAAGAACAGGCTGCCCTGTTTTGCGAAAAAGGGGGATGAGCTCTTCTGCTTTAGGTCCAAATGCGCGGGTAGCCCCTTTGCGGTGCACGCAGAGTTTTTTAAGCTTGCCGTCAACAAGATGCGTTTCGAATTTAGCGATATTATGGCACACATCGTAAATTAAACGGATCTCTTCAGCGGGGATGCGGAGCACTTCGGTAAACGCACGTCTAACTTCATGCAAGATCTGCTGTCTGTTATTGAAAGCGAAGTTTGCAGCCGCTGCCATCGCGCGGAAGTAGTGCTTTCCTGCAACGCTTTGAATCGGCGCTGCGACAAGTTGACGATCGGGAAGACCCTCTGCGTACCCTTGCTGGATAAAGGTGTTCAACGCATCTTGGCACACTTGATGTCCAAATCCACGAGAGCCCGAGTGGATGAGCACATAGGTATGTCCTTGAACGACGTTCCACTCTTTAGCTATGTCGGGAAGAAAGAGAGTTTCTATTTCTCCGATCTCCACAAAGTGATTGCCAGATCCAATGCTGCCCAGCTGATCTTTGCCCCGATTTTTGGCTTCTTTTGAAACTGCATCGGGATCTGCATCGTCAATTTGACCATGGCTTTCACACTGTTCGAGATCTTGAGCAAATCCATATCCTTTGGAAACCGACCAGCGCGCTCCTTGTTGCAACAACTCGTGATAGTCTCGATCGGTTAAACTCTGGATGCTACGCTGTCCTTTGCCCACGCCAGAAGGTACGAGCTCATAAATTTTTTGCAGCAATTCTTTTTTCACTGCGGCGTTTAAACTCGCAAACGCGATCGGAACGATGGCAAGACGCACTCCGCAATTAATGTCATAGCCAACGCCTCCGGGACTAATCACGCCCTTTTCTGCATCCATGGCAGCGACTCCTCCGATTGGAAACCCATATCCCCAATGGATGTCGGGCATGGCAATACTATAGTTTACAATACCCGGAAGATGAGCCACATTGCGCACTTGTTCTAAAGGCTGCTCAATTCCTGCTTCTTCTAAAAGAGCTTCTGTCGCGATGATGAGGCCCGGAACCCTCATTCCACCTGACGCGGGAAGTAGAAATGTGGCAGGACCAATTTTTTTTAAATTGTGATTAGACATCGACGATCATCTCCCAGGTGAGAAAGTTGTTGGGACTCACAATAAGTGTACCGTGAAAGCTCACTGCTTTAAAGGGAGATCCTTCCTCACTATCCATCCTCGCAATTAGGGTATTTAAAGACATGATGATCCCATCCAATGAGTCCTCTAAATCTGAAGTAAAGTACTTAATGAGCTCAGGACAATGAAAGCTAAGTGCTATTTGCGCATTGTAATGGATTTGTTGCACTGTTTCTCCTCGGATCAGAAAGGCAATATCTGCTGTGTGATCGAGCTCTTCAAATGGCTCTAACCACGGAACGTTCCAGATTGATTGGTAAGTCAAGTTGCCCAAACTCTCATAGAGGTGCAGACCTTTAAGATAAAAGGGGAAGGGGAGAAACGACTGCCGCCATTCTTCTCTGTCTAATGGTGATCTGGCAAGAGTGATGTGGGGGAGAAAGGGGCGTTTATCTAAGGAATGCCCATGAGATGTTAACCATTCGGCAATCTTTTTTTGATAGGAACCCAACGCATCCGTATCCTTTTGCCACTGTACGCTTGTTGCGGCCACACGCGGCTTGACGTCGGGAAGAAAGAGGCATTGATCTGCTATGCCTGCAGGCCCAATTGAAAATGACGACGTCGGAAAAAAAGAAAGGAGATTGTTTAAGGGAGCGAAAGGACAGTTCCCTAAAAATGCCAAAGTGATGTGACGCATTCCTTCTGGTAAGATCCTCGCTTTAGGGAGGTGTTGAGGCCAGTTAGCAATGACCTCAGCCCCGAAGAATAATCTTCGATGATCTCTATCAGAAGGGGTTTGTTCCATGCCTGATCTTAGAGTTCACTTCGCTCTCTGAGGAGACATCGGTACAGGAGTCGTGGTTGCTTCTGGTGTTTGGAATACGCCTCCTTTTGAGCTTGGATCTGCCGGTTGCATGGGAGCTTGGCGTTTTCCAGAAACTTCGGGAACAGGAATTCTAGAGGTATCAGGACTTGAATCTGTGCCGGTCGATTCATCAGCAGGGAAATAAGATTTGCCCGTGCTGGGAGTGGGGACCGGTGTCGTTGGCTGTCCGTCTGTGTTAGTCGGATCCACTTCGAGCATTTCAGAACTTGTGCCCAGTTGTGCTCCTGCAGGATCACCGATAGGAAACTCTCCCTTGCCGGCGAGAATGCCCGGTTCATCGAGATAATCCTGATCGGCTTGAGATAGGTGCTGACAATCGAGTTGTACAGGATTGACAAGTTCTGCATATTCAGCGGACGTCAATTGCTCCGATTGTGGAAGATATTCAATTTGAGCAAAACCATCGCTATATCCTAGCGAAAGAGCACATGTCGTTGTGAATAAAGCGCCCAAGAATGTTTTCATACGATCACCCTATGTGTAGGATATTGAGAAAGGTTTCAATTCTATCCTCTTAAATAATCCAATCCAAGGAAAAATAACAAGAAATTTTCTAACCGCTTGCAATATTCCTTGAAAAATGCAAATTTAAATTTGAAATCACGGAGGATTGAAGCGATGGCAAATCACAGGGAAGTCATTCTTATCACAGGATGCAGTGGACGCATCGGATTTAAGGCGGCAGAGCGGTTTTCTGAAAAGTTTCAGATTGTCGGATTTGATGTGTTCTTAGCAGGGCATCTTCCCGATGTAGAATTCGTCATCGTCGATATGGGCACAGATGAAAGCGTCCATGAAGGGCTCTCTTATATTCGAAAAAATTACGGCAATAAGATCGCTTCGGTCATCCACCTAGCCGCATACTATACCTTTGCCAGCAGATGGAGTGGGCAGTATGACCGGATCACGGTAAAAGGCACAGAACGTTTGCTCAAAGGGCTCCAAGAATTTGAAGTGGAACAATTTATTTTTTCAAGCACCATGCTCGTCCACAAACCAGGAAAGGTAGGCGAAAGAATCACGGAAGATGCGCCGCTTACAACGGCTTGGGGATATCCGCAATCGAAAGTTAAAACAGAAGAACTCATTCGCAACAATAGAGGCAAGATTCCAATCGTGAATTTACGGATTGCGGGAGTCTATGACGACGCCTGCCATTCGATCCCTCTTTCCAATCAGCTGCAACGCATCTATGAAAATCAGCTCGAAGGGC
The DNA here is from genome assembly GCA_020053915.1 of Parachlamydiales bacterium. Taxonomy (GTDB): domain Bacteria; phylum Chlamydiota; class Chlamydiia; order Chlamydiales; family Rhabdochlamydiaceae; genus JAGVMG01. The sequence goes on along the minus strand of JAGVMG010000034.1, from coordinate 2,084 downwards.
ATGTCTTCGCGGGGGATGTCACACATGGTGCCTCTTTTGTTCATATGGATGACTTAATTGAAGCCATTAGACTCTGTGTAGAAAAAAGAAAAACGCTGCCTCCCGAACTGACTCTTTTAATTGGAGAGCCGAACACCATGAGCTACGATGATATTCAGCGTTTAATGGCAAGGCTCTGTCACGGCAAAGAATGGAAGACATGGGGAGTCCCTAAGCCGCTTGCCAAAATCGGGGCATGGGTGCAGCAATATGCTCCGTTTATGAAAAAATCCTTCATCAAACCTTGGATGATCGATTTTGCCGACGATCATTATTGCTTAGACATTACCCGCGCTCGGAAATTTTTAAGTTGGGAGCCAAAACATAAAGTAGAAGATACCATTCCATTATGGGTCAAAGAACTCAAATCAGATCCCATCGCTTGGTACGACGAAAATAAATTACATGCTCCCCGCGGACTTGGAAATAAGAGGTAACCTTGAACGATAGAAAAACAAAAGTAGCGCTTATTACAGTAGGATTGGGATTGTGGATGCTCGCGGTGACGCTCACGTTTGATCAGATGAGTCACCGGATATATTGCAGTGATCTCATTGCGGGAATTGTGCTGATCTGTTTAGGAATCGCTTCGTTAGCTCCGCAACGTGTTTGGTCGGGCTGGTGCATTGGCCTTGTCGGCGTGTGGCTTCAGTTTGCGCCTTTAATTTTTTGGGCGCCCTGTTCCAACACTTATCTTAATGACACCTTCGTTGGGGTCGTTCTTATTGTCCTCAGTTTCCTGTTGACAAATGGAAAAGACAAGAACGCTTTACAAACAGCACGCTGCCCCGCAGGGTGGTCGTTTAACCCTTCTGCTTGGAATCATAGAATCCCCACGATTGGCCTAGCGATGCTCTGTTGGTTCTTTTCCCGGTATATGGCAGCGTATCAATTAGGTTATATCGATCATATTTGGGATCCCATTTTTAAGGACGGAACCCTAAACGTGATCACATCGAAAATCTCTCGCGATTTCCCTGTTTCAGACGCGGGACTCGGTGCCTTGTGCTATACAGTAGAAGCGTTGCTCGGCTGGCAGGGGAGGCAAGACCGCTGGTACACAATGCCGTGGCTCGTTTTAGTGTTTGGCTTTCTTGTGGTACCCGTCGGAGCCGTGAGCATTACTCTCATTATCCTGCAACCTGTCGCAGTAGGTTCCTGGTGTGCTTGGTGTTTGGCTACAGCTGCAAGTATGCTGCTCATGATCCTTTTGACAGCTCCGGAATTTGTCGCAACGATCCAATTCTTAAGACAGTCTGTGCGTTCAGGAAAGTCATTTTGGCGTGTGTTGTGGAAAGGAGATATACCGCCAGCAAATCGCACACAACTGGAAGCGAAGATCCGATCCTCAACACAAATGGCGTGGGGAATCACGGTGCCCTGGAATCTAATTCTCACAGCATTATTGGGTATATGGCTTATGGCGGCGCCCTCTGTTTTAAACATCACAGGCCATTTAGCCACTGCGCAGTATATTGCAGGACCGCTCATGATCGCCTTCTCTGTCGTTGCCATGTCTGAGGTCTTTCGCGCAGTTAGATTTGTGAACATCCTTCTCGGACTCATCCTCATTGGAGCCTTTTGGCTCTGGCCAGAAGCCTCTTTTGGCGCGAGGGGGAGTGCGCTGCTGGTTGGCCTTGCCGCTTTAGTTTTAAGCTTTAGACGAGGTCCGATCGGCGAGCGGTACGGAATATGGGAGAAATTCATCTTTTAGAGCCGATTTCGGATCGGCTTATTTGCGAGTTCACGCATTATTTTCACGGCATAAAAAAAAGCCGTTTTCCCTCTTAAAATAGCGAAAAAACGACCCTCAGTTCCACAAAAAAAATCGGAAAACATTTGCGGTAAATTGCCCTCATTTTGTATGTTATTGACATCCTTTTAAACGAGATCCGAACGAAGATCGAAAGCGAAAGGAATAGCGACCGCATGACGGACGCAAAAGATGTTTTGACAGCAGAAGTGAAGTGATGTGATAAACAAAACAAAGCTTGTGCGGATAATTTGAGAAATCAATTATTTGCCATTATTTAGAAGTTTTTTAT
>JAGVMG010000007.1 GCA_020053915.1 Parachlamydiales bacterium | reverse complement strand
TATTTTCATAAAAAAGAATTTGATCAGTCCAATAAAATGCTAACGCGCTATCTCAAGAAGCAGTCTACTCCGAAGCATTTTGAAGAGGCGATTCACACGAAATTTCAGATTGCAGAGCAGTTCCATCACGGCGCTAAAAAGCATGTGTTGGGATGGGATAGCCTTCCTAAGTGGATTCCTGCGCGCGATGAAGCGATTGCGATCTATGATGAAGTGATCACAGCGCTTCCCCATCATGAACTTGCCGCTCGGGCTCTTTATGGAAAAGCGCAGCTTCTTCTAAAAACAGAGGAATATAAATCGAGTATTGAAACTTATCAGATGTTGATCAGGCGCTTTTCCAAGCATCCTCTTGCGGTGGATAGCTATATTGGGATCGGTCAGGTGTACTTAATCCAGTCTCAAGATCAATATCCCGATCAAGATTATCTCGACTTGGCGGAAATTAATTTGCGCAAGTTTCGTCAAGATTTTCCAGGAGAGGAAAAAGTCGCTGTGGCTGAAGGGATGCTACTCAATATGAAAGAGGTGTATGCAAGCCACCTTTACGACATTGCGCGGTTTTATGAGCGCACCCATAAGCCGCATGCCTCGCACATTTATTATACGCGCATTATCGCAAAATATCCTGAAACAAAAGTGGCAGGACTTGCAGGAAAGCGATTGCAAAAGCTGAAGATTACTCCCGAAGCAGCCCCACAGCCCGCTGTCCCAGTGGAAAAGGAATCTCTCTCGCCGAGCGATCCTGTAACTCCTTCATCGCTGATGAATCTACCTGCGCCGCGGGAGATTGTTCAGGTGGAAAAGAGTGATCTAACCACAGAGGCTGCGCAGTAATTTCATGTTTTATAGAGGCAATTGCAAAACTCGAGAGTCTAGCAAAATCGCGCTTTTGAGCCAGCTTGCATCCCTTTCTCCTCGCCAACCCGCAAGGGGTTGGCTTCGTCAAAAAGGACCTGGCAGTCTAGCTGCCCTTGCAGCCTGTCTCAGAATCATCGATTTTTCTAGGGGCTCTAGTTTTGCAATTGCCTCTTGTAAATTGCTCTGCTTAAGCGCGTTAAGTCTCATTCTTTCCGGATGCGGTTATCGGTTTCAAGAAAGCCAAGCAGATGGAGATCCTGTCTCTATTTGTGTTCCCTATATCTCGGGAGATGATGAAGGGCAGCTGAACAATGCCATTGTTCGCAAGATTGCGGAAAACCCTCTCTTGGAATACCATCGGAACAGAGGGGCTCTGACGTTGCTTGTTTCCATCATTGGCGATGGAAGCGATCGGATTGGTTATCAGTACGATCGGAACCCTACGACCGGCCAGCGGCGCAAAAATATTTTGGCAACAGAGAACCGCAGAACCCTTTCCGCTGAGGTTAAGCTCGTGGAGACAGCCTCAGGAGATGTTGTGGTCGGACCGACCATTGTTAAGGCTTCAGCAGATTACGATTATGTCGATGCGCATTCTATTGTGGACCTAACCTTTGTTCCTCCCCATGGGCGTCCTCAAACGGTCTTAGATTTTTCTTTAGGGCAACTGGACTCGATTGAAGGGGCTCATGACGACGCCGGAGCGCCGATTTATCAGACTCTTGCGCAGAAGATAGTAGAAGGATTGAATCACCATTTGACTTTGCATCCATAAGAATTGACTTACGTCGAAATAAGAGAATTCATGACGCACATTCCAAAGAATTTTGTTCAGTATTTTGAAGCCACGCTGGAGATGCTGCCACAAATCTTAGATTGGGTACAGCAGACCTTAAGTTATGCAGGATTGCCCAAAAAAGATGCTCAACAGTTTGAGCTCGCTTTGGAAGAGGCTGTCGTCAACGTCGTGATGCATGCCTATTCCCAAATGGGAGGACGGCTAGAAATTCAAGCTCTTTTAACCCCTGAGCTGATCGCCTTTACTCTGATCGATGAGGGAGTGGCATATGATCCCCTATCCGCGCCTGTAAAGCCGGAGATGCCGATTGAAGAAATGGTAGAGGGGGGCTTGGGTGTGAAATTGATGCGGACTTATTGCGATGGTTTAAGTTACGAAAGAGTGGGACAGCACAACGTCCTCGTCTTATCAAAAAAAATAACCGGATAAACCGGCTATTTTTTCTTCCCAATAGAGGAAATCACTGCTTCTGTGTCCTGAACCTCTGCGAGGAAATGCTGTAAGATTTTCAGGATATACTTGGGGGCGTTGTAAACGCCAGTCGTTGTATAAACGATTTCGAGATGAGGTTTGTTGCCTTGTAATAGGGAAATCATTGTGGTTGTCGTGGGGATGTCCTGAACGAGCTGTGGAATGATCCAAATGGCGAATTGGTCATTGTATAGGGTCACCTTATCGGGTGTTTCAATGATGTGAAAATATAGGGAGAGATTTTCTTCGTTTACCGAATGTTCGAGTTCCGTTTGGTTAAGCAGCCCTAGGTCGTGGAGAACTTTTAGATCTACATGAATGACGCCATCAGGAATCCACTTTTGTAGATTATTACTGAATTCCAGAAAGGCTTCTTCCAAAATAACTGGGTTGATCATCATGTCCTCCGCTTAAACTAACCCACACCCCTACAATTCCTAGTTTAGCTTTCATATATATACCTTGTCAAGAGGTATCAACAAAAATCTTCAAGTTGATCACATTCCTTAATTTTTCTATGGTTAATGAGGGTTCTTGTGGGGATTGCTATTATGTTATTGATAATTAATGGGTTAAGTTGTATATCATCGCGCATGAAAAAAAGAAGCTTGTTTGTCTATATTTTTTTGTGCGGATTGGGAATTGGACCGCTGTCGGCGGCCTCTGTCCCGTTATCTGTTGACATTTCCGCTTCTTCGGCGATCCTCATCAATGCTCAAACAGGAGCTGTCCTTTATCAGAAAAATGCTCAGGTCCCCATGTTTCCCGCGAGCATCACTAAGATAGCCACTGCCCTTTATGCTCTTGAAAAAAAGGAACATGCGCTAGATGAGTTAATCATGGCAACTGCTGACGCCGTGGGGTCAGTCCATCCTTCGATCCGTCGAGATCCTGCGCGCGGCCACCCTCCCTATCGTCTGGAATTTGGGGGAACCCATATGGGACTTAAAACCGGAGAAATTCTCCCTTTAAGAACCTTATTATACGGATTGATGCTGGAATCGGCCAATGATGCTGCAAATGTCATCGCTCAGTATGTCTCTGGGAGCACGATGCAGTTTGTCGAAGAGCTCAATCTCTATATTAAAACTCTAGGTTGTACTCAGACGACTTTTTATGCTCCCCATGGATTGTACCACCCGGAGCATAAAACAACGGCTAGGGATATGGCGATCATCACGAAGAGAGCATTGGAGATCCCCTTTTTTCGTGAAATGGTAAAGACGCTGAAGTACCCCCGCGGGACGACGAATAAGCAGGCGGATGCAGATCTATTCCAGCACAATGCATTGGTGAAGCAGGGGAAATTTCATTACCCTAAGGCAATTGGGGTGAAGACGGGGTACACGCTGAGCTCAGGGTACACTCTTGTCGGTGCAGCGGAAGATGAACACCGAAAACTCATCCTTGTTTTATTGGGCTGTTCCCAGTTACCAATGCGCTATAAGGATGCGATTACTCTTTTCGAAGCGGGCTTTAATGAGCCTAAGGTCGCACGCACTCTTTTTTCAAAACAGTTTGATCATTTTTCCTACATACTGCCCGGAGCTAAGCGAGCGCTCATTGCCGATTTGGAACGCGATGTCATTTTGCAGTACTATGCTTCTGAAGAGCCTGACTTTACAGTAGCTGAATGTTGGAATGAGCTTTCGTTACCTATTCAAGAAGGGCAAAATGTAGGCGAGGTTGTTGTTCGCTCTCCAAGCGGTGACATTCTTGCAAGAGAGCCTTTATTTTCCGTTCATCAGATAGAAGGGACCTTCCAGTATAAACTTCAAGGAGCTTGGAGTACGCTCAAAGCTCAATGCCGCCAATATACGGGAATTTTCCTTGCGCTGATTGGATGTGTATTTTTCGGAATTGCTTTTTACTGCTTTCATCATCCTTTCAAAAAGCGGATCCGGAAAAAAGTCAGTTTAACAAAGAAAATAACTGTAAGAACTGATTGAGCGAGAGCTCTTCAGGTCGCACCGTTTCTTTCAGTCCTAATTGCAGAAGACTCGAGACGATTTTTTCCTGAAGGTAAAGCTCTTTGAGCGAAGAGCGGAGCATTTTTCGCCGTTGCTGAAAAGCTGTGCGCGTGAGAATAAAAAATGCATCCACCGAAGAGACTTGTGGAGCTGGGTGTAACTGACAATGCACCACAGCCGATTGAACGGTCGGCTTAGGATAAAAGCAGGTGGGTTCCACTGTAAAGCAGTAGGTGGCTTTGCTATAAAAGGAGACGAAGACAGAAAAGCTCCCGTAGTCTGAAGAGCCGGGTGACGAGACCATCCGCTTTCCCACTTCCTTTTGGACCATAATGGTGACAGACTCGATCGCTGGAGTGCAAGGGAGAATCTGGGTTAGGATCGGCGTTGTAATGTGGTACGGTAAGTTAGCGACGACCTTCCAGGGTCCTGGATTTTTTTTAAGAAACTCTTGTAGAGGAAATTTTAAAAAATCCGTTGTAAAAACAGTTAATCGCTGATCCTGAGTTTGTAAGCGTTCTAATGCTTTAGCAAAGACGACATCGAGCTCGATTGCGGTGACATGGGCGCCTTGTTCTAAGAGTAGCTCTGTAAGAGCTCCTGGCCCTGGGCCAATCTCTAAAACATAATCTCCCGTTTTTACATGAGCGGAGGCCGCAATTTTGCGAAGAATATTACCATCGATTAAGAAATTCTGAGAAAGACCTTTCCGTGCATCCACTCCCAGCTCTCTGAGAAAGCTCTGAAGCTCTGATGCTTTATGCATCTTGCTCATTTTAGAGCAAAGGGCTGGAAATCATCCGGAAGTGATTCGAGCATATGCTTTTCATCATAGCCTAATCTCTCGCGAAGTTTCGTGATGTAGAGGGAATTTTCTTTAACGACAGCTTGTTCAAGAAGAGAATCTTTCAATTTATCGGAAATAGATTCAAATTGAGGAACCTCTTTTTTGGAATGTTCTTTCAGATGAAAAATGCGGTACACAACGGATTGGTCGACACGGCTCACTTGAGCTATAGGAGCGCTGAACATTCCTGGCGCCAAAGTTTTTAGAACTTCTTTGTGTGCATCGGCAATGTTTTTCTCGTCGACGTCGAGTTCAGGTGAAACGGAAATCGCCAATTGATTCTCTTCGTTGGCTTCGTTTTTGATCTGATCGAGAGCGAGATTTAGATCTGTATACTGAGTAAAAATTACAGTTTGTTCCTTTTCGCTGGTGCGTTCGCTAATGACCTGCACGGGTCGCTCTGTTGCGGTCTGATTTGCGGCGATATCTTGAAGGGAATTCGGAGTTTGAGCAGATTGGAGGATATCAAATGCGCGATGAGCGATCGCTTCGCTTAAATCACTTTTCGGAGAGCGCACGGAAAGAACCTGATATTTCCACTGTTCTAATGCCGGATTTTTTAAGCAGAACTGCTTGTAAGCTTCTTTAATATCTTGAGGATTGACTGTGTTAAGTGCCTTTGAATTAACCCGAAACCACATCATTCTCTGAACGATCATTTCAGAGTGGATCATGGAACGAGCCTCTTCGTAGGAAAGGCCTAGCTTATCTAACGTTGCCATGATCGTGGGGCCGAAGCGGTCTAGCATTTCTTCTCGGACTTCCGCATCGGACACTTTGAGTTCGAGCCGTTCAGCATCTGCGATCATCAATTCTTGATCGATCATCTGAGCGAGAGTGTCTCGCCATTGGGAAGAATAAAATTGAAAACGCGCCACTTTTGAATCGACAAGTTCGGGATAGTTGCGCTGAAGAAAGAGATCCATTTTCTTCATGATGTCAATTACAGAGAGCGTTTTGTCATTGACCTTAGCCAAAATGCGATTATAGACAATCAGAGACTCATGTTGTTCTGCGGTCAGAAGAGAAGGAGCGTCTGCCCATTGAGGCAAGGTGCAGAGGAGTGCTAACGCTAAAAATATGGCTCGATTTTTTTTCATAATGACATCAGGTTGTTTACATGTGAATCTAACAGATCCATAGATTTTATACCACAATGGGCTTCTGAACCTATTGCAAACTTCCCTCATCCTGTAGAACGCGCTTTTGAAGCGGGCTCTTCTGGAAAACAATTCCAAAAAAACCGTCCATTCCACCGCTTTTAGGAAAGGTTTTTAATGGGGGTGCCACGGGAGTTAAGCCGAATTCTTCTTGAAAATAGGCCGCTTGTTCTTCATTTTCTTGAGGGAGAACGCTGCAGGTGGCATAGACGATGTATCCTCCGGGACGCAAAAATTGCAGCGCTTCCTTAAAAATGAGTTTTTGTTCGGCGCTCAAACGATCAACAGTTTCTGGGGAAAATTTCCACTTCATATCTGGGTTGCGCCGCAATGTTCCAGTGCCTGTGCAAGGAGCGTCGACGAGTACCCAGTCCATCGTATGTTGTAGCTTTCTTTTCTGTGGGGAGTCGGGGAGGAGAGGTTGAGCGTTTTGTATTCCTGCGCGCTTTAATCTTTTTTTTGCTTCGGCAAGTGCGTGAGGGCGGATGTCGTGGAGAAAAATTTGTCCCCTTCCCTTCATTTTTGGAGCAAAGGCGAGTGTTTTACCTCCCGATCCAGCGCAAAAATCGAGCACATGATCTGTGGGTTTGGGGTCGACAAGATCTGCAATCAGCTGACTTGCTTCATCTTGCACTTCGAAGCACCCTTCCTTAAATTCAGGCATTCCAAAAAAGTTTTCCTTTTTATCAAAGATGATTCCCGTAGGGGAATGTGCGCAGGGAGACACAGTATAGTGAGGTTGCCATTTAGCCAATAATTCTTCGCGGCTAATTTTTAGAAGATTGACCCGGACTGTCGTCGGAGCAGTCTCATTGCTTGCGAGACAAAATTCCCAAGCTAATTCGGGGCCTAAGCTTAGTTCAAGGAGTTGAAAAAAAGCTTTTGGAAAGCTGGCTCGGACATGAGGGGGGATCTCGAGGTTGTTAAGGTGGGAGTGAGGAGAAAAGTGTTGTAAGCAATGATAGCGATTTTTCCAGTTCACAGGTTTTTCGCAGAGATGATCTAAAAGACCTCTCCAACGGATCATGAGATACAGAGATTCGCAAATGATCTTGCGATCTTTAGAACCGACCGCGTGATTTTTTTTAAAATAATTTCTTAAAAATAAATCAAGTGGAGCCGTCTGCTCATCATAGAGATTTAAAATCTGAAAAAGATGGTAATCGCGAAAATTTTCCTTCATCGGTAGACTAGAATAATGCATAAGAAGGATATACTTCAATAGCTACTTCTGGAGATGTTTATGTTAAAATGTTTGTTGGGTTTTGCTGGGAGATTATTGATCAGCTTGATTTTTCTGGCTTCGGGGTTAAGTAAAATCCTTAATTGGCAGGAGGCGGAACAATTACTTGCGACCTCTTTGACGAATTGGATGACGATGTCTCAAGGATCGGGATGGGTCACGGGAATTGGGGAGTGGGTTCTTCCCTATCTGCCCATCCTACTTACTGCTGCCGTTTGCTGTGAAATTTTGGGGGGGCTGTGCGTGCTGCTCGGCGTCCAGGTGCGTTTTGGTGCGTTTTTATTAGCGATTTTTTTGATCCCGACCACGCTGGTGATGCATGCTTTTTGGATGGTTCAAGGTCCAGAATATGAAGTGCAGGCTGCAAATTTTTTAAAAAATTTAAGCGTGCTTGGTGGTTTACTGATTTTATTGGCTTATGGAAAGGGAGGAAAATGCGGCTCGCAGAAAGGAGAACATTCTGAATAACAGCCATTGTGTCCAAGAAGGTTCACCGCTTGGCTCCTTGTCCGATCAATTGAAAAATAAACTTTTCTTTTTAGCGAGTTGGGGGATTGTGGCCTTTGGTCAGCCGGCATGGTCCCCTTCGCTCTCTCTTTTTTCTGCTGTTCTGGGGTTTGCGCTGTTTTGGGTCAGCATTGCCCAGTGCTCTTCTCGACAAAAGATCTTCATAAGTGGGGGTTGGTTTGCCTGTATTCAACTCGTGCACCTCTCCTGGATGACCTCGATTGAGTTTCAAGGGGTGTATATCCTTTTTGTCTATGGAATCTTATGTTTGCTTTTGGGGGTGCAGTTTAGCCTTCTCACTTTTTTTCTTCGAGATGTGCGCAGTTTAACTCCTTTGGGAATTTTAGCAGCTGCGGCATTGTGGACTGGGATGGAATGGTCGCGGCTTAAGGTTTTATGCGGATTTACATGGAATCCAGTTGGGCTTTCTTTGACAGCATCTGTGCCTACCCTGCAGTTTGCTGCAGTATGGGGAGTTTATGGCCTTTCGTTTTGGGTTATTCTTGTCAATCTTGCGGCGGTAAAATTGTTCTTTGCCACTCGAGAAAAAAAGAAAACGTGTGCGCTGATTTGGATGGGGTTAGCCCTTGTCCCTGTGTTGTTTGGGACCTGGCACCTCTCACGTGCGCCGCAGAACGAAGGAAAGCGCATCTCTGCTGCTTTAGTCCAGACTGGCTTGCTCCCATCTCAAAAGGTTCCTTTACCTGGGCGGCACGATGAGTTTATTTCACCTTTAAATCAATGGATTGAAATTTTAAGGCTTCTCAAGAGCAATAATCAATCCCATTGGGATCTTGTGGTTCTGCCGGAAGCTGTTGTCCCTTATCCTGCAACAGATGCTGTGTATCTGTATGCTGCAGTGCTTAAATGTGTTGCTCAAGAGCTGGGAGATGAAGCTGTATTGCATCAGCCTCCCTTGCTCTTTCCTTATGCCGAACTACGCGAGCTGCGCGGAGAAAAGGTCTGGTGCGTGACAAACGCGTTCTGGGGGCAGTTGATCTCAAATCATTTTTATTCAGAAGTGATCGCCGGCCTGGATCATCGCGAGCCTTCTCTCGGAAAAAACTATAATGCAGCGTTCCACTTTTTTCCGTTTCAACGCGAAATTTCTCGGTATGATAAACGGGTTTTGCTCCCTCTTGCGGAATATTTACCCTTTCATTTTTTAAAAAAATGGACGCAAAACTATGGGATCGTTGAATTTTTTACGCCGGGGTCTGAAGCGGCAGTTACTGGGAGCTGCGTCCCGTTAAGTATTTCTGTTTGTTATGAAGAGACTTTTGCAGCTCTCATGCGCGAGGGCCGGAAAAAGGGGGCTGAGTTGTTTGTGAATGTTACGAATGACAGTTATTATCCCTATTCACGTCTACCGAAACAGCATTTTGATCATGCGCGTCTTCGAGCGGTAGAAAATGGAATTCCTCTAATGCGTTCGTGTAATACGGGACTCACTGTTGCAGTGGACCGATTTGGTCAGGTTGTGGCGCAGTTGGGAGAAGGCGGAAAAAAATCTGAATGGATTAAAGGTGTATTGGATTTGTCGCTCAAAGTGGAAAATCATTGGACGCTTTATAGCTATTGGGGGGATTTAGGGATTCTGGTTTTGTGTGTAGGGATCCTTATCGGGTTTTCAATAAAAAAATCTCTGGCAGGCATGAAGTTTTTTTTTAACGATCTGCTGAAAATGAACTTGAAGAAAAAGACATAGATGCGCTACCTTCCTAACGATAATTATTAAAGACCGTCCACGAATTAAGGTTTAGTCCTGCCCTAAAAAGCATTAAGTAGAGGTACCTATTGTCTTTCTCTTGTACACTGACAGAACCGATTGTTCAACGATCAGCTTTAAAGTCGAAGAAACAAAAGACCTTAGGGCGAAGTGTTCATAGTTCTGGCATTGGTGTTTTTACAGGAAAGGATGTCAGTATCCGACTTTGTCCTGCGCCTCTCGACGCAGGGATTGTTTTTCAACGCATCGATTTACCTAATCACCCTGAATTTCCCGCAAAACTCGAATTTGTCCAAGGCACCCCACGCTGTACGCTGATAGGCGATGCTGCCGGGGCTTCGGTGCAAACGGTAGAGCATTTGCTTGCGTCTTTAAACGCCTGCGGGATCGATAATGTTTTTATTGAGATCTCTGGACCTGAAGTTCCCATTTTCGACGGAAGTTCTCTCTCCTTTATCGCTATGATCGAAGAGGCGGGAGTCGTGGAGCAGGAAGGGGTAAGAGAGGTCGTTCGTATTTCTAAACCAGTGTATTGGTCTCAAGGGGACATTCATCTTGTCGCTTTACCCTCTGATGAATACCGAATCAGTTATACACTCCATTATCCCAATTCATCTGCGATTGGCACTCAGTTCTTTTCGACTCTTGTGGATCAGAATCTCTTTATCGATGAAATTGCTCCCTGCCGGACTTTTTCTGTTTATGAAGAAATAGCTCCTATGATAGAGAAAGGGCTCGTTAAAGGAAGTCTTGAAAATGCAGTGATCATCAAAGAAAATGTTGTTCTAAATCCTGGAGGGCTTAGGTTCTCCAATGAAATGGTGCGGCATAAGGTTCTCGATTTAATCGGCGACCTGTCTTTGATTCCCGTGCTATTTACAGCGCACATCATTGCCATTCGATCAGGACATGCTTCCAATAACGCATTTGCTAAGGAGTTGTTTAATCAGATTAAAATGGAGTGTTCATGATGGACACAGAAGTTACCGATCAGCCTATCGTTTTGAATGTACGAGAGATCACAAAAATATTGCCTCATCGCTACCCTTTTCTATTAGTTGATAGAGTCATTTATTTGAACTTAAGTGAAAATACGATCATTGGCCAGAAGAATGTCACAATGAACGAGCAATTTTTTCAAGGCCATTTTCCAAATGTTCCCATTATGCCAGGAGTTCTTATTTTAGAGGCTTTGGCGCAGACGGGGGGGATATTAATGCACCAAAAGGGGCATAGTGAAAAAATTGCATTGTTGCTTAATATTAACAATGCCAAGTTTCGCAGGCCTGTTGTTCCAGGAGATGTCTTGACGCTTCACGTCTCAGGAATTCATCTCACGAGCAAAGGCGGGCGGATGTTGGCTAAAGCTCATGTAAATGAGCAACTGGCTGTGGAAGCCGAAATTGGATTTGTGCTCATGGATAAGGAGCAGCTCTAATTTTGAAACGTGTTGTTACACCCATAAATTAATTAAAGAATTGGATACCCATGTCACAGTCTAACATTCATCCTGCTTCAATCATCGAACCCGGTGCTAAGATCGGTAAGAATGTCACGATTGAAGCTTATGCCGTGATTAAAGGCACTGTGTCTTTAGGGGATAATGTCGTTGTCAAATCGCATGCTTATATTGATGGCAATACAACCATCGGCGACGGGACGATTATTTGGCCGTCAGCCAGTGTGGGTACAAAAGCCCAAGATCTCAAGTACCGCGGGGAAAAAACCTTCGTCGAGATTGGTAAAAGATGCGAAATTCGCGAATTTGTCACGATTAACTCATCCTGTCAGGAAAATTCTGTTGTTCGTATCGGAGATGACTGCCTCATTATGGCTTATTGCCATGTTGCTCATAATTGTGAGATTGGCAATCGGGTGATTATGGCTAACAACTCGATGTTGGCAGGTCACGTAGTCGTAGAAGATGATGCGATCATCGGCGGAATGACCCCTGTGCACCAGTTTTCGCGCATTGGAACCTTCGCGATGGTCGGCGGTTTTAGCAGAATCACACATGACATTCCTCCTTTCACAATCGGAGCTGGATCCCCTTATAAATTAGGCGGCCTCAATCTGGTTGGATTGAAGCGCCATGGTTTCTCTTTAGACGTCCGGCGCGCATTGACGAAAGCGTTTAAGCTCACTTATCGCTCAGGAATGCGTCTTTCCGATGCATTGGATCAGATTGAAAATGAAGTCGAAATGAATGATCAAATTAAGCGTTGGCTCGACTTTTGCAGATCTACCCGTCGAGGTCTAATCGGTTTTCAAGGAAATTCAAGTCCAGCTCTTCGCGATGAAGAATTCGATGAACTCGAAGATCTTTTAGAAGAAAGGGTGTAGCGTTTCTCTTATGAAAGTGGTGTTTTTTGGGACCTCCTCTTTTGCTGCACGGACTCTTAAATACCTCATTGATCACAAGATTGATGTTTGTGCGATCGTTACGCGCCCTGATAGACCCAAAGGGCGTAGCTTACATTTAGCCTTGCCTCCTGTGAAAGAGACTGCGTTAAGCATAGCGCCTCACATTCCTATTCATCAGCCTGAAAAAGCCTCAACGCCTGAATTTGAAGCCATCCTCCGCTCTTATCAGGCGGATTTATTCGTCGTCGTTGCCTATGGGGAGATCATTAAGCAACATATCCTCGATCTGCCAAAGCTTGATTGCATTAATATCCATGCCAGTTTACTGCCAAAGTACCGAGGCGCAGCCCCTATCCAACGCGCTCTCATGGATGGCGTATCCGAAACCGGCATGACGATCATCCAAATGACGTCAAAAATGGATGCTGGTGACATTTTAGCCATCCAATCCCTGCCAGTGCCAGACGAAATGACTTTTGGAGAATTAGAGCCAGCCTTGTGCCAATTGGGCTGTGAGCTTGTGCGTCGTGTGATTCATGACTATGAAGTGGGCTCAGTGACTAGAATTCCCCAAGACCCAGCTCAAGCGACCCTGGCGGCCAAATTAATGCCTCAAGATGAGGAGATCGATTGGAAGCGTTCGGCAAGTGCGGTGCATAATCAAATTCGAGCTCTTTCTCCCTTTCCTTCTGCTTGGTTTAAAATAAAATTAGGCGAAGAAGAGAAGCGGGTTAAAATTAAAAAATCCCTTGTCGCCCCTGCCGATAATGCTCATCCAGGGCAAGTCTTGCGCCTTGATAAAGACGGGTGGGTTGTAGCTTGTGGTCATGGAGCCCTTCAGTTGCTCGAAGTTCAAATGGAGGGAAAGAAGGTGATGTCAGCAGTGGATTTTATTAAAGGACTTCACCGAGCTCTCTCAATTCTTATCAAGTAAATATCTTTAATCAAATATTAAAAACTTTACTTCATTTCGCCTTTTATTCGTTTACGTAAAGTCGCCTATCTCTTACAATTCCTTAGCATTTTGTTTGCAATTCCTTAATATATTTGGAGAATACCTATGCCTGCAGCACCGATCACAGCAAAGCCGATCACATCAACCGTGGCAATTAATCTACCTCTTGCTCAAGCGCAAGAGACAAAAAGCTATTCTGAAATTTTCTTAGACCTTTTCCGAGATAAGCCTGTAGATGTCGCAAAGTCAATCATTGCGCCAGCTTCTATCTTGAGTGAATTCGAGAATATGCCTTCCAATTTAAAAGATGTTGCAGGTGGATTAAAAAACACAAAGAACTTTTTGGGTGCTGCTGAAATCCCTAAAAAAATCACTCTTTTAACCGGCGCTGTTACCACGCTCCTTTCTGGTGGGAAAGATGCAACAGGCAAAGATATCGGGATGTTGCAAAGCGCGCGCAATGTGCTTAAAGAAACTACAAGCTTGATTAAATCTCTCTATGAAGGATTCGAGTTGAATGCAACATGGTCCCCCGTCAGTGCTGCAACGAAACATACTGCGAGTGTGATTAACTTCACTTCAACGATTGCGGGGAATGCAAATGGTGTCGTTGAGAACGTCCAAAAAATTGCGAACACAAAAGTTGGGGAAACAGAAAAGCAGACATTGTACTCCTTGCAAGCTGGACGCGATGCTTCTTATCTCACCCTAGGCACCTATGGTTTAGGCGCAATACTGACAACCGGGATCAATTATCTTGTGATCTTGGCTTGCAGCACGGCGGGCTTAGTGTTTACCCTCGGTATCTTCTGGTACGAAAGAGCTGTGGATCCAGAGAATAAAGGGTCGAACGTTCCGCAACACGTGATTGATAACGCCAAACGTCAGATCGCAGCCCAACGAGTAGCGGTCAAAGCTCCAACAGCATAGTGTTTCGATAACTTTATAGGGGCTATGGATAGCATAGTCCCTTCCACTTAAATTAAAGGTAAAAACATGGCAACCGCAATTTCATCTTACAATGACACGCCGATAGCGCTTCCTCAGGTAAAACAAGGGAAAGCAGATCTTGTTACAGGATATTTTGAGACCGCAACTGGGACTTGGGATCTCTATCGAGGGTGTGAAAATATCGCTTTATGGGTGCAAAAATGTTCGTTGCTCGATGCGTCACAGCGTTTTCTAGCAGAAAAAACAAGCCAAGTGATGTCAGTTTTAGGAGCGGGTCTTAGCATTCCCCACCTCTTTATTGATGGGAATGGTTTGCGCAAAAGCGTAGAGCAGCTGTCTTTGTCAAACCAGCTCGCGGACACAGACCCATTAAAAGGAGAAAAAATCACTGAAGCAAGAAAGCAAGTCTTTGTAAAGTCGATGTATTTAGGTGCGACTTTTACAATGGCCCTTAACTTTTTTCACGATCTTAAATTTGTTGATTTCGCGAAGCAGCTTCCTGTAATTAATTTCTTTTTTAATGCTACGTGTTTAGCGGCTGACAGTGTTGAACTCGTTGATGAAGTTTATAAAGTAAGCGGTTATCGCTCTGTTTCGGGGCAATCGGCTGAAAAAATGGCTGAAATTCAAGATAAAACTTGGCTGGCGTGGGTCAATATCGTTAAATGCGTCTCTTCAGTGGCTCTTGCAGTCATCGGATTGGCGTCATTAACGACAGCGACAGCTGCTGTGAATCCGGTCCTTCTGTCTACTTCAATTCTAGGACTATCGACGACATGGCTGGTTGCAAAGCTGTCAAGTTACTTTTATAAGAAAACGATTGAAGAAAGATATTGCGTTAATAAAAACCCGTTGATTTTGAATTACGTTTAATCTGATTATTAGTTTCTGTTAATGCTGTGATTGTGATATTATATCACGTATTATTAAGTATTAAATTGAAGCTGGAAAATGCCGATTGATCAAATTCTCTTTTCAAGCGTAAGCCGGGAATCTTCCTCGAAGAAGAGTGCATCTCTTCTTCGAGATTCAGCCTTATTCATGGAGCGCTCAAAAGGAATTCAGAGGATTTTCGATATCGGGGTCTGTGGATTTTCCTGGGCCCTTCTCGCCCCTTTTAGTTCTGAAGCACGGCCTTTTCTTGAGCAGGGGCGCTGCATCGCACACATCTGTAAAGCCACGTTTCGCGCCCCAGAGCTTGTGATGCAAGGTCACAACCTATGGAATCGGGGAGAGGGGGTAAGGGATGCGACAGTGTCCGTTGCAAAGCGGTTGAAAAATGAACCTTTAGAAAGACCTGTACTGCGTCATGTGGCATCGGTGGCCAAAGATACGTTTGCCTGGGGCTCTAGTGTGGTGAGCTGGGGGTGCCGTATGCTAGGTTTTGCAGGTAAAGAGGTTTTGCAAATAATATCCGTTGACTTTCCAGATCAAATCGCTCGCGTGGGGGTCAATGCAGGGCTTGCGTCGGTTGGGATGAGCGTTTTCAATACAAGCGCTGATCTAAGAGAGGCGCTGCACGCAACTAAGCCCAACAATCGTCTTTTAGAGCAAGTTCACGCAACCACCGTTCACAATTTGATGTATCAGACAACATCGCTTGTCGTTAGATTTATTTCGTTAACCCTTACGGCGATGCGTTTGTGCGCGCTGTATCCTATCATGCCGATCATCACTCTAGTGACATCGACAGCTTCCCTAGGCCTTGGAATTGCTGCCTCAGAAACTGAAAAGCCATCGGTGATCGCGCCTAAACGCATTAGTTTGGTTGCATAAAGAGAGCCTCGCCTCTAATTTTCTTTTTTTCATGACAATTAAAACTAGGTTTATTCCTATTTCAGCTTAATTTAATTTGTAATTCATTGTTAGTTCTACAATCTATTTTAATGTCTGCAATTGGTTTGTTTTAATTCCGATTTAATGGTATAATTTCGACAATTATTTATTAAATTGAAGTTAAAATGCCGGTTGATCAAATACTCTTTTCGAGCGTAAGTCGCGAATCTCCATCGGAAAAGAATGCCTCGCTTCTTCAGGATACAGCTCAATATGTGAAGCGCTCGAAAGGAATTAAAACTCTATTTAGTCTGGGAGCATGTGGGTTTTCTTGGGCGCTTCTAGCTCCATTTTCTTCAGGGGTTGAACCCTATCTCGAACAGGGGCGCAGTATCACTAAATTATGCAAATCTACTTTTCGCATTCCGAAGCTTGTCATGAAAGGGAGCGGTGTATGGAATCGAGGGGAAAAAGTCAGGGGCACTAGCATCGCTGTTGCTAAGCGGATAACCAGTGATCCTTTGGACAGCAAGGTGCTACGGAGAGTGTTGTATGTCGCAACGGATGCGTTTGCTTGGTTCGCAAGTTTTATGAAATGGGGTTGTGGCGCGTTGGGTCTTGCAGATAAGAAATTTTTGCGCTCCTTTTATAAAGAATTGCCAGATCAAGTTGCACAGGTAGGAGTCGCCGCAGGACTTGCTTCTACCGGAATGAAGTTAATGAGTGCAGGTGGAGAGCTCAGAGCAGCGCGTCAAACGGTGCTTCCGCGCAATCAACATCTTGTCGAAGCGAGGACAAAGGTCGTTGACAATTTGATGTTTAAAACAGCCGCGCTCGTATTAAAATTTTTCTCAATCATACTGTCGGGGATTGGCGTTTTCGCGTTTTATCCTATCGCACCGCTAGTCATGCACGTCACATCGACAGTGTCCTTAGGTTTCGGTATCACAGCTTTTAGAATCGAACAACAATCAACGCTTGAACCTAAGCGCGTTAGCGTAATTGCTTAAATTTAATTCAAAAAAAGATCTTCTTTGGTAAAGTCTCTCTTTTTTCAATTGTCTCAAAACGCTAACTGATCCTTGCAAAGGTGGTCCTGACATGAAAATTCTGACGACATGTCTTCCCTTTTTGTTGCTGTTTCCTTCAGTGATCCATGCTGAAATGCAGCCCAATATGTATAGCCAAACAAACTATCCAAATTTTTGTGACAATTCCTGCCTCGATGAGCGGATGCGTACGTTGGTAGCTCCCTACCTGTTACCGGAAGAACACCCTTTAAAATGCGTTGTCGACCATCTTTTTTCACAGTCTCGAGTGACTGAAAATATGGATTCATTAATGGGAGCGGGATTTCAAATTATAGCTGCAATGCAAAATAGTTACATCGTGGTAGCAAGACATGCGGCAGTTCCTGGCTACGTATTCAAAATCTATCTCGATGCAGAAAAGCGTTCCAGAGATAATAAGCCAAATTGGGAATGGCTGCTCAAGCGTTGTTATAGTGCAAGGATTATTCGTCTTAAAATTGCTCAAAAAAGAATCGAGCATTTTGTAATTCCTGATAAATGGATTTATCTTCTGCCTCCACTCCCGACATCGAATACGAGTCATCCTTCTCCATTCATCATCATGGAAACAGATATGGATCTTGAGCCAGTTGCGATTTCAAGAAAAGCTTGGAAGACAGAGGTGACTCGAGCTCAACTTAGAGAGCTTTATGCGATATTAAGGCATGGGTATGGCACTGTAAATCTTGGAAATATCCCTCGCACACAAAATGGACAATTTGCCTTTATCGACACCGAATTTTCACGAAGGCGCCACAATTTAAAGCATGTGAAGAAATATCTTTCAAAAGATATGGCGCGCTATTGGGACCACCTCATTAAATGAAAATAGCTCTATCAAATCCATCTATCAGTGTCAACGTTGCCAATGATTCGCAAAACGAGAGTATAGACTGGTTGGTTAATCAGTCAGGATGGGGCATGGGCGGTACGTATGCGTTCTGCAGTGCCGTCTCTCTGTGGTGTTTTAAGAAGAGTGTTGAGGTCTGGAATCAGGCGGCCAGAGTTCAGGATATGTCAGATGCGGCCCGCCGTACAGCAGCGAAAGCAGGAGAACGTGTCTTTCGCGATTTGATCTCATTTGTTGGTTCTATATATTATTTTTTAGGCTGGTGCCATCGAGCTGAGATCTGTGCATTGGGAGCGTATGCAGTCACGGTGTGGAAAGTAGCCTATGGCTGCACGGCGTTTTTGGCTGCATTGAGTATTAAAAGAGGGCTCGAAAGCTCATTCAAAATTGCGAGTAAAATAAAGGTTGTTCAGCCAGGCGCTGCTAGGGAGGGGCTAGAGCAAAAGCAGAATGCTAAACTTCTTTTGGTCGCTGCAAATGTGGCCTTGTGCACCTGGGCAGTCTTGATCGCTTCGAGTGCAGCTAGTAAAGCTGTTCTCAGCGGGATATTAGGGGTCGGGTGCGTTCTTTGGTTAAGCTCTTTTGCCTATAGTTTTTTTGTAAAAGGTCACTGGGCAGAGTTGCAGAGAAAAGTAGATCAGTTGCTGGGGATTACTCCTGCGCATGGCGCTGCATGAAAAAAAAACTTGCACTGCGTGAATGGCTTCTGATCATTTTCATGACCAGTTTGGTTCTAACGCTGATCGCAATAACCTGGGTTTCTCATCGAAGTGTTGTGTAAACATATTGTTTTATTGCGGCTCTTTCTCATAGAGGGGCAAAATAAATAAAACGCCCGCGGCGAAATTTCCGTTGTGTGAAAATCAAGAATTTTGATAGCCTCTCTGCTTAGCCTTAAAACAAGGCTGACGAACAAGCAAGTACGAAGCGTTCTCAATTGCACGTATACTACTTGTCGCTGTCTAGTATTGCTCTTATTCATAGGTGCCCTACGGCATTTCAATAGAGAAAAATCACAGCGATAATTTGATTAAAGGAAAAGATATGACTCTGAAATTCATGGGAAAAAAATTGGGGATGACACACCTATTCGATGAGAAAGGTAACCGCGTCGTCTGCACTGTAATTTCTGCAGAGCCGAACATGATCTCTCAAGTGAAGCGAAAAGAGACAGACGGGTATGAAGCTGTGCAAGTCGCGGCAATCAAAGTAACGGCTCCAAAGGTTAGAAATGTCACAAAGCCAATGCGTGGGCACTTTGCGAAAGCAGGTATCGAGCCACGTCAGAAGCTGGTTGAAACACGCGTCAAGAATGCGGAAGAATTTCAGTTAGGTCAAGAAGTGAGCGTCGCGCAATTTGCGGATGCGAAGTTCGTTGATGTAGCCGGCATGTCAAAAGGTAAAGGTTACCAGGGTGTCATGAAGAGACACAACTTCGCGGGTGGTCCTGCTGCGCATGGATCTGGCTTTCACCGTCATGGGGGTTCTACAGGGATGCGATCGACACCAGGACGCTGTTTACCAGGACAGAAAAAAGCAGGCCGTATGGGCGGAGAAAATGTCACGACGCAGAATTTGCGAGTCGTACGAGTAGATGAAGAGAAGCAAGTGATGATCGTCGAAGGGGCGATTCCAGGTGCGCGCGGCGGACTTGTGTACGTCACAAAAGCAATTAAAAAATAAATCAGTCGTTTTAGGAGTGAGCTGTGGCTGTTCTTAAAAAATACAATCTAGCGGGTCAAGAAGTCGGGCAAGTTGCCATTGACGACGAGTTGCTGAAAGCATCAGCAAACTCACAAATGATCAAGGACTATCTTGTTGCGTTGCGAGCGAATGCACGCCAGTGGTCAGCTAATACCAAAACCCGTGCAGAGGTTAATCATAGCGGGAAAAAGCCCCATCCTCAAAAAGGGACTGGACGTGCGCGTCAAGGGTATCTCGGTTCTCCTCAGTATAAAGGGGGCGGACGTGTGCATGCACCAAGACCAAAATTTGATCAGCATGTGCGCATTAATCGCAAAGAGAAACGCGCTGCGATTCGCCATTTAATTACTGAAAAAATTCAAGGTGCTCGCGTTCATGTGCTTCAATTTGAAGACATCAAAGAGCCAAAGACGAAAATTCTAGCAAACTTCCTCAAAAGTCGAGAGCTGGAAGGTAAGCGCGTTTTGTTTCTAGGAGAGCAATTAGCGGAAAGCGCTAAAGAAGTTGCTTCTACTGCGAAATTTGAAACGTTCGTCTTAAGCCTTAATAATATTCCCAAAAGTGGATTTATGTTCATGCCGAACGTCAGTGGATATGACATTGCTGTGAACCATGATATCGTCATCATGGAGTCTGCATTGGATCAACTCAAAGTGTTACTAGGAGGGCAAGCGTAAATTATGCAACGAAAAAGCCCATTTGACATCATTAAATCTCGACACATCACAGAAAAAGCTCAAGTGATGGAGCAATTGCAGTTTAACAGCAGCAATCCTTGTGTTAAGGCCTGCGATACACCAAAATATGTGTTTATCGTCGACAAAAAAGCGAATAAACGAGAAATTGCTGGCGCAATTGAAGAAATCTACGCTGAAAAGAAGATCAAAGTTGTCAGCGTCAATACGATAAATGTCATGCCTAAAGAGCGCCGGATGCGAGGTCGTAAGGGAATGCGAGCTGGTTTCAAAAAAGCGATCGTCTCGTTAGAAGCTGGTGACAGCATCGAAAGTAATGTTTAATCAGGAGACCTGAAACTATGTTAAAACAATATCGTCCGATTACTGCAGGTCAACGGCATCTCATTCTGACAACACATGATGAGCTAACTCGCGTTGGGGAAAAGAAAAGAGCGTCCGTTAAGCCTGAAAAATCATTGCTTGTAAAAAAACGACGCACAAACGGAAGAAACCACCATGGGCATATTACGTGCCGACATAAGGGTGGTGGACATAAGAGATTCTACCGATTGATCGACTTCAAGCGAGATAAAGAAAAAGTTGAGGCGCGAGTCGCTTCTGTCGAATACGATCCAAACCGTACAGCGCACATCGCTCTTCTGAATTACGCAGATGGTGAAAAACGCTACATTATTGCTCCTCAAGGGATTAAAGCTGGCGACCGAGTCATTACTGATGACGAAGGTCCATTTAACGTGGGATGCAGCATGCGGCTTAAGTGTATGCCGATTGGATCAACGATTCATAACGTGGAAGTGTATCCAGGTAAAGGTGCACAGCTCGTAAGATCTGCTGGGCTATCTGCTCAGTTGATGGCGCGAAGCAATGGGTATGCAACTCTTAAAATGCCTTCCGGCGAAATGCGACTGATCAATGAAGATTGTAAAGCCACATTCGGTTCTGTTTCTAATCCAGAGCGCAATTTGCGCGTGGAAGGGAAAGCGGGAAGAAGCCGTTGGAAAGGGATTAGACCCACAGTACGTGGTACAGCGATGAACCCGGTCGATCACCCGCACGGTGGTGGCGAAGGTAAACATAACGGATACCTGCCGCAAACTCCATGGGCAATGTATACAAAAGGGTTCCGTACAAGATCTAAACGCAAGTCTAACAAAATGATCGTTAAAGATCGCAGGAAGTAGAGGCTGAGTAATTATGGGAAGATCGTTAAGAAAAGGTCCATTTGTTGACCATCATCTTTTTGATAAGATCACAAAGCAAACGAAATCTGGCATTAAAAAAACGATCAAAACTTGGTCGCGACGTTCGATGATCCTTCCTGAAATGGTTGGACTCACATTTGATGTCTATAATGGTAAGAAATTTATCACTGTTTTCGTTTCTGAAAATATGGTCGGTCACCGTCTTGGAGAGTTTTCTCCAACGCGTGTGTTTAAAGGACATGGATCTAAGAAAGTTGCCGAATCAGCGCCGTCAGGCGGAGCTGCGGGTGGTGGAAAACCTAGTTCAGGACCAAAAGGATAAGAGATTATGCAAACTGCAAAATCAAGTACAAAATATGTTCGTATTAGCCCGCGTAAAGCAAGGCTTGCTGCAGACCTAATTCGTGGACGTAGTGTGGAAGAAGCAAATATTCAGTTGATGTATTGCAAGCTACGGGCTGGCAGATTACTGAAGAAAACGTTGGATACAGCGGTTGCTAATGCTGAAACACAACTCAATGTACAACGAGGCGACTTGAAAGTGCAGGAAGTTCGTGTCGATGCAGGTCCTGTGATGAAGCGCGCCAAGCCTAAAAACAGAGGCGGCAGCGCACCTGTGATGAAACGAACCAGTCATTTTACGATCGTGGTCGCAGCACAATAACTTAAGTAGGAGAAACAATGGGACAGAAGACATCCCCAATTGGATTTAGGTTAATCCGTAACAAGAAATGGCGCTCTGTATGGTACGCCAATAAGCAAGAGTTCGGGAATTTGCTCGGCGAAGACCAAGTGATACGAAAATACTTAATGTCCAAACCTTGCTGCGCTGGAACATCACTACTCTTGATTAAACGCATGAGCGGAAAAATTGAAGTGACGATCCATACGGCTAGACCAGGTCTTGTTATTGGAAAAAAAGGGGCAGAAATTGATGTCCTTAAGCAAGAGCTAAAGAAACTCACTGGAAAAGATATCTGGATCGAAGTTGAAGAGATTAAACGTCCAGATTTAGATGCAAAACTAGTCGCTGATGGAATTGCAAAGCAATTAGAACGCCGCGTTCCTTTCAGACGAGTGATGAAAAAATCGATGCAAGCAACGATGGACGCAGGCGCAGCTGGGATTAAAGTACAGATCTCCGGTCGTATTGGCGGAGCTGAAATTGCGAGAACTGAATGGTATAAAGAAGGACGAATTCCGCTACACACCCTACGTGCTGAAATCGATTATGCAATGGGCCGCGCTGAGACGACATACGGTTCCATTGGTGTAAAAGTTTGGATTAATAAAGGTGAAGAAACATTAAATCGAGCTGTAGGAGGCTAAGTTTATGGCCTTAATGCCAGTACGCGTAAAATTCCGAAAAATGCAGAAGGGCCAGCAGCGTGGTATAAGCAAAGCTGCAACCTTTATCGACTTCGGTGAATTTGGCATGCAAGCACTAGAGCGTGGCCGGGTAACCAACCATCAAATCGAAGCGTGCCGTGTCGCAATTAACAGATATTTTAACCGTCGTGGAAAAGTTTGGATTCGCATTTTCCCAGACAAGTCGGTTTCTAAGAAGCCTGCCGAAACTCGAATGGGTAAAGGTAAAGGCGCTCCTGATCATTGGGTGGCTGTAGTGCGTCCAGGTCGGGTGATGTTTGAGGTAGCCGGTGTTCCTCGAGAAATGGCGCAAAATGCTCTTCGTAGAGCTGCTGCTAAATTGGGAATTAAAACCCGTTTCGTTGAACGTGTAGAAAGAGTCTAGAAGGGGAAACCATGGCAAAGACAAGCGAATTTAAAGAGCGATCCGTCGAAGAGCTAAAAGAGAACTACCTGGAGCTATCCAAAGATCTCTTTCAGTTAAAGAACGAGTTCAAGTTAACGAAGAAGAGTGAGAAACCACACTTAATGCGTGCTAAAAAGCGTGACCGTGCTCGAGTGTTGACATTTCTTCGTCAGAAAGGTGGATCAGTTACAAATTGAGGACATTATGAAAAACGAAGAGCGTGGAACACGCAAAATTAGAGAAGGTGTAGTCGTCTCTAATAAGATGAATAAAACTGTGACTGTTAAGGTGGATAGAAAATTCAGACACCCTCAATTTGAAAAAGTGGTCATCCGTGGGAAGAAATATTATGCCCATACGGAGTTAGATAACATTCAAGTGGGACAGCGCGTACGTATACAAGAGACACGCCCAATATCAAAATTGAAACGTTGGCGTGTGTTAGAAATCGTCACATAAGGATACCAGAAAGTCATGATCCAACAAGAATCAGAACTAGAAGTTGCCGACAACACCGGGGCAAAACGAGTTAAGTGTTTTAAAGTCTTAAAAGGCTCTAAAAGAAAATACGCTCATGTGGGCGACATCATCATTTGCTCCGTAAAAGATGCTGACTCTAAAGGCAGTGTTAAGAAAGGCGATGTCGTTAGAGCAGTGATTGTTCGCACGAAAAGTTATGTGCGCAGAGCAGATGGCTCGTTGTTGCGTTTCTATGATAACAGTTGTGTGTTGATCGATGATAAAGACAATCCGAAAGGAACGCGTATTTTTGGCCCAGTTGCTAGAGAAGTGCGCGAGTGTGGCTTTGTTAAGATCAGTTCACTTGCACCAGAAGTCATTTAGGGAGCTTTAGTAAAGATCATGAGTAAATGGATAAAAAAAGGTGACAAGGTTCTTGTCATAGCAGGCAATGAGAAAGGAAAGACTGGCGATGTCATTTCTCGCGATGCAGATAGAGTTTTGGTTCAAGGGATTAATATTCGTAAAAAGCATGCGAAGCGAAAGACAAAAGCACCAGGCGCTGAGATTTTAGAAATGGAAGTTCCAGTGCATATTTCCAATGTCAGCCTTTGCAACAATGACGGCAAGGCGATCAAAGTTAAGGTGCGTCAGAATCAAGCGGGAGCTAAAGAACTTTATTACCTAGATGGTGGTAAAGAAGTCAGTTTTCGAAGTTTAAGCAAAAAATCCTAAAGAAGATTTAAGGCGATGTCAAGATTACAACAAAAATATAAAGAAGTAGTTAAGCCGGGGCTTCAGGAGAAATTTAAGTATCCTAATGCGATGTTGCTCCCAGCTTTGAAAAAGATTGTGATCAGCATGGGAACTGCTGAGGCCAGCAAAGATAAAAATGCCCTGCAAGATTGCTTAAACGAGATGACCTTGTTGTCTGGTCAAAAGCCAATTTTGACACGCGCTAAAAAATCTGTGGCTAATTTTAAATTGCGCGAAGGCCAATCAATTGGGATCAAAGTTACGCTCCGAAAAAAGAGAATGTATGATTTTTTCGATCGTCTCTGTAATATCGTTTCACCACGTATTCGCGACTTTCGAGGATTTCCTCTTAAATGCGATGGCCAAGGGAATTATTCCTTAGGCATCGAAGAACAGCAAATCTTCCCTGAGATTGATCTTGATAAAGTTAAACGAACGCAAGGGATGAACGTTACGTTTGTCACGACAGCTAGATCCGATGAGGAATGCCTGGCGCTATTACAGCTGCTTGGGCTCCCATTTATGGTCGAAGAACAATAGGTTTAGGGAGTTCAACGTATGGCATTATTTGATCCAGTAGCAGATCTTTTGACTAGAATTCGCAACGCGAAGGATGCTCGCCATCGTTTTGTCGATTTTAGACCGAGCAAAATGAAGATGGAAATTGTACGAGTCCTTCACGAGCAAGGATTTATTGACAAATTCTTAGTGGACGAGAAGCAAGGAAAAGCACGAGTTTTTCTAAAATATGCTGAGGGACGCGATCCTGTAATTAAGGGTTTAAAACGCGTTTCTTGTTCATCCGTTCGTAAATACATTGGGTACAAAAAAATCCCACGAATTTATGGCGGTTTGGGAGTTGCAATCATTTCCACCCCAAGTGGAATTTTAGACGGTGAAACTGCCCGCCAGCGAAAAGTAGGTGGGGAATTATTGTGCTTTGTATGGTAGCAAAAAAGAGGTAAATGCATGTCACGACTTGGAAAGAGTCCAATTCCGATGCCTGATAAGGTTGAGGTCAAAATTGTCGATGGGCAGATTCATGTCAAAGGTGCAAAAGGGACATTGACAGCACCTGTCATCGCAGGGATTTCAGTTAAGGTGGAAGATGGGAAACTCAGCGTTATGAAAGACGAGAGTGTTGAAATGCCGAGAGCATCCCATGGGTTGTATCGCGCATTAATTAATAATATGATCATTGGCGTGACGAAAGGTTTTGAGAAAAGACTTTCTTTGGTTGGAGTAGGTTACCGTGCAGCTTTGCAAGGTCAAAAACTCGACCTTCAGTTAGGTTTTTCACATCCTACACATCTGCCAATCCCTACAGGTCTCAATGTGACTGTAGACAAAAGCGTTCTTATTGTCATTCAAGGCATTGATAAGCATCTCGTTGGTCAATTCGCTGCCGCAGTGCGTGCGATGAAACCACCAGAGCCTTATAAAGGCAAAGGGATTCGCTATGAGAAAGAGTTTGTACGTAAGAAGGCAGGAAAAGCAGCAAAAGGCAAATCGGCTTAAGGGTAAACTATGAATAATGAAACTAAAAAACGGGATGTGCGTCGGCACCGACGAACAATGCGTGTAAGAAAAGCTGTACGAGGCTGTGCTGTGAAGCCGCGCCTTTGTGTTTGCAAAACCAATGTGCACATTTCCGCTCAACTCATCGATGATGAGACAGGCCTTACACTTGCAAGTGCTGGCACAATGCATAAAGATTTTCGCTCAACGCAATTTGCTCGCAAGAGTAAAGAGGCGGCCCGTCAGGTCGGCATCAAAATTGCTGAAATCGCAAAAGCTAAAAACATTCAATGTGCTGTATTTGATCGTGGACACCATAAATATCATGGGATTCTTGCCGAGCTCGCTAATGGGGCCCGTGAATCAGGTTTAAAATTTTAGCCAGATAATCGAAGGATAATCACATGACAAAACAAGACGCAAAGCGACGCACAGAAGACTATGGCACAGAATTTGAAGACAAAGTGCTCTATATCAATCGCTGTTCAAAGGTCGTAAAAGGCGGACGTAAATTTAGCTTTTCTGCATTGATTGTCGTTGGAGATGGTCAAGGGCGGATTGGGTTTGGTTTCGCAAAAGCCAATGAAGTCTCCGATGCGATCCGTAAAGGAACTGAAGCTGCTCGCAAAAATGTTCTTTCCTTTGAAATGGAAGGCACAACGATTCCCCATGAAATTGTCGTTGAATGGGATGGAGCTCGTGTCCTTCTGAAGCCAGCTCCTGAAGGAACAGGTGTGATTGCAGGATCTAAAGTGCGTTCTGTGCTCGAGTTAGGCGGCATTAAAGATATCGTAGCTAAAAGCTATGGATCGAGCAACCCGCTAAACCAAGTGCGTGCTACTTTTAAAGCGTTATCAGGATTGCGCAATCGCAAGAAGACATTTGAATTGAGAGGACTCGGATCATGATTACCTTATCTACTTTGACTAACTCATGCCGACCAAAAAAAACTGCTAAGCGGTTAGGTCGTGGTATGGGGTCCAAAAAAGGGAAAACGTGCGGAAAAGGAAATAAAGGGGATAAGGCCCGACAAGGCTATAAAACCCGTCCTGGTTATGAAGGGGGACAACTTCCTTTGTATCGCAAAAGTCCATGCCGTGGATTCACCAATGGAAGATTCCGTTCTGATGTTTATGCAATTAATCTCGGCCGACTTGAAGAAATATTTAATGATGGCGACATCGTCAACTTAAAGATACTACAAGAAAAAGGGTATGCACCTCGGCGCGCTTTAGGGGGCTTAAAGATTCTATCTCAGGGTGAGCTCTCCAAAAAGGTGACGATTGAAGCAACCGCTTTTTCTCAGCTTGCTGAAGAGAAGTTGACAAAAGCTGGGATTAAATTTAGCCGAATCGAAACTGCTTAAGTAGCATGATGACAAGACGGTTGTAACGCTTAAGTGCAACCGTCTTAATAGCTGGTAACACTGTCGATCGATTTAACTGCAGGCGAGAAAACGATGATTGAGGGTCTAAAGCGAATTTTAAGTATTCCTGAGCTTAAAGCGAAGGTTGTATTCACGCTGATGATGCTCGTTGTATGTCGTGTGGGAGCGTATATCCCAGTACCAGGTATTAACGGGGAAATTGTTGCTGAGCTTTTTCGTTCTGCAACGGGTGGAGGACAGAATCTCTTCCAATTAATGGACGTGTTTTCTGGTGGAGCCTTTGCCCAGATGACGATTATTGCGCTGGGTGTGATGCCTTACATTTCGGCGTCGATTATTATGCAAGTTGTGATGGCAGTGGTCCCCTCTCTGCAAAGAGAAATTAAAGAGAATGCGGATGCGGGCAGACGAAAGCTGAGCAAGTATACTCGCTTTGTCACAGTGACGTTGGCTTTATTTCAAGCGGCACTATTTGCGAAGTACGCGATCCAGTTGGATGCAGGTAATCCTGGAATTATTGTTCGCGAAATTATTGATGTTCAGGCCTTTGGCATTCCATGGTTTTTTTACCTGGTTGTCATGGCAACAATGTCTGCAGGTACCATTCTCTTAATGTGGATTGGAGAACAGATTACTGAAAAGGGGATTGGTAACGGGATCAGTTTGATCATCACGATCGGAATTTTATGCTCTTTGCCAAGTACAATCGGATCTGTGATCCGACAGTTGAATCTTGATTCCCAAGAGCCAGGGCAGTTGAGTTTTTCTTCGATGGTGGTTTTATCTGGGGTTTTTGTATTGATCATCATCGGTACGATCTTGATCATTCAGGGACAAAGAAAGATCCCACTGCAATATGCCCGTAGGGTTGTGGGTCGGCAAGAGGTACAAGGCGGAAATGCCTTTATTCCTTTAAAGATTAATTATGCAGGTGTGATCCCTGTTATTTTTGCCTCGGCTTTTTTGATGTTCCCGGCGACAATTGGTCAGTTTGCGGGACGAGGAAATTGGATTGGACAAGTTGCCAATTGGATTTCTCCAGGGAGCCCAGGCTATATGATTTTGTATGTTCTGCTTATTATTGGGTTTACTTACTTTTGGACGGCAACCCAATTTCATCCAGAGCAGATTGCATCCGATATGAAAAAGAACGGGGCATTTATTCCCGGGATTCGTCAGGGAAAACCGACTCAGGATTATCTCGAGTCGACGATGAATCGGATTACGTTCGTCGGTGCCATGTTTTTAGCGTTGATCGCCATTTTACCTACCTTAGTAGGAAGAATTTTAAGCGTGGATGCGACGATTACTTATTTCTTTGGGGGGACATCCCTCTTGATTCTTGTGGGAGTAGTGTTGGATACGTCCAAGCAAATTGAGTCCCATTTGATGATGAAGCGCTACGAAGGGTTTATGAAACGTGGCCGCTTAAGAGGTAGGTAAAAAAAGATTTAATTTAGTGTTAAAAAGATTTTGAGCAGAAGCTGTCTTATGAATTGTAAACTCAGTTTCTGGCTCTTGTAAATAAACGAAACTTCTGATAAATTTGTTGATTCTTACGAGCATTAACGAAAACAAGGAATGATTACATGCCTAGAGTGATTGGGATAGACATCCCGGACAAAAAGCGATTAGAAATTAGTCTCATGTACATCTATGGGATGGGGCGCAAATTGTCGAATGAAGTAATCGCTCGGCTAGGACTAGATCCTAACATGCGAGCAGCAAGCTTAAGCGAAGATGATATCGCGCGTATTAACGCCCTATTGCAATCAGAATATGTTGTAGAAGGGGATTTACGTCGGCAAATTCAGAACAACATTAAGCGATTGATTAGCATCCATTGTTATCGTGGGATGAGACACCGTTTAGGGTTGCCTGTGAGAGGTCAGCGTACACGTACAAACGCCCGTACGCGCAAAGGTAAGAGAAAAACCGTCGCTAATAAGAAGAAATAAAGGAGAGTGAACCTTGGCTAAGCAGGATACTCAGAAAGGAGCCGCGAAAGGAGCTGCGAAAGGAGCTGCCACTGGGAAAAAACAAAGCGCTACAAAAACGCGAAAAAAGACGATGCGCAATGTCCCAACCGGTGTCGCGCATGTTACAGCTACATTTAACAATACCATTGTCGCAATTACTGATCTCACTGGCAACGTGATTTCTTGGGCTTCCGCTGGAAAAGTGGGATTTGCAGGATCTCGTAAATCGTCTGCATTTGCTGCGACTGTAGCTGCTCAAGATGCCGCAAAAGTGGCAATGAGTCTTGGAATGAAAGAGATTGAGGTTAACCTTTCAGGACCTGGTGCTGGCAGAGAGTCTGCGGTACGAGGC
This sequence comes from Parachlamydiales bacterium, assembly GCA_020053915.1. GTDB lineage: Bacteria > Chlamydiota > Chlamydiia > Chlamydiales > Rhabdochlamydiaceae > JAGVMG01. The sequence continues at coordinate 12,152 of JAGVMG010000007.1, read as the reverse complement.
TTGCAAAGTGCAGGGCTACTGATTACAGTGATTCGCGATAAGACACCTGTGCCTCATAATGGATGCCGCGCCCGTAAGCGTCGCAGAGTCTAATCTTAAGAAAATGAATTAGTTAATTTGCAGGAGATCTGTCATGGCCGTTAAGTATGGCAAGTTTGAGTTGCCGAGCAAAATCAAAATTGATGAGGCGTCGCGTAAACTCAATTTTACTCGCTTTATCGCTGAAGCCTTTGAACGAGGTTTTGGGCACACAGTCGGAAATGCATTGCGACGCATTATGTTAAGTTCATTAGAAGCGCCTGCGATTGTTTCCGTTCGTATTGAGGGTGTTCCTCATGAATACATGGCTATCGACGGGATCATTGAAGATATGACGCACATCGTCTTAAATCTTAAAAATGCCCTCTTGCGTAAGCTGCCAACGGATGATGAGATCGGTTCTCGTGAAGCTAAGCAAGTCTCTCGGGTGCTTGAGATCACACAAGACATGCTCGACAAGAATCAAGGACATTATGTTGTGACTCTGAAGGACTTGGTTGGATTGTCTGATTTTGACGTTGTCAATCCTGACTTAGCGATCTTCACAGTGACAAAGCCAACAACTCGCAAGGTCGACCTTAAAGTGGCTATTGGCCGTGGTTATGTTCCTTCTGAGCGTCATGCGTATGACAAAGTCGTGGATGAGATTATTATCGACTCCGCATTTTCTCCTGTCCGTCTTGTGAACTACTTTGTAGAGAATACGCGTGTAGGTCAGGACACTGACTTTGACCGTTTGATTCTCGAAGTCACGACAGATGGACGTATTACCCCAGAAGAAGCGTTAACATTCGCTACCCAGATCGGGATTCATCACCTCGAAGTTTTTGATCAACTCAAACTTATGAGCTTGAGCTTTGATCAGGGTGAGATCGAGCTGAATACAGATCGCGATGCGTTGATGGCGAAATTGGCTCTTAAAATTAACGAGATTGAACTTTCTGTGCGATCGACAAACTGCTTAGCAGGTGCGAACATCGACACGATTGCAGAGCTTGTTGTTATGCCAGAATCAGAAATGTTGAAATTTAGAAACTTCGGTAAGAAGTCTTTGAATGAGATTAAATCCAAGCTCGAAGAGATGGGTTTATCTCTCGGCATGGATTTAGCGAAGTTTGGCATCACTCGCGATAACGTTAAACAAGTCATTCATGATTATCTTATGGAAAAAGCAGGAAACCAAGTATGAGACACGGGAAGGATACATTCAAGATCGGCCGCACAGCCTCTCACCGACGATGCTTAATTGCTAATATGTTAAAGTCGTTGATTGAGCATGAGCGGATTGAAACAACAGTGCGTAAAGCGAAAGAATTGCGCCGTCATGCCGATCATATGATTACGCTCGCAAAAACGAACACTCTTTCAAGTCGAAGACAAGCGATCGGTGAATTGATGATCGCTTTCAATGTGCTTACCTCTAAGGAAGCGCGCGCTGCGAATGGTGGAGACACTAGCGCTTATAATAGCGACCGTAAAGTCGTTAGCAAACTCTTTGGCGATTTAGCTCAAAGATTTGTTTCTCGCAACGGTGGTTACACACGGATTATCAAGAAAGAAAACAGAATCGGCGACAATGCGCCTAACTGTTTCATCGAGTTTCTCCCTCAGTAATCCCATTCTTAAGCCTCAAGCTCTTTAGTGAGTTTGAGGCTTTTCTTTTTTTTCTTGTGTTCACCCTCTTTACTTTCACTAAATTTTCGATTATGATGTCGAACCATTCCCTTTGTGATAGGTTCAAACGTTCCATCTCTCTCGTATTTAGACCAATTTAGGAGTGTGACACATGCCCATTAAGATTGCGATTAACGGTTTTGGCAGAATCGGCCGCCTTGTATTTCGAATTGTTCACCAACATTTTCCAGAGATTGAAGTCGTCGCCGTCAATGACCTAGTGACTCCCGATAACTTAGCGTATCTGTTAAAATTTGATTCTGTTCATGGGAGGCTTCCTTTCCCCATTCATGCTGAAACAGATCATCTTGTAACAAATGGCAAGCGAACGCTTGTGACCTCTGAGAGAGATCCCACGAAGCTTCCTTGGAAACAACTTGGAGTGGATATCGTTATTGAATCCACAGGGATTTTTACTCTAGCTGAAGATGCGAAAAAACACGTTCTTGCGGGTGCGAAGCGGGTGATTATCACAGCTCCTGCTAAAGGGGATGTTCCGACATTCGTGATGGGAGTTAATGAAAAAAATTACGATCCCAAGAAAGATGTCGTTGTTTCAAATGCCTCCTGTACAACGAACTGTCTAGCTCCATTGACTAAAATTCTTCTCGATCATTTTGGAATCGACGAAGGATTGATGACGACTGTGCATTCTGTCACTGCCGTTCAGCCAAGTGTGGATGGCCCTTCAAAAAAAGATTGGAGAGGGGGGCGGGCATCAGGGTGTAACATTATTCCTTCCTCAACCGGTGCTGCGAAGGCTGTGGCCTTGTGTTTGCCTGAGGTGAAGGGAAAGCTCACAGGCATGGCTTTCCGCGTTCCTACAACAGATGTTTCCGTTGTTGACTTAACGGTGCGTTTATCTCGCGATACGTCGTATGAAGAAATTTGTAGTGTGATTAAAAAAGAATCTGAGTGGGCGATGAAGGGGATTGTGGAGTATTGTGAAGACGAAGCTGTCTCTTCCGACTTTATCGGCCATACCGCCTCTTGTATTTTTGACAAAGGGGCCGGAATTGCGCTGAATAGTCGTTTTTATAAATTGGTCGCCTGGTATGATAATGAATTAGGATATGCCCATCGCGTTGTCGATCTCGTACGGTACATGGCATCCAAAGAAAATTAATTATAGTGCAATTTCCCTCACCTACTCTCTTCTTACTGAAGGGTTGAGGATGGTATTGCTAAGATAACCTTAAACACAATGGAAATATCACGTGAATTTTACTCGAGAACCTATCATTGAAACGATCATCTCCCCTAGAGATGGATTTAAACTTCTCGTCCGCAATAGCAAGGGTGGCGGAGCAGAAGAATATTTTGTCGATGCCCTGGAAGTCGTCTCTTTTGGACATGCTTTTTTCTTCCGCTCTTTAGAGCGGCCTAAATCCTTTATGGTCCCCGTGAGTGATTACGAGGTACTCGAGGTTAAAGAAACACGCGTCGCCCTCAAAAACGTCTCTCACGAGCGCAGTATTAAGATTGGGGGAGGCAGAGAAGGCCCCGTTCGACAACACGCCAGAGAACCTGCTCCTGAAAAAGAAATCGAAGCTCCCGAAGTTGCAGCTAGCTCCGAAGCTGCTTCAGCAGAGGGGTCCGCTGAATCTCCGCATCGTGGAGATAAAAGAAGAGACCGTCGCCGTCACCGCCGTCGTAGATCTTCGGATGACCAAGAATGGACTGACCGCAAGCCATCTCAGAGTGAACAAGAGAATGAACCTGAAGCCACTCGGCATGATGGTGCCGTTGAAGGAGGTGGTGCCAATGAAGAGACGAAAGTTTCTTCATCTATGTTCAGCAGCTTATTTCCCCCACCACCAACCCTCATCTCAGAAACTCTCAGCCGGTACAAAGATAAAGAATTTTCTTTCGAACCTCCTCACTCCAAGCAAACGGAAAAAGTGAAGGAAGAGCCTGTCGAAGAGCCGAAAAAGCACGAGGCCGACTCTACTGAAAAGGAAGAGAAACATAAAGACTCCGATTCTTCGGATTCAGAATCCTCTCCTTTGCACCGGGTCGTTGCAGATCGCGCTACTCTCGAGAGCAATGACTATATGTCGACCTACTTCTCCCCCTTGAACGGGAGCCCAGGTTACGACCCTTATTCTTAAATTGTTCCACCAGAGAGCTTGGGTTCCCCCCAGCTCTCTGGATCATTTCACGCTTTCTTGTATTTCCCAGTTGAAATTTATCGTTTAGCCCAATTAACATGTTGTTCTCATCTCGCTCGGATGGTGGAATGGTAGACACTGGAGACTTAAAATCTCCTGCCAGCAATGGCGTGCAGGTTCGACTCCTGTTCCGAGCATCTTTGAAAACCAACGGGTTATGTCAAATCATAACCTCCTGACAATTGAGACGAATTGTGCGCTGGGCCACTACTGGGTCAGTGCAAAAAAATCAGGGGGTTATTTTTTATGGCATATATTGAGAAAAGAACGCACTCATCTGGAAATACGTCTTATCGCGTGCGCATTCGTATGAATGGCGCTCCAGGTATTTCAGAATCCTTTCCGACAAGACGGGAGGCGAAAGAATGGGCTTCCAAAATGGAAGCAGACGTTAGACAGGGAAGATATTTTGGTAGGTCAGAAAGCAAAGAACGCACTTTTGCAGATTTAGTCGAACGGTACCAGCAGCAAAAATATCCGACTAACCCGAAATCTTTTCATAAATGCAAGGTGCAGCTGTTTTGGTGGAACAAGCATCTGAAGGACTATTTTCTTTGCAACATTACGCCTGCGGTCATCTCTGAGCTCAAAGATCTCCTCCTAAAGGAGTTTACGCCGCGTAAAACTTTGCGTTCGCAATCCACTGCTAACCGCTACATGGCCGCATTAAGCGGAGCTTTTAGCGTCGCAGTGCGCGAGTGGAATTGGTTAAAAGAAAACCCTATGGCACGGATTTCAAGATATAAAGAAGGAAAACCGCGTGAGCGGTTTTTAAGTAAAGAAGAGATCTCAAGACTTTTAGCCGTTTGTCAAACAAGTAAAAGTCCTCATCTCTATGCAGTAACGCTATTTGCGATTTGTAGTGGTGCTAGAAGAGGGGAAATCCTCAGCCTGAAATGGAAAGATCTTGATTTTGAACGACAAACTGCTACCTTTAGAGACACAAAAAATGGAGAGACGCGTACAATACCATTAAGTCCAGTATTGGTCAGTTGTCTTCAAGTTGAGAAAAAGAAAAGAATTATTATTAGTGAATATGTCTTTTCAAGTAACGATGGAAAGCGGCCTGCAGATATTAGAACTGCTTGGGAAATTGCTACGCAAGAAGCAGATCTAGATATTTGTTTCCATACGTTAAGGCATACAGCAGCTTCTCATTTGACAATGGGAGGGGCCTCTACGATTGAAATAGGAGCGGTTCTAGGCCATAAAACATTGGCAATGGTCAAAAGTATAGCCATTTGTCTGTTTCATCGACAGCGAGGGTGTTATGTCGGATGAATGAAGAGGTATTAGGAAAAAGAGAGCATGAAACGAAACGAGAGACATCCGCATCAGAACGAGAAGCAAGCTTATGACAATTTGTTAAAAGTGTGTCTTTCTAGCGATGCTCATCAGGATGAAAAAAAACTAGCTGTCCTGACATCTCAGTTTACAAAAAAATCTCAAGATCTTCATCAACAAGTCGCCAAGTTTAAAGACAATTTAGCGACGATCCCACTTGCTGTCTTCATTCTTTTGTGGGCAGAGAGCTTCCGCAATGACAGGGTATTTGGTAATCGCTATCTTGCCATGTTGAGCGATCTCATCGAAGCGGGGCTTCTTCCTCTTATCTCAACGAAGAAAAAAACAATCCTTCTACAAGATCTCGCTCTCCAAGATCCCTCGTTAATGATTGAAACCATCCGGTGTTACAAAGATTGGTCTATTCCAAAGCGAGAGGATTACGTTCAGTTGTATCAAGCCTTTTCCAAATGGCTCTCAGATGAGACCTTTGGTTACGTCCCAGAGGCAAAGGATGTCGATCGAATAGCCTCTCAAAAGCGTCAGATCCCTTTTGAGACGTATATCGAGATCTTAAACTGTCTGGATTTACGAGAGCAGATCTTAGCCAAGATGTTTTATCTTGGCGGGCAGAGAGCGCTCGAAGAAGTGCTTTCTGTTAAGATTGAGGATATTGATTTTAAGAATGCAACCATTCAGCTCTTAGAGACTGTCTTTTATCCGCGTCATCTCTTTGATGATATTCTGAGGTATATGCAAGATCGTAAGAAAGGATGTTTGTTTATCGGAAGGATCGGTGAGAGAATGGCTCATACGACACCTTTTCGAGCCTTAAAGAGAGTTGTTTCTGAACTTAAGTTAGATCCTGAATTCACGTTCAAAGAGTTTACGAAGAATATCTAGCCGTTGTTCTCTTCATTATTTTATTTTCCCTCTATGAGATCTCTCCAGCGTGCAAATTTTTTTCTTGCACGAAGCAACATTGCGTTGCAAAAAATTGCACGCAACGTTAAGTTGTGTGACGTCTCAATTGTCAGGAGCGTTTATGCAAATGGTAGAAACCATCATCCCGTTACGGGAGTATTGCAGAAGTCACAAGTGGCCCAGATTGCCACAGTGGCACCATTGGATATATGCCGGAGCGCCAGTTGCAAAGGCATGCATCAAAAAAATCGGCGGACGATATCTCATCGATCTTATCGCCTTTCAAAAATATGTCGAAAGCGCCTCTTTAGAAGAAAAAAGAGGTGGCTGATGAAATCGCTTAAACAACGCACAATCGTATCGAATGCCAATCACACAAGCGGGGATCGAATCCCGCGCTTGTGGAAAAGGGTCTTTACTCATCCAAAGCAGATGCAAAAACAGCATTTATCGACTAAGTTCTTTGAGCATCGAGAACTCACTGTGTCGCAAACAAGGACAAGGTTATGGTCGTAAACTCAAAGGAAATCCCATTTTCCGAATACCAAGCTCTAATTCAGGCTCAGGCCGAGAAGTTGATCGAGCTCTCCTTAACTCCCGAAGAGAAAATTCTTCGGGAGTTTAACCAAAAGTACGCCATAGTGCGCACCGCTACGACCCATGTCTTATTTCAACGATCAGAAACGGCTTTCGAATTGGATACGCGTAGCTCATTTAAGAATTTCCATGAGAATGATTTTTTCATTAATTCCGAAGGCAAAGCCAAAAATAAAGCAGTCTTCTGGCTCAAGCATCCATTAAGAAGAACCTTTGAGAACATCGTCTTTGATCCCACCCGGCCTGGCGACTATGAAAATAACTTCAATATTTTCAAGGGCTTTGCCATTGCCCCAAACAAAGGCGATTGCAGCCTCTATTGGAAACATGTCAAAGAGGTAATTTGCAGCTCTCATGAAGCTTGCTATGACTACGTCCGCAAATGGATGGCTTGTGTGGTTCAAAAGCCGACGCTTCTAGCAACCGCGCTTGTTCTTCGAGGTTTGCAAGGAACCGGCAAGAACAAATTTGTGGAGTATTTTGGAAGACTATTCGGTCCCTATTTTCTGACGCTCACGAGTCTTGAGCATCTCACCGGCAAGTTCAATAATCACTTAAAATACGCCTACTTGATTCATGCCAATGAAGCTCTATGGGGAGGAAACAAAAAAGAGATCGGTGCTCTAAAGGCGTTTATTACTGATCCTACAATCATCATCGAAGGGAAAGGGAAAGATGCTCTTCCGATCGATAATTGCCGTCATTTGATTATTTCTAGTAATGAAGACTGGGCAGTACCCATCGATCTTGACGATCGCAGGTTCTTTGTTCTCAACATCTCACCCCATCGTAAAGAGGACACGACTTATTTCCATGCCCTTTCAGAGCAGATGGATCAACATGGGCTCTCCGCGCTTCTTTTTGATCTCCTTCATGAGGACATTAGCGCATATGATCCAAGAAAAATGCCCCCGAATGATTTTGCCTTCGACATCAAAATGAAAACTGCGGGATGCGTTGAGAAGTTCTTGTTCGCTGCATTGCACGAAGGGAGATTCAACATTGTCTCTGCACGAGAAGGTCAGTGGGAGCCTCTTCCTTGCGAGGCATTGTATGAGCACTATAAAGCATGGTGTTTCAATGAAGGACTGAGACAAGAGGTAAGTTCTGAATTCGGCAAGCGACTTAAGAAGTTGCTTTCTGTCGAAAAGAGTCGGCCATCGATAGGGAATGCGCGCGAATGGTGGTATGTGATTCCTCCTTTGGAGGAGTGTCGTAAGAGATTTCAAATTTATACTAAGCAAACAGGTCTCATCTGGGAGCAGTAGTGTCCACTATGTCCAGGGAGTCCAAGCAAAAAACTGCTAAAACCTCTTTTTTTTGTTTTTGAGCGATTTTTTCACATGGACACCTTGGTAGCATGGACTTAAAATCTTAAAAAAGTCTTCTTTTAGGAGAGGTTTCAAGCATATTCCAAGTCTGTAAATTTGATTGGAAAATCAGGTTGGTCCAGGCTGTATGGGGTGTCCACACACGAAAATCGCTGGAACATGCATTTTTTGTTGCGATCAATGAAATTGCTTGGACGCCTTGGACACAAATGAGTTTAACGAGGGTGAAAGGCTGATATGGGATTACTCGAATTCGCTAAAGAGGATGGGCTGAATCCCAAAAAGGTAGCCTCCACAAAAGGAGGAGAGTACCACTCTTCTTGTCCATCTTGCGGAGGAAGGGATAGATTCATCATCTGGAACAAACTCAATCGCTATTTTTGTAGGCAATGCAGAAAGAGCGGAGATGAAGTGCAGTTCCTTCGAGAGTTTCATGGGCTTTCTTTCAAAGAGGCCTGTGAAAAGAGTTGTTTTATTCCCAAAGAAAGAGCTTTTTCAATCAAGAAGAGTCTATGTCAAAACGACTTCCAGTTCGAGCCTCGAGCAGTCTCAATGCCTCCTTCAGAGTGGAGGAAACAAGCATCATCTTTCATCTTGTATTGTCAAGAACAGCCCTAGTGAAGTTAAAACTCCCTTGCATATTGCAGCTGAACTAGGAAACTTTGATGCGGTAGTAGCCTTGGTAAACAATGGAGCAGAAATCAATCTTTGCGGTTGTCTTCAAGTATACGCTGCTTGGCGTCGAGGCACTCCTTTAGATTATGCTGCGTACAACTTGAAATTTTCTGATAATCCCAAAAATTTAGATCTTGTTAAATTTCTTGTCGAGAATGGTGGAAGACGTGAATACCCCAATTATATTGGAGATTCAGGCTGTGTACCTCCTTGTACAGTAATTAATGGATATTTAAAAAGCGTTTGTAAATAGGTGGTTTGAAGATTTAGACGGCTGTAGTGATTCTATGGCCGTCTTGTATTCTTTTATAAATCTTGCCGTCGACTTCTTGATTTGATGATATTCTTTGAAGATTAATAGCCTTTAAATGTGTTCCTTTATAACAATTGTCTTTGAACTGTAAAAACGATGTCATCGAAGTTGTCATCGGGATGGCCATCGTTGCATCGGTAACGCCTGCCGTTTTCGATTTCTTCTACGATCATTGCAGCGCCATTATGTCCAGCATCAATGCTTTTTGTTTCTTTTGTGATTGTCTCTCCTGAGGGAGTTCCCAATTGATAAGAGCTGATTTTTTCCCAGATATTTTGTACCCAGACGAATCCTGTTTTGGTAAAAACTGTGAGTTCAATGTTTTTGGGGTCTAAAACAGTCGAATCTTCCCAAAAGATCATTTTTACGCCTTTGCCGACTTTCCAGATTTTTCCGTTATTCTCGCAGCTGCCGGTGATATCTAGGGAAAGGCCTTGGATGTATTCGCTATTGGTTTTTTCTATCGAAATTTTGAGTTTGTCTCCGTTGGATACGGGAAACTTATCAGCAAGAATTAGCGTTTTGTTTCCGTAGATAACGGGTTGTCCTTTCGATTCAAAAAATAAATCATTAAAGCTTGGCATGTCTATTTTCCTATAAATCTTTGATTATCAAGAAGAGCGTGTTCATCGGGCCATACTTCGATGAAATCAAATAACCCGCCATCTCTTTGTGCAGGGTCATGATGAAGCTCCTTACTCTCCATCTGACCTGTTTTAGTATTTGCCCTTTGGGGAGCCAGCCCTTGCTTCATTCGTTCCAGTTCCTTTGGTCTGTAATTTTCAGAGTGGAGGTGAGCTTGATTTTTCCAATAGCGACGCCTTACTGTGCTCCATTTTGGAACAGTGCCGAATATAGTGCGATTGTTAATTTGGTCTCCCAATTTCCAACCTATTACGGAAGAGGCTTGGGATGCTGGTATTCGACCTAGCGGCGCGTTTTTTGTAAGGACTGAATTTAAAATGCCTGGAGGCGGAAGGATTCCGATAGCGGTGTTATTTTTCAGTGTGTCTTCTGGAATGGTGTCAGAGGGTTTGAAATAATCGCTTAGATCTGTTGAAAAGACCTGATCGATTTTCTGATGTCCCGAGGTGATGACCTGCTGGTAATGTTTTAAGGGGTTTCGAGTGCTTTGTTGAAAGGATCTTCCCTGTTGGGCGAGAAAATCAGGTAAAATTTGATTTGCGCCATCCTGAATGATTTCTGAGGCGTCGATGAATTCTTGGGCCAGCTGCGGAAAAACAGCGCCGAGTTGAGAGATTCCATCTAAGGTCTCATGTGCTAAGAAGGAACCGAGAAATCTTACTTTTTCACCCAAGGAGTTGTCAGACATTGGCTCTGCGGCGATAAGAAGCTCATCCTCTACGACGAGTTCTTTAAAAGAGGAAATCTGCTCATCCAAAGCCGTTTGTATGAGGGGAGATTCCGTGGATGCCGCAAGAGTGGACGCTGTGTCTTCTCGATTGTCTGATTCTGTGCGGTCTGAATCTGAAGAGGAGGCGCCCCCGGCAGCTCCTGCTGCGGCAGCGGCGGCCGTAGTGGCAATAGAAACGGCGCACACGACGATTGTCACAGCGACTACCACTGCGACACCGATGAGAATTTCCTTTTTATGTTTTTTGACGAACTTCTTGACTTGGGCGCACTTTTTTTTCAGCCAACTTTTACAGAGGACAACGTCGCCGGTGTATTCGGAAATGACGATTAAATCGTTGGGATCACCTGTTGAGAACCAGTAAGCATACTCCGATGTTTCAGAGGTCAATAGTTCTTGGATGTCATTCTCTAAAATGGATCTGTTGCTGGGGTCATCATGGAGAATGCCTTCCCTTGCTAGAAACACTAGAAATTGATTGATTTTCTCCAGTTCTTCGGGGCTAAAAGAGTCTTCCAGATCATCATCTTCGATTTCTTCTAAGAGAGTTAAAACGTCGTCATAGGAAAAATCTAGAGTGTTTATGAACTGCCAATCAGGGTCGGGGGTTGTGTGTTGCATCTGATATGACAAGGCAGGGGCTTCAGCTTGTGGATGGACCACGAGCGCTGGAAATGTAAAAAACAGAATAGAGTGAGCAGATGTTTTATAGAATTTCAAGGTTCATTCCAAGGAAATTAGTATTGGTATTGCGGTGGAAAGTTAATGATCCTTTAGATTTTTTACAATATTATTTCATTTGATAAGACTTTCAGGATGAGCCATTTTGTGGGCCAATTGTGGGTCAGTACATCGTCTAATCGAGCATTCTTTTTCGTGATTTATGGTGATTTTATCTTTTCAGCTGTGTTATCGTTCTCTGCAGGAAGTCAGGTAATATTACGTTGAGTTACCAAAGGGGTTCGGACTTAAAATCTCCTGCCAGCAATGGCGTGCAGGTTCGACTCCTGTTCCGAGCAATAAAAACCTGGCGGATGCCAGATTTTTTCGATTGGAAAGTGAGCCAATGGCTTGGCTCACATCAGGGGGAATCGAACTCCCTGATTCCGAATATGCCAAACCGTAAGAAGATGGATCCTTGAAGAAAGGATCTAGTTATCTTCTTTCTTAAAGGGGCCAGGTCTTAAGTGACTTGGGCCCCTTTATTATTTAACGCTTTAATTGTTGCCAAATGATGTTCAAGATAAGATCTGCAGAAAAATCTGAAATTGAATGGGTTAATCAGTGTTACGATGAAGTGGAATTCGTGCATTCCCATTTTGACAATGAAATCATCGCAGTTGCCGAATATGGTGGGCAAAAAGCGGGATTAGGACGCCTTGTTACAGTTGATGATAAGCATCTGGAGCTCGGCGGGATGTATGTCTTTGAATCTTTTCGAGGCAAGGGTGTAGCAAAAGAGATCGTCCAGTTTCTTCTTGGGGCAGTGAAATCACATCAAACGGTCTATTGCATTCCGTTTGAACATCTTATTCCTTTCTACAAGCAATGTGGTTTTACAACATGTTCGTGTCTTGATTTGGTTCCTCAAGAGCTTTTGAAGAAATATCTCTGGTGCAAAGAGAAGTATGCGCATCCGACGTCGCTTTTGATTTTTGAGGTGATCCTTGACTAGTACATAGTTAAGAAAGTTTTTACTCTTTCGGCTGTGTCAAAGCCCCGGGGCTAAACGATCGTAAAGTTAGCTGTGTGTCTGCACACAGCGGCCT
>JAGVMG010000066.1 GCA_020053915.1 Parachlamydiales bacterium | reverse complement strand
GTTAGCTATGTGTCTGCACACAGCGGCCTTTACGATCGCTTAGCCGCGGGAGCTTTCACAGCAGCCCAAAGAGCAAAAACTTTTTTAACTATGTACTAGGAGCCGCTCATGAGTATCAGTCCTGATCTCCCAACAATCGATGTCTCTCAATCCCTGCAGACGCGCTCTCAAACAAGAACAACTCGCTGGGAAGCAGATTTTGAAAATAATCATACAGCTTTTGCAGAAGCAATCGCTTTAAGGCTCTTGCAGTCAACGCTTGTGAAATTCGATAAACACCTCAAAGATCCTTATCGCAAAGGATTTGATGTGGATAGCAAACATTTGACCTCGCTCTCCTTGGATATTACAAAGTCAGGCCGTCTAAAAGCAATTGCGGGCCCTGCTGCTGATGCCTCCCCCTTCAACGAATGGATAGAAAAGTTCACAATCCATCAAGATCCGTCCCCTTATGTACGCCGCAAAAAACTCAAAGAAATCGACGAGTCCTATTTTCAAGAATTAATGGCTCTTGTTGGAAAAAAAGCCGCAAACAAAATCCGAGTCCTTCTAACAGATTACGTTTCTAAACCTGAGCATGCCGATCTCAGGTTCCATGTCGAATGGTATCGACAAGCAGAAAAACTCCTCAGCAACCCTTCTAATTTTACAGACAATTGTATCAACATTCAACTCTGGCTAGCCCCACAGACAGAGATCCCTTCTGCAGCTGTTTTACCCTCCTCTCGGGCCATTATTCAACACAGAATTGAAGCTGCCGCAATAAAAAGAAAACAGACGAGAAATAACGTGCTCATGCTAGCTGCATTAGGAGTTGCTATCATGATTCTTATGCGATTTTCGCATCTGTACAAAATGGCTCAAGAAGAAAAATTCGATTAAAAACAGGCCTCTTGCGCTTTACTTCCAGAGATTGTATAAAAAGATAGAGCTTACCTGCTAGATTGAAGGAGTAACATTATGTCAAAGCGTTTTCTATCTCGTTTCCCACTTATTGCCTGCTGTGCAATCATGGCCGCGACTCCCCTTTCTCAACTTAGCGCGGCATCTAAAGACGATCATACCTGTAACTGCTCTCCATCGCAGACCTCCAAAGGCTTTAGCGCAGTTGCCAAAACTGCCACCCCTGCCGTTGTGTTCATTAAAGTTCAAGGGACCCCCGACACCCAAGAGGCGCAAGGCAACCCCTTTCAGTTTCAGAACCCTCTTTTTGAACAGTTCGGCGAAGATTTCTTGAAACGGTTCTTTGGCGGCTCGACCTTCGGTCAGCCTCAAAAGCCCGCTCCTCAGCTCAGCCAAGGCTCTGGCTTTTTTGTCAGCCCCGATGGCTATATCATGACCAATGCCCACGTCGTTAAAGGTGCCGATAAAATCACAGTAGTCCTCAATGATGGAAGGGAACTCGATGCGACATTGATCGGAGAAGACCCCCACACCGACATTGCCATCATCAAAACAGAGGGCACCGAGTTTTCCTTTGTCAACTTCGGCAACTCTGACGCGATGGACATCGGCGAATGGGTCATTGCCATCGGCAGCCCCTTTCAGCTGGAAGCCTCGCTTACAGTCGGCGTCGTTAGCGCTAAAGGGCGCCAAAATTTACGCATCACCGACTTAGAAGATTTTATCCAAACAGATGCCGCCATCAATCCCGGCAATTCAGGGGGACCTCTTCTTAACTTAGACGGTGAAGTGATCGGCATCAATACAGCGATCGTCTCCCGCACAGGGGGATACATGGGCATCGGTTTTGCGATCCCGAGCAACATGGCCAAAAATATAATGGACCAGCTTATCGACAAAGGCGCTGTCACTCGAGGCTTTCTCGGCGTCTCTTTGCAGCCTGTCGATAAAGATATCGCAGACGCGTTCAATCTCCCTAAACCAGAAGGGGCGTTGATCTCCGAGGTCGTGAAAGATTCACCTGCTGATAAAGCGGGCTTAAAGCAAGGGGATATTATCCTCGAATGCAATAAAACTCCTGTCAAATCCCTGCAGAGCTTCCGCAATGAAGTGTCTCTCATGAATCCAGGTGCTGACATCTCTTTGAAACTCAACCGAAAAGGGGAGATCGTCAACCTGCCAGTCACTCTCGGAACAGCAACGAATACGCTCGCTTCTGCAAACGGCGTCATGCAACAGCTCGGCATGGAGATCGACAATCTCACGATGGATCTCAGTAAACAACTGGGATATACCAAAGGAGAAGATGGGGTTGTGATTACAAAAATTAAGCCAGGCTCTCCTGCGGCACTAGCCGGCATCCGTCCAGGCTTTTTGATCCAAGCGATCAACCACAAAAAAGTCGCAAACCTCGACGATTTCAACGAAGCGATCAATGATCTCGATAACAAAAATCGGGTTCTGATGCTTGTGCGTCAGGGAAATATGACCCGCTTCTATTCCATTAAAGTCGAATAATTTTAAGCGCCGGAGCCCTCTCCGGCGCACTCATTCTATGATCAAAATCACTGAAATTTTCTCCGTAGACCCAAACACCGAGCTGCCGCTACAGCTCTTTGCTGCCAACATCCAAGCCGGCTTTCCCTCTCCTGCAGAAGACTATCTCGACGGACCGCTCGATCTCAATACACACCTCATCCCCCATCCTGCTGCGACCTTCTTTGTCCGTGTGTCGGGAGACTCAATGCGCGGTGCTGGGATCTTTTCCGGCGATCTTCTCATCGTCGACCGCTCCCTCTCCGCAAAAGACGACTCTGTCATCGTTGCGATCCTCTCTGGGGAATTTACGGTTAAACGCTTGAAGATCTGTAACGGAAATTTTAGTCTTGTTCCCGAAAATCCCGCCTACCCTATAGTGAAGTTAACGGCGGAAACTGATTTTCAGGTATGGGGCGTCGTGACCTATGTCATCCACAAAACACTCTAACTATTTTCTCATCGATTGCAACCAGTTCTATGTTTCGTGCGAACAGGTCTTTAACCCAAAACTCCAAGACAAACCTGTTGTCGTCCTCTCCAACAATGACGGCTGCATCGTCTCCCGCTCTAAACAAGCCAAAGCCCTAAAAATTCCAATGGGAGCCCCTTTTTACCAATACGCTCAGTTCTTCAAGGAAAATCGCGTCTTTGTCTGCTCCTCGAATTACGCCCTCTATGGCGATCTCTCGCAACGCGTGATGTCTGTCCTCTCACGCTTCTCACCCCACTTCGAAGAGTATTCGATCGATGAGGCTTTCTTGTTCCTTGAAAATGAAAACCCTTTGAAAATTGCCCAAGAGATCCAACAGACCGTGCTGCAGTGGACAGGAATTCCCGTTTCGATCGGCATCGGCCCCACCAAAACACTTGCGAAAGTAGCCAATGACATCGCAAAAAACACCCCGTCCTCCCAAGGGATCTTCGCCTTTAAAGATAAGATGCACATCGACACCATCCTAAGCACCCTTCCTGTCCAAGAGATTTGGGGAATCGGCTCTCGCTTGAGCTCGATGCTAAGCGCTGCAGGAATCACCTATGCCGGTGCCTTTAAAGATGCCCCAGATCTCTGGATCAAACAACACGGTTCGGTTACCTTGCTTCGCACCGCTTGGGAGCTGCGCTCGATCCCCTGCTTGACACTGCAAGAGCTTCCCGTCCCTCGCTTATCGATCACCAGATCCCGCTCCTTCGGAAAACCTACCTCCGACTGGAACGATCTTGCCGAAGCGCTCAGTACATATGCCGCTACAGCACTCTGCGATTTGCGCGCTGAGCACCTCCTTCCCTCCTTTCTCACCGTCTTCCTCATGACCTCTGCATTCATTGCAGACGCCTATCACAACAGCATCACTCTCACTCTCACCGAACCTACTTCCTACACTCCCACCGTGACCTCTCTTGCGAAAGACGGCTTGCGCAAGATCTACCGAAAAGGCTATCTTTACAAAAAAGTAGGAATTATTTTAGGCGGACTCATTTCCGAAGGGAACACTCAGCCCGACCTCTTTTCCTCTTCTACAAAAGACACAGTAAAACAAACAAAAGCGATGCAGCTCTGCGATACCATTAACCACCGCTATCAGGGCAAAGCAATCCGTTTTGCATCGGAGGGCATCTCACAATCGTGGCAGATGCAACGCGGCAATGTCTCCCCCCGCTTCACAACAGCGTGGAAAGAACTTTTAACTATTCGGATTTAAAACCTATGCGCTATCTGATTCTCTTCTCTGCCCCCATCTTTCTCATTGCCAGCACACCCGCCATCATCGATACACCACAAGTAATGCAGTACGCAGAACAGAAGCTCCCCCACACCGGTATCCTTCAAAAAACGGACGATGGCCTCGTTTATCTCAAAGTTTCCGATGACTACATCACCGCCATCCTGCCGCTACTTAAAAACAACGCCATCGAAGCCCCTCCCTATTTCGGCACAGGGAAAATCGGAGCCCACATCACCCTCATCCTTCCAGGAGAAGTGGATTGGAAAGCTTTCCCGCAATTTCCGAGCTTGGGAACACAAATCCCCTTCAATATCTCCCATTTTGTCAGTGTTGTTCCCGACAACCAACCTCCCCCTCCTTACACCAAAAAAGTGAAACAATTCTATCTCTTCAGCCTTGAGGCTCCCGCTTTAGAATCCCTGCGCTTAACCGCAGGCCTTCCCCCAAAAATCCACGGGCATGATTTTCATATCACCGTCGGCGTCGAGTACGCAGCGCCATAACCGCTTTCTCTAGAACTTCAGATTTTTTTGTTTACAAATGTTAGAGTCATCTTTATAAAGTCTTAACGTTTTTCAACCAAAAACTGCGAGGACACAATGGCATCGACATCTGTAGCAAATCCCTATCCAATGACCCTAAGCGAAAGAAACTGGCTGTATAAACATCACAAGAACTTAGTCGAGATTCCCACCATCAGCGATCCTAAATCGTTCAACTTCGACAACATGATGAAGGCAGCGCGTTACTTAGAAGATCGCCTGAAAAAACTGGGGTTCACCACAAAACTTGTCTGTATTGAAGGGTCCGCCCCCTATGTCCTTGCAGAGCTTGTCTCTGATGCAGACGCTCCAACGTATCTACTTTATAACCATTACGACGTCCAGCCTGTAGAAATCGAACACTGGGATACCGATCCTTTCACTTTGACTACAAAAGACCGCGATGTGTACGCCCGAGGCGCAGCAGATAATAAAGGTGGCGTCATGGCGACCCTCGCTATGCTGCGCATGGCACAAAAAAGAGGAGAAAAACTGCCGAACATTAAAATCCTCTTTGAAGGCGAAGAAGAATCGGGATCCCCGCATCTCTTGCAACTCTTTGATCAAGAGAAAGACTTTCTCAAAGCAGATGCCATGATTGTCATGGACGGAGAAGATGCAGAAGTGCTTGCGAGCGCCTCGCGCGGGATCGCCGATGTCACCCTCACCGTCAACCCTTTAGCAACACAGCAAGCCTCCAGCAGCGTTGAAGCAGCTGCCGCACTTGAACAACACCTCCCCAATCCTCAACGGTATTTGCACATCACTCTCAGTGCACAAGCTCTTGAAAAACCCCAACACAGCGGCATTGGCGTATTACTTCCCGATTGCACGCAGGCTTTAGCCGAGTTTACTGTGAAATTAGAAAAATCTAAAACTGTCGGAAAAGTCCATGTCATCGATATGACCGCCGGAAAGCAGGATGGAGGAAATGTGATCCAAGATCACGCAGAGTGCACCATTGCGATCCCTGTCGATAGCCTTGACGAGACCAATGATATCTTAGAAGGGATCCATGCTTATTTATCTATACAAGACATTGGGGAAAAATTCGTATGGACATGCAGCGCACACAAAGAGCTTTACGGCACCACATCCAACAATGGCTCAGCTCTTGGACTTGCAAAATTAATTCACTCGCTTAAACACCCAGAAAAAATCGAAGGGTTCATGGATGGCTACCCTGGCCTAGCTGAAGATGAGCGAGAGATTATGCGAAGAACCTCGCAAACGCTCGAGGAATACGCCCTTGGCAAAGGAATGCTCCCCGGCACCGAGCTGCGCGGCGATCCCAACGTCTCCATCGATGAGCGGATTGTGGAATTGCCTAGCATCAGCATTCTCAACATGCAAGCAGATGGTACCACAGCCACAGCCGCTGTCAGCATCCGCATTTTAGCAGGCCAAGATCCTAATAAGATTGCAGCCGTTGTCGCGCGCCACTTGAACGAAATCGCAAGCGCTTGCCATCTCGAAATCGCTGCAAAAGAACACACCGATGGGGCTTGGGCATGGAAAGCCGATATTTCGAACCCATGTAACCAAGACTATCTGAAATCGCTCAGCAAAGGTTTTGAAAAAGCGCGCTTCCAGCCTTGCGGAGGGACAAACCCCCTACTCGCGGCAATCGCGCAAATCGGAATTCCCGCGGTCGTTCCCGCGAACCAAACGCCGAAATCCAATGCACATAGCCACAACGAATCTCAAAACCTCGATTCGTGGGAAATTTCCATTGGATGCTATTTAGACTTTATTCTGAATTCTGTCCGCAAAGGCAAGTGAACAAGCTCATTGTGGGGTGCTTAGCACCCCACAATGAGAATTATGAAGCTTTAGATGATTTCTTCTATCTGAAACTTTAGAGGGCTGTCTAATCGGATAGCGCTATCGTAGGAACTAGTTAAATCAGCGACAAGAGCTTCTTCTGAACGCTCTCTGTCGATCAATTTCTCTATCCTTTCTGCAACAACGGGATATTCTGGGCTGTTGTAACTGCAAAGTATAACCCCTGGAACACAATACGAAGGAAGGGTACTCTCTTCTCTTACAGCCGATGTCGGCACACGCGTTCGAGGATGGAAGAATTCACCCCGATTAGAGATCTGTGTTAAGAAGTAAGAGGAAGGGACATGAAATGCTTCAGAACTTCCACTAGGAAGCGCAATAGCAAAAGCTCCGTTCTTAGGCTGTCTCATATAATGAAACGGCGCAGCTGTCCCATCATAAATTCCTCCTGCAAACAGGCCTGATCCAAAGGATAAGCTTCGACTTCCAATGCTTTTTTTACCTTCTCCACTTCTAAACTCAAAGCCCACCTTGTCCCTCTCCAATGACGCCCCACGATAGAGAATATGCGAAGAGACTTGAGCAAGAGTGCTGCATTCGAGCACAAGACTCCTTTCAATCATCTCTCGATGGCCAATGCTATAAATTCCAAGAGATGTGACGTTGATTCTACCATAGGATTTTCCAGCCTCAATATCTTGAGCAAAGTTCCAGCTCGGACCTGGTTGCCAATGGCAATATCTATAATAAAAATACTCTCTGCGGTTCAAGGTGGCGTAGAAATCACATTCCTTACGCACAAATTTTCTGAGCTTGTCAAAGGAAAATGCTTTTCCATCGGGCTGAAGAGAGCCCACTAAAAAAGCATTAAATCGGTGTGCGAGCTCAATCACTTCTTGACTGCTCTCATCCCCTTCATCTTTAAAACAAAGCGTATGCCAACACTCTTTTCCTTTGAGAAAACTTTCTCTAATTTGATCAGCCCTTTCCTTATCAAGTTCTCTTTCTGGTGCTGTTAGAATTCTATGTACCTCAGGATCGACACGCGGGCAAATACTTCGAGAGCTCTCATCTTCTGCGATGCATCGATGCAAAAAAGTCAGCTCTAAAAGAATACGCGGGATAAAGGTGGCGTGAATGCTCGGATCGATCATCTGAAGATCTCTTTTCAAAGCATCATTTTTTTCTAACGCACTGGAAGAAGAAGGGAGGGTGCCATGAGGCAAGATTTTGCTATCAAACAATCTTTGAAATTCAGGCAGCGAAAGCGGAGAGGGTTTTTGATCACCATATATTCGATCCCCGTCTAAACGATAAAAGAGATAGTCTCCATATCCGTGGGTTACAGGATTTTGAATAGTAAGTTTATTTTCTACACCGCTAGCCATTGTATTCACCTTTACTAATTATTAAATAATTGGCTGACATTATACAGAAACAATTAATTTAATTGAACATTACTAATTAATTTAACAGGTAAAAGCTCATGTGTTAAAAAACAAAATCACATATTATTAAAATCACAAGCCATTTAACATCAACAATTTAACACGATAAGTAAATTAAAAATATATCTTAAATTGAACAAATTAAAACAAATCGCATAGAATGGATGTCGAAAAACAAAATAATAGGTAATTAATTATGGCAGCTACATCAACATCAAGTTTAACATCTTCACCTTCCGCGGCTCTTTCGGTAATGCCAGGCTGGAAACCTAATGAGGTCACGCCGTCTGCTGTTCAGACACTATTTGTAAAAAAACTCACCGAGTTTGTCGCCTCCTATAATGAGCGCAAACAAGCCAAGGAATTAAAGGATCTCTCTACAGGTCCTTGGTATCAAAATGACTATGCGTTAGCCTGCCAACAACACAAGCAAACCTCGCGCTTGGACTTCTTGGTCAAGCGAAACGCTTTCCACCACGGATTTGCTCCCAAAGGGTTCTCTCTTGTTCCCAATTCCAAAATGCTAACAGGTGTAGAGTTTTGCTCTTATCAACTCAATAAGGACTGTTTGCCAGTAGATGGACTTCGCTCAATCCAAACGGGACAATTTTCTCTCATTGAATGTAACGGAGCGATCGAAATTGCAATGTATGAGACAATTCACGAAATTTTTGGATCTGTGCGTTTTAATGAGGTTTTTTCAGCAACTGGGCGCCATCCTCTTGCAATCGGACGCAATTGCCTTGAAGGAAAACCCCTCTACCAACTAGGCATCCTGAAAGAAGCGATGCTAGACCTTAAAGAGCCTCTCTTAGATCTCGGCGATTGGGTGCACTTCCCCAATGTCCCTCTCTATCAAAACAAGCATCCTCAGGGAGACTTTGGCGGCTTAAACACAGTGTGTATCAGCTCTAAAGAGATCGCGCTGCAGGAGAAAAAATTCGTTGGGTTTGGCACCAGCGTTGAGGGCGTCACAGTGGATCAAATGAGTGATTTGCTCATGGCTCACTTTAATGAAAAACCAATCGACTCCTCCCACCTATTATCTAAGGAACTGACGGAACACTTTGCAATCGAAGCTGAAACATTTCGATGCATATTTGAAGCAAGCACAGGCCTCCCATCCATTCCAGAGGAACCGATGTCCAAGGAAATCTTCCAAGATGCAATTCGTCAAACCACAGGAGGCGACCAAGGCTTCAATCCTTGTGTCAAAAGACTCGACGCCGACCGAATCCGCAAGCTCATGACAAAGACAAGCGCTAAGGCCTCTGAAAAACTCCAGGTTCCAGTGACCTCATCAAGCTCAGGCCGTAAAACGCGAGGTTCTCGCCGAGGCGGACGTAGATAGGCATTATAACTCCAAAAAATAAAAAGGGCATTATGGCAGCGACATCAAGTTCAGCATCTTCAACATCCGTCGTACTCCCCATTGCTGCAGGCTGGAAACCTGAAGAGATCACGCCGTCTGCCGTTCAGACGCTGTTCGTAAAAAAGTTCACAGAATTTGTCGCCGAATACCAGGAACGCAGACAAGCCAAAGAATTAAAGGATCTCGCTATAGGTCCGTGGTACGCAAATGACTACGCTTTAGCATGCAAAAAACACGGGCAACTCGAGCGCTTGGAATTCTTGATTAAAAAGAACGCTTTGCACGATGGTTTTCCTCCCCGAGGATTTGTTCAACTTTCCGACCCAACGAATGTCACAGGAATCGAGTTTTGGTCTTATCAAATCCAAAAAGAGATCTTGCCAACAGAGGGGCTCCAGTCGATTAAGACAGGGCGATTTTCATTCATCGACTGTCAAGGCGCGATCGAGATTGCACTGTATGAAACAATTCACGAAATTTTTGGCTCCATCCGCTTTAACGAGATCTTCTCTGGAACAGGAAAGCATCCCTTGCAAATCCATATCGATTGGACTCAAACTCCTCTACATTATCTAGGACTTGTGATCCAGAGACCGCTCGATCCCAACTCCCCAGGTCTTGAACCTGGAGATCAGGTGAATTTCCCCAATATACCTCTCTATGAAAACAAGCATCTACTAGGTGAATTTGGAGGGTTAAATGTGATTTGCATCAGTCCAACAGATTCAGCAGAAAAACAATATATTGGTTTTGGCACCTCACCAGATGGGCAGACAGGCGATCAGATTACGGATTTACTCATCGATGCATTTAATGAAACTCCGATCGACTCCTCTTTGATTTTATCAAAAGAACTCGTCGATCACTTTCGGAAAGTAGATCAATTAAGATTAACGCTATCAAGCAAGACGACAGAACACACGTCATTTCATGACATCACAGTCGAGAAAACGACTTTTCAAAAAACAATTAGAGAAGTTACAAAAACAGACTTAGGCCACATCCCCTTTTGCAATCGCCTTTCCATCGAAGGGATCTCCAAGCTAATGACACCTCCTCCTAAAAGTCAAGCCGCGCCATCAAGCTCAAGCCGTAAAATGCGAGGTCCTCGTCGGGGCGGACGTAGATAGGCTGCAGAGAATCGGTGAAGCGCTCTCCTTGATTTTGACGCCACCAGTATTGGCTCTCAAAGCTAAGGCTTAAGCCAAAGTGGCACTTATCTCTACAGAAGTTGCGGTCCCATGCAATGCCCAAAGAGAGCTGTGCTGTAGGGCTTAAGAGGTTAAAATCGCTATCGAGATCGATTGATTTTACACCGGTCGGCAAAGTTTGATCTTGGTCGAGATTAAAATGTCCCACGAGAAGCGCTCCAGAGAGGTTGCTTATGAAACTTAAGCCCCAGCCCCACTCCCAATTGGAATTAAGTCCAAAACGCAAGCCTGCGCCTTTAAAATCGTTATGGGTATGGATTTTGAACTCCTGACCTGCTGGGATGTCTCCCCCCGCATAGGTTACATGCGTATGCTGGTCGATCCACGCCCCTTTACAACCGAAATAAGGCCTTAAAGCGAGTGTTTTAGCGAGAAAATAGGCTCTTCCGATCTCAACATCCGCAGATTGAAAATTAATGTTCCAGTGCGCATGCGCAGAATCGACATTATTCAAGAGGTATTGCCCCTGATAGGCGAGCAGCGGAAAAACAGAACCATTTGCATGGCGAGAGGCAGTAGGATGGAAGTTGGTGTAGTTAACATAGATATCCCATCCATCGTGCGGCAAGTGGACGCCAAATCCCGCGCGGAACCCCGATTGCCATTCGAACTCGACTTTTTTAGAAACAGCATCAGTGAATACGCCAGGAGATGAATTAGAACGCTCGACAGCAAATTCCAAGCCACCCGCGCGGGTTTGCCAAAAGAGCCATTCTCCGGTAAAATAAACCGTTCCTTTACGCGCATAGACGCCCGTTTGAGGATATTCTCGATCTTCTGGATTTTCCAAATGATCGAGCTTTGCTTGCATCACACCCATTTTCTTCTCCAGCTCTTTGATCCTCTCTTTCTGATCAAAAGAAGAAGAGTCTGATTGCCCAAAAATATTAGGAGGGGAGCCGAGCTGTACTGCTGTTTTGTGAATTGCGGCTGCAGGCGCTTTGGCAATTTTCTTATCAGATTTCGGATAGGTTTTACTGGTCACCCATTCGTTTTTGATACGCGATGTGGGTTTTTTATTCTGCTGCTCAGCAGGAGCTTCTGCCACAACGGGTTCGTTCTGCGGAGGACGCTTACTGCCGACAAAATGAGCTTTTGGCTTTTTCCGTTCGCGGGGTGCAGTTGCTGCTTGTTCAGATTGAGAAGATACGGTTTCAGTGGAACGTGTCACACGCTCAGTCACCTCTTCAGCACACAGCATGCTGTTGAAAAAAAAAGAAAACACCGTCAACGAAGAGAAAAATTTCGATCCCATACGACGCGCCTCTCAAATATGATTTCCGATTCTTAAAGTTGTTTCAGTATATAGCGCCGGGATAAGATTTTGTTAAATAAAAAAAGTACTCACCATTGGAAGACTTACTTCTGAAGCGAAGTGACCAGTAGTTCTTAACAATAGTTTTTGATGTTTGGGCTTTGACACAGCCGAAACATTAAAAACTTTTGTTAAGGACTACTAATTGCTGGAAGGCGGGATCTTTGCGCACGGGATCAAAGCTCGGATCACGAAGCACCTCATCGAGGTTGCGGATCCCTTCTTGGATGGCGGTTTGGAGCCAGCCGACAGTGGGGACAACTTGCGCTAATGCAGCGTGGGCATAGGCATTGCGCAAAGCAGTTTCTGCGGTGGGCCAGATCTGAAAACATCTTCCGCCAAGTTCTGCTACGAGCGGGTAGTTCTTGTTCTCGAACGCTGTTTTATGCAGCAAGCAAAGAGCATCTGGAGAAAGTTCTTCACGGATCGAAAGGAGCAATTTGTAAGTCTGTTCGGAGCGTCCTTGATCGTACATCAACAAGGCCGTGTACTGGGTCGCAGCGGTGTAGAGCATCCCCTCTTTGGCATCGGAGCGGATTTTAGCGAGAAGCTCGAGAGCTTCTTCATTACGTCCTTCTTGGATCCAAAGTTCTGCCTGTGCGAGCTTAGCGCGCAGCGATTCATCTCGGTCTTTTTCTGAAAAATGGCGCGATTTGCGAAAAGCATCAAAACTTTGAAAGGCGAGAAGAAAAAAGAGAGCTCCAGGAAGCAGTGCTTGGGCCACGAAAAAAAAGAGGCTGGCAACCACCCCGATCGCCATGCTGCCAATCAAGGCATATCTAAACCCGCGCACACCGAAAAATCCCTCTAGGATGATGCGAAGAAGCTGTCCTCCATCTAAGGGCAAGACAGGCAGTAAATTGACAATCGTCCAAAAGAGATTGACATTGCGAAAGTTCATCAAGATCACCCCGCTCAATCCTTGCGACCACGAGGGAATTTTAAGAAGAAAGCTCGCTGCCACAAACAAAAGAAAGCCGAAAAGCGGTCCATTGAACACGATCAAAAATTGCTTCCAAAAGGCAAGTTTTTTTCCATCGTGATAAGTCAGCCCACCCATGGCGACAAGCTCGATCCTCGGGTGCTGGCCAAAGAGCGATGCAGTAAGAGCATGTCCGTATTCATGGAATAAGACGGAAACGAAAATGATCCCCATCCACAGCAAGGTGCCGAAAAGGCTTTCGCTGATCCAAAATCCAATGAGTCCAGAAAAGATCCAGAAGGCGGGATAGATCGTAAGAGGTATCCTGCCAGAAAAATGAAGCATTATGTCGTCTTATATTCTTTAATCGCCTTCATCATTGTCGATCCCATTTCTGCAGGGGATTCAGCGACAAAAACTCCGGCATTGCGTAGAGCTTCCATTTTATCTTTCGCAGTCCCTTTTCCGCCAGAAATAATCGCTCCGGCATGTCCCATTCTGCGTCCTGGAGGAGCCGTTGCCCCTGCGATAAAGCCGGCCACGGGCTTAGTGCAATGCGTTTTGATCCACTCTGCAGCTTCCTCTTCGGCATTGCCTCCGATTTCTCCCATGAGCAAAATCGCCTCGGTTTCTAAATCGCTTTGAAAGAGTTTGAGCACATCGATGAAGTTGGTTCCATTTAAAGGATCTCCGCCAATCCCGACGCAGGTGGTCTGTCCAAGTCCCAATTGCGTGGTCTGCCATACAGCTTCATAGGTGAGTGTTCCGGAACGTGAGACGATACCCACCTTGCCTCGTTTGTGAATATAGCCGGGCATGATCCCGATTTTGCACTCGCCAGGTGTAATTACCCCAGGGCAGTTTGGTCCAACAAGGCGGCTGCGCTTACTTTGGCGCATCACGCGGCTCACTTCGAGCATATCGCGCACTGGAATTCCTTCTGTGATACACACGATGAGAGGAATGGCCGCATCTTCTGCTTCTAAGATCGCATCCGCAGCGTAGGGTGCAGGAACAAAAATGACCGTTGCATCACACTGGGTCGCTTTTTTCGCATCATAGACCGTTTCAAAAACAGGCAGACCCAAAATTTCCTGCCCTCCTTTGCCCGGTGTAACACCGCCGACAAATTGAGAGCCGTAGAGCAGTCCTTGTTCTGTGTGGAATTTTCCGGCTTTGCCTGAAATTCCCTGGGTGATTACCCGTGTCTTTTTATTAATGAGAATCGCCATTATCGCTCCTTATTTTTTCAAGACTGCAACCACTTTTTCTGCCGCTTCTGCAAGACCATCCGCTGTGACAATCGATAGTTTAGAATGCTCAAGCAGTTTCTTTCCTTCTTCTACGTTCGTGCCTTCCATGCGCACGACAAGAGGCACTTTAATCCCCATTTCTGAGGCCGCATAGATAATCCCTTCTGCGAGCACCGCGCAATTCATAATTCCGCCGAAAATATTGACGAGAATCGCTTTCACTTGGGGATCGCTTAAAATGATCTTAAATCCAGCCGCTACTTTTTCTTTAGAAGCACCGCCGCCCACATCGAGGAAGTTTGCCGGTTTGCCACCATAATACTGAATGATGTCCATCGTCGCCATCGCAAGACCAGCTCCATTGACCATGCAGCCAATATTGCCATCTAAAGCGATGTAAGCAAGGTCAAATTCTTTTGCAGCTACTTCATTTTTAGACACTTGCGTTGGATCAAAGAAAGATGCAATTTCCGGCTGACGGTAGAGCGCGTTATCATCGACCGACAGCTTTGCATCAAGAGCAAAGAGTTTTCCATCGGGCGTTTCCACCAACGGATTGATCTCGAGAAGCGCTGCATCTGTATCGATAAACGCTTTGGCAACGCCGCGCGCGATTTTCGCTCCCTCTTTGGCCATCTCCCCTTTCCATCCCATGAAGCTACACAAACGCACCTGTCTAAACCCGCGCAATGATCCGTCGAGCTCAATGGGCAATTTCAAGATTTTTTCAGGGTGTTTTTCTGCCACTTCTTCGATTTCCATACCACCTTCGGGAGAAGCAATGAGAATCGGCACTCCGTGATCCCGATCGATCACCGCACCGAGGTAGTATTCTTTTTTGATATCAAGAGGCTTGGAGATCAACACCTGATGGGCAACGACCCCTTCTGGGCCAGTCTGGTTGTTCACCATCTTCATCCCAATCAACTTCTCTGCCACAGAAACAATCTCTTCGGGGGTTTTCGCAAATTTGACCCCACCCGCTTTGCCGCGCCCTCCTGCATGCACCTGAATTTTGACGACAGCCTCTTTCAATTGCAGATGTTTAATCAGCGCATCGACCTCCCGAATCTTGTGGGCAACCCCGAATTCCGGAATAGGAATTCCATACCGTTTCAGGATTTCTTTCGCTTGAAATTCGTGTGTGTTCATAATTGACCCACCTCAATTTGGGAATGATTCAAATTCTCTTATCTGATAGAATGGGTTTTCCATCAAGATAAACAAGAATTTTTGAAAAGATGTTTCAATTTTTCAAAACCAGCTTCCAAAAAGTCAAAGGGGCGCTTGCAAAAACAAGATCCCTTCTCTCAGTGCGGATCAAAGCGCTGTTTGGCAAGCCTTGGGACGATTCCACCTTTGATGAACTGGAGCAAATCCTCTTTGAATCTGATTTAGGCTCCACCTGTGCTCAAGACTTTGTCGAACATCTAAAAAATAAGCTCCGCACGCAACCGACAAACGACATTGGAAAAATATTAGAGATCATCCAAGCCCATGCGCTTGAGTTATTAAGCTCTCCTCCTAAAACAACTCCGCTTGTTCCCGCGTTAGGAGATCCTCTTGTTATCCTCATCGTTGGCGTCAATGGCAGCGGCAAGACCACTTCCATTGCAAAACTAGCAAAGACATTCCAATCTGAAGGGAAAAAAGTGATCCTCGCCGCCGGCGACACCTTCCGCGCAGCCGCAATCGAACAACTCACCACCTGGGCGGAAAGACTCAACATCGAGATTGTCAAAGCCAAGCCCGGCAGCGATCCTTCCGCTGTCGCCTTCGATGCGCTCACAGCCGCAAAAAACCGCAAGGCCGATGTGGTCTTGATCGACACAGCTGGACGGCTGCAGAATAAAACAGATCTGATGCAAGAATTAGAAAAAGTGCGTAGAGTTTGTAAGAAAGTGGTTCCCGATGCGCCGCATGAGACATTTCTCGTCCTCGATGCAACCACAGGCCAGAATGCGATCGACCAAGCTCAGGTCTTCCATCAGTTCACACCGCTTACCGGCCTTATCTTGGCAAAGCTAGACGGCTCTGCAAAAGGCGGGATCGTTCTTTCGATCTACAAACAGATCGGCATCCCTGTGCGCTGGATCGGCACTGGAGAAGGAGCAGATGACTTCGAGCCCTTCGATCCCAAAACGTATGTCGATGCGTTATTCGACTAACTACGGCCTTCTCTGCTTTTTGCTCAAGTTTTTCCAAGACCGGCTAGCCGATTTATTGAGCACTATTGTATCGGCAAGCTTCAGCGCGCGCTCTGCATTCAACAATCCCACTCCATAAATTTCCCTCGATCTCTCAATGCGCTCTAGAGAATAGTTAAGCAACTGAAGAGGATCTTCAACGAAATGAGGCCTGCCCGACTCACCTAAAATAATCGAGGTCGCGCTTTGTAAAATACAATGGCGAATTTTTTTCAAAGATAAGTGCGGATGCTTTCCTCGAATCAACGAAGCAACAGACGTTACAAAGGGAGCTGCAAAGGAAGTTCCCGAATCGTAGCCAAATTTGTCTCCTGGCAGTGTCGAATAGGCATCCGATCCAATCGCACAAATTGTGCTCGCTGCATATTTTGCTCCAGGTAAACAAGAGAATGAATCAGGAAAAAGACCATTAGAATTCAGACTGACAACAAAAATGGAGGCTCTCATCCGTTCTGGTGAACTAGAGACCCAATAGTGTCCCTGCGCAACCAGATCATTTTGATCCAATAATACGCCTCGATTTCCAATCGCCTGAATCAATAACGAATCCTTCAAGTCCCCTAGCAAATTGCTAGAAACCTCAATGTGTTCCTTTTGAGCCAATGTCCTTAACATTTTTTGTTTCACAGATGCAGGTAGACTAAGTGCCAGCTCCAATTCCCTGTAACGCGGACTCTGTTCCCCATGAAAATACTTGACGTGTTGGCGCAGAGCATTGGGCTGAGTACTCAGACCAGAAAGGCAATCCGTGAACCAGCCTGAAAAATTAATAATGCTCTCAGGTTCCTCCGTTAAATGACGTCCATCGGAATAGACCTTAATTTTTGCTTCAGGCGCTGCTTCTGAAATAAGACCAGACACAAAAGTCCCATGCGCAATCTCGGCAGATGAACTCACTTTTGTTGTGTGATTTTCAACGGAACCGAAAAATCTCGAATGCGTTTCATCCACACCATTTTCTAGGACAATTGCCACTGCCCCTTGACCTAGAATCTGATCTTTGTGAACACGATCTAATTTCATCATCTTTAAGTTTGTCTTCAATCCAATAGGAAGTAACCAGCCAATGGCGAGATCAGGGTCATCCTTTAATGCTTGAAATCGGTCGCTCCATTTTGCTAAAGCCTTTAAGTGAAAAAAATACCATTGGCTTAAAGAAACGCGATCCATAACGCTAAAAGCCCCCGCATGAGCACTCTTGAACAATCTAAGCACTGAAAATTGGGGTAGTGAAAGGCACTTGCCCAACACCTGATAAGCTCTCTCATGACGAGCCATCTTATCGGAAATATGGGCTAACAATTCGTCTTCGAAATAAAAACGTTTCCGAAAATCTGGATAGTTAAAAGGGGTTCTTCCAGGCTCTCCCCTTCCAGAATGGGAAACACCCAGTAAATGACTGCGTGGATCCAAAAAGAGAAGATCATTCCGGTAAAGTTGCAAAGTGGCATTATAACACCCAAGCTCAACAGATATCTCCTGATCTGCATTACTTCTCCAAGGGAACAAATCGGCAACCCTTCTCAAAATTTCAGTAAGAGCTTCTAATTTTTTCGCTTTTTTCTCACAATAGGCCAGCGCAGCATCAGGACCTTTTTCCCAATAAGTCCTCTCCCAGGCACCGCACGCATTAGGATCAAAAAATGACTCAGAGCCATATCTTGAAGAAGCCATAATAAACCTTATGTTTTTAATTATTAATTAATAAGCATTATATATTAATTAATAATTAAAAACAAATCGTCTTTTTAAAATAACAAGCAATAAAAACCAAATTTACATTCAATTAATTTATTAAAATTATAAAAAAAGGTTTATAATCAAAATAATAAAATATGCGTTTTTAATATAATTATTTTTTTAATTCAGACTACAATAAAAGAGAACTCAGGGAGCGTGAGTAACGCTCTTTGGGATGAGTCTAGTACATAGTTAAAAAAGTTTTTGCATATAACATGCTTTCGCTTAACATGGTTCCATTTCAAAGGAGATTGCCATGGGACAAAAGCAGAAGCATGTT
>JAGVMG010000038.1 GCA_020053915.1 Parachlamydiales bacterium | reverse complement strand
GCCGCTATCAAACCTGAAGCAAATACCCACCTGCATTATGCTTCTTCACTTTGAATACCAGTCCAAGATCCACAAGCTTCTGAACGGCATATCCTAAGAATGTAGCGCGGTAATACTGCTCGTCAGTAATAAGGCGAGCCTGATGCGCTTGTTCTACCGCTTTATCAACAAGGGTTGTAGAGAGCGCACTAAATTTATCACTGTGAGTGTCGATCATTACACAACGCCGCCCTGCAACTGTTTCTCCAGGAGATTTTTTGGAAATCTCCTTGTTGATCTTTTTAATCACCTTTTTAGCCAATTTCTGCACGCGCGCAGCGACATCAGCAGGCAGTTGTTTTTGTGGATTGAGCGGATGCTGAGAAAAATCTAGCTGGGCTGGATTTGCGACAAGCTGTTCATCTCCATGGATGTTTCTTTGGGTATAAAATGCCGCTAAGCGTTTATCCTCTTCATTCTGTTGAGTGCGCGATGCGATCGCCCTTTGATAGGGCTCTTCAGAATTCAACTTGTGAGCCGTTGCAACCGCTTGAATCCTCTCTATTTGCTGGAGACCTACGATATTGACAAGACCTTGGCCCTGACCTCCATAGAGGCCGCTTCGAGGATCTTTCATAAATTCGATATCGATCAAACCAATTTTAGGCTCAGCTTCGGCTACATCCAACACAGGATTATTTCTCGGTTCAAGGTCGTTATATCCCGTTAAGCAAATAAACTGAGTCAAGTCCTCCACAGCAGGTCGCAGTCGCTCTCCAAGCCCTTTAAAATGTTCTTCTTGCTGACTAAGATGAGGATCGAAGTCTAGCTTCTGCTCTATAAGAAGTTCATATTCTTTTCCATAAATCGGCACTCTAATCAGGGCAGCTTGCGGAACCACAAGATGGTTCAATCCGTGCTTTAGGCAGATCCCTTTTGCATACACCATCTGATTGTAGCGCGCTTTCATCGAGTTATCCCTTCCAACAGCCTGAGCAACATGATCCCGTTGCATCTTGAAAATGAGATCAGGCGCCACATCCAAAGAAAAGACACTATGTTGATCTTGGCTGTTATAAAAAGTTATCCCCTGACCTTTTTTTTTCGCCATAATTCTTGGGTGGCAATTCATTATTTTTCGAACCATCGCGTCGGTGATTTGAATCCCCTGAGTGAGTTGATATTCAGCCTTATTTCGTTCAGCGGGACTTAAACTCTCTTCCTTCCAAGCTTTAGGAAGAGCTGTCGCCTTGAGAAGTGCTTGAGCTTTCTTGCGCTGAGCTTCCCATTCCTTGCGTTTTTTCTTTGTAGATTTCAGAAAGGCTTTCGATTTGCTAGACGAGAATGAACGACTTTTTTTGGAAGTCTTCGGGCTGTTTTTTGGAGGAGCTGCACTCTTTGGAGGATGAATCACTGCAAAACGCTGCAAGGTTTTGGTTTTTGTGAATAATTGCCTTGTCTCTTTGTTTGTAAGCGCACATCCCAGCGTACAGCCAACCCAAAAAAAGCCGCTGCATAGCCTGCTGAAATATTCCGTCCAGGAATACAGCCGCTCTTTCTTAGCGATAATTCTATAGGCAGGCAAGACAGAATTCAGAGGAGCTCTACTTCCATCCGCAAGAACAATCCTTCCCTGGCAGTTGCTTTTGCTCGCATTTTTCCAACCATCTGCTTCGGGCGCATGTAAAGAGACATCACTGAGACTGTTGACCACGTTAAAGCGAACCATAAGCTCCTTGCATCAAATAAAGTATTTAGAGGAAAAAAGATAACGGCAGTAAATAATTAAATCAATCCCAATCCACAGCGGCTTTAAGCTTGCAGGTTCAATTGATTACCGCTCGGCATTTCAGATTTAAACAGCAGCCCGAGATCCACTAACTTCTTCACAACATAGCCCAAATAAGTCGCGTTAAAACGAGCCTCCGGTGAAAGCAGCTTAGCAACCAAAGTAGGATCGACAAGAGAAGTACTCGCGTCATCAAATGGCTTGGCAGACAGATCGATGACAACCTTTCTTCTCCATCGTCTGCTTCCTTCAGGACTACTTTTCACGATCTGTTGGTTGACATGATTGATCACATAAAGAGAAAATCGATGCAATATACCGACGGTTTTAGCTGGAAGTTGTCTTTGAGGATCAAGAGGATGCGCAGAAAAATCTAAATGCTTGGGATCGATTTGAAGGAGTTCATCCGCTTTGCGGATTTTTCTTTGGGAATGAAATCGATCTAAGCGCCGGTGCTCTTCATATTCCTTTTTCCGCTCTTCCATGATTTTGCTTAAGGGATCTTGTTTCACGCTAAAGAGTGCGGCTGAAGAATTGACAATAGCCGCTGCATTTTTAACGCTAACCGTTCTTAAAAGAGAGCGAATGCCCGCCTCAGGTCTTTTTTCAAAGTCAAAATTGAAAAATCCAATTTTAACCACCAGATTAGGATCGTCTATAATAGGGTTATCATTTGCAGGTGTTCCACAATAGCCCGTCTGAGAGATAAAATTAGCTAATTGAGAAACCGCTGGAAGCAAACGCTGTCCCATCTTTTCATAATACTCTTCCTGCTTGCTGATATGGGAATCAAAATTGAGTTTTTCCTCTGCTAGCATCTCATACGTTTTTCCCTGAACATCGATTTTAAATAACCGAGCAGAAGGAATCACAAGCAACCGTTGGAAGAACCTCATAGTAACAGCTTTTGCATAAGCCATCTTCTCAAACCGCTGTTTCATCGAATCCACTTGCACAGCTCCCTCTAGACGCATTTTAAAGACAAGATCGGGAGCCTCAGCCAATGAAAAAACGCGATATTCCGGCCGGCTTTCATAAAAAATAACCCCATCGCCTGCCGTTTTTGTTAAAATTCTTGGTAACGAAACGGTAATTTTCTGACACATTCCTGGTGTTATGACGACTCCTGACTTGAGCTCCTTCTGGGCCTCTTTAAGCTCATATGAAAACATATCCAATTTTTTCCAGTCTCGATTGGGAGACGTTGGAACAGCGGGCGGTAATTTTATGGGAGCTGTTGGCGGAGGCAAGTTCAACTTTGCAGGGGGCGGTGGCAAAGCAACATGCGGTGGCGGTAATTTTATGGGAACTGGCTGCGGAGGCAAGTTCAACTTTGCAGGGGGCGGTAATTTTATGGGAGAAGGAAGTGGAGGCTGTGTGAAACTTGGAACTGAAGAAGGGGGGCGTTTCCCCTTGGAAGACTTTTTAGATTTTTTGCTTTTGTAAGACTTTGAAGAATGAGAATGACTTTTTTTAGACTTCTTAACTTTTGGCTTTGGAGCAGGCAAACTCGGCGGAACGTTCACTACGGCGAATCGAAGAGAGGTTTTGCCTTTAGTGAATAATTGCCGAACCGATTTATCTGAAAGAGCACATCCGAGCGTGCAACTGATCCAAAAAAAACCGCGACATAGCCTGCCGAAATATTCCATCCATGAAAGCGTCCGCTCTTTTTTGGCAATAATTCGATAGGTTTTCGAATCTACATCGCTGACAACTCTGCCTTTACAGTTGAATTTAGCAGCGTCCTTCCATCCGTCAGCTTCTGGAGCTTGCACAGAGATGTCGCTTACAGCTCTAACCACGTTAAAATGAACCATAGCCCCCTCTCCGTCAAGTAAACAATTCAGAGATAGGAATATAAAGATCTTTTAAAGATTAGGTCAAACGAAATCGCATATCTAAACAACTTCAGAAGTTGGGATTGGGCACCAGAGGCTATCTATCCAAGTGACAGCGTTAACTTTTCACGTTGCTGATGCAGGAGTGGGAACCGCTTCCTTGGGATCTTTAACGCCGTAATTCATTGCCAACGCTTTGATAGAAGCTATTTGGGTATCTCCGCCAACGATTTCAACTAACCCTTTTCGCTTAAATCGGCGCGGCCCATAAACACCTCCATAAATGCCCAAACGACTTCCACCAAATTCTTCAAGATCGATAAGGGCAGCCCTAAGAGCAGTTCTTCCTTGATAGAGAGGGATATTGCGCACTGCAACATCGCTATAAAGTGTTAAGCAAATGAAACGAGTGAGTTCTTCAATCAGCGTTGGGAGAGTAGCGGCGGCGTACTTATAAGCCGTCTTTGAGACCTGAAACGGATGAAGATCCAATTTCTGTTCCGCCATAACCTGAATTGACCTTCCTTCAAATGTCATCATATGCAATTCGGCTTTGGGAACTTTTAGAGATTTAAACTTCTTTTTTTTGCACACAAGCCGTCCGATGCGTACATTTTTAATGCGCTGTCGCATCGAGTCTTCATTTCCTTCAGCTTGAATTTTGAAAATGATATTTGGCTCAGAATCTAAACTGAAAACCCGATGTGAGCTCTGGCTATTATAATAGGTATAACCTGGAAGACACGGACCTTCCCATTTTTTAGTCTCTTTATTCTTTTTACGCGCAAAAATTGCAGGCAAGTCAGCTTGAACCTGTACAAGGGTTTCTGGCTTAATCTTAAGAGTCATGGGAGGCAGTGCGCGTTGTTCAAGAGAAGGCAGGCAGCGATGCAGCTCAACAATGTTGCAAAGAAGTTTGTCAATTACTAGATGACGAGGATCTTCTGGAGGCAAAACTTTATTTAAGCCTATTAACTTTGCTTTAAGCGCAAAATAAACCCGTTGATACTCGACATAGTCTCCACCCTCGCTTTGGCCTTTGTATCGTTCCTTAAACTTCTCGTAAAGAGCTTGACACGACTTAAACTGTTGAAGCACTTCATCGGGGCTCAAAATTGAAAATGTTTGAGGCCCAGTTAAGAAGGGCTTCATCTTATCTCTCATGTCTTGACGCAAGTTTTTCAGTTGCATGAGCTTTCGGATCGCGCCATCAAAAATAGGATCTACTGCACCTTCTCGAGTTAGCGAATTGATGCACTCTACTCGCAAAAATGCTGTTAATTCATGATAAGCAGCGCGAAATTTGGAATAGGTTTTGTGAACTTTTTCATAAGAATCTTGAGAAAAAACAGTGTCTTCAGAAGACGCCTCGTTGAACAGAGCAGACAATTTAATCGCAGACTTTTTAACTGGCTGGTATTTCTCTACCAACACGCGATTGATTTCATCATACTTGTGTAAGGCAAGTGTCGAGGACGAAGCCATATATAAAACCCCATATTTTTACAAACTATTATAATTAACAAACATAATTTAATTCAACAAAAAATAAAATAAAATTAATATATCAATTAATTTAATTTATAAACAAGCGATTTAAAATGAGAAGGTTAAGAACAAAACTCGAAAACTATATAAGAGATTTAGTATTTTATCGCGCGTATAAAGAAGTTTTTAAAACACGTGGAACAGGCTTTTTACAAGTGCTCGTTACCGTAATCAAAAAATCAGAACGATACCCTAAAATATGCTCTAAAAGACAGCTGAGTTCTGTCTCAATCTGAGTCAAAAGCTCTGTTAATTCTTCGTCTGCCATAGGCGGCATCTCCGCCAGAATTTCGATCTTTTTATTGCGGCGCAAAAGGATTTGTGTCTCTAATTGCTGCTCGGGAAAGATATCATTCCAATAGCTTTGAACATAATTTTGAATGACTGAGGGGTCCACGTCAAGACGGCTTGATCCCATTTCCACCTGAAAATAAGACCCGCGATGCATGGCATAAAAACCAGAGAACAAAAGAGTTGCAACCCCTAAAATCGCATACCCAATCGACATTAGACTCTCTGAATCGCTTAAGAAAAACTGAGCGATCCGATCGCGGAATTGAGGAACATGAGATAGCCCTAGAAACAACCCCCCTAATAGAAAAAGGGCCACGACGAAGATGAGTTGAACCGCTGAAAATAATAAGTTTCCAGTACGCATAAGAGCACTTGTTCCACGCTTAAAATTCTTCGTCGTATCTCTCTACAGGAGAAGGAGCATGCTTAATATGGCGATCGAGCATTTCGCTCATCGATTCGACAGAATCTGACGCGATCTGTGGAGAGATCAGGTTTTTAAAAACCACATGCACGCAGCCCACATGTAATCCAGTGATCTTGCTAATATCTTCAACAAGACGACTTTGGATCTCTTCTGCCTTTTCGGGAATGCAGACGCCGTAGGCGATGTTAATTTCCACCTTGACGTTAACAGAATGCTGCCTCTGATCTTGTTCCACATGGATCCCTTTGACATTATCGAGAAGATCTCTTCCGAGCAGGCTATCGATAAGATTGCCTTCTAAAGTTTCAATCCCTTCAATCTGTGCCAAACACTGCAAGCAAATCGATTGAAATACACGGTTTTCAATATCGCGAATCAGTAGTGTATCGGGTAATTCCAGTTCTTTCGTGTCGATCTGTTTTAGAGGATTGTTCATATTGGTTTCTCCTGACATCTTCTCATCTTAAATGAACCTCCATTTTCCCGCACTTTCAATTTCTGTGACCCTCTTGCAATGAACCCCGTTTTTCCCTATGATTAAATCATACCACGAGGACAAACATGCAAAATCTCTTTCTTTTTCTGATCTGTATCGCTGTGGGAGTCATGGCCTCGCATTACGCCAAACAACGGGGACGCAATCCCAGAGCCTGGTTTGTCTTGGGCTTTTTGTTTGGTATCTTAGGGTTGATCATTCTCTTCTTGCTACCTTCAAAAAAAGTATCAACACCCGTTAAAGCGCCAGAACAACCCACACCCGCTCCACAGCCTTATTTTCAAAAAACTCTTCTCGAAACGATCCATCCCTCCCATTCGGAAAAACTCTGGTACTATCTAGACCAGGCCCATCAGCAGTTGGGTCCAATGAGCTTGACTGCACTCAGTCACGCTTGGGAACAGGGTAAAGTGAGTGGAAAAACTTTTGTCTGGAACGAAAATCTGACAAATTGGGAACATTTTGAGCAGGTTCTTAAGCCTTTAAGCTAAGACCACAGAAAATCGAATACAAAGCAAAAAAATAACAGGATTTTAGGAAGGACAGGATAAAAACAAAATTTTATCTTATCCCGATCATCCTAAAATCCTGTTATATATTCTCTGCTTTTGACCACGGAGACAACTTGCGCCGTCTCTGTGGTATGAAGAATCGTCTGAAATTACCAGCTTGCCTTCACAACGCCGGGAATCATCCCACTATTCGCCATCTCGCGGAAGCAGAGACGGGAAAGCTTAAACTTACGCAATACCCCGCGTGCACGCCCTGTGAGCTGGCAGCGGCTTCTTAAACGAACTGGAGAGGAGTTGCGTGGAAGCTTATTGAGCTTCATCTTAGCATCTGAGCGCTCTTCTTCGCTTTTGTTTTGATCAAGGACAATCGCCTTCAATTCTTGACGTTTTTCCCATTTCAATTTAACGAGGCGCTCGCGTCGTTTCTGCTTTGCAATAGAGGATTTTGTTGCCATGTTCTCTCGCTACTTTTTACGAGCAGGACCTTTTTGTCTCTGCTTGCGGTTAGGATCGGTTTTGTTAATCACATAGACACGTCCCTGTCGGCGGACAATTTTGTCCCCTTTCGATGGGTCGGCTTTAATAGAGGCTCTGCATTTCATGTCAAACCTGAAGATTAAAAAAAATTAATGCTTGCCAATGTTATACGCGATTGCGCTGTTTCTTGGCAAGGGCTCATCTCGACTTTGTACATTTTTGTGCCTCGAATTCAGGACAGGGAGCCCTTGCAGGTGTAATTTCACTTCTCAGGATCAGCTTAGAATTCGCCTTTCTGAAAATTAAGATTATGCATCAAAGACTCCCCGCTTAAAGGCGGGGGATAACAATGTACAAAGTCGAGATCATTTTGTCCTTGAGGATTTTTGACCCTATCCCGTATATTATGACTAGAAAAAATTTTTTCAGATTGAAGGATCATCATGAAACGCACCTACCAACCTAGCAAGAAAAAAAGACAAACTACATGTGGCTTCCGCAAGAGAATGAAGACCAAAGACGGCAGAAAGATCATCAACCGCAGACGGCGCAGCGGACGCAAACAGCTGACCACTGCGTAAGTTGTATTCGGTATAAGTTTCCTAAATCTGCACGTATTCTTCATCGATCTCACTATAAGAATCTTTTGAAATTCGGCGCTCGATTAGGGACAGATGCCTTGCGCATTGACTTTCGCATGGGGCGGTCTCCCCGCCCTCGGCTTGGTATTACCATATCACGCAAACATGGAAAAGCGCATGACCGCAATCGTTTTAAGCGGCTAGTGCGCGAAGTGTTTCGCGAGCTCTATCCCACCCTGCCCAGAAGCCTAGAGGTGAACGTATGTCCACGCACGATCCCTATCCCTCTGGATAAAAGAAAAATTTTTAACGACCTCTCTTCTCTTCTAGATAAAATCCGGTCATGAGCCTATCCTGCAAATGCGCTTTTTGCCCTACTTATTCAAGTATGTGCTACAAAGAGTCTTTCAATCAGACGAAAAAAAACTGCAAAACCATCATTTTTAAAATAGCGGGATAGTCTCATGAATCCAGGCCAAGCCTTTGCCCATTTAAATCCCGCTCAACAAGAAGCCGTTCAAACAACCGAAGGGCGAGTGCTTATTTTAGCAGGAGCTGGAAGCGGCAAAACAAGCGTGCTCGCCTACCGGATCGCCCACTTGATCCAAAACAAGGATGTTCCCCCCTCTTCCATTTTAGGACTGACCTTTACCAATAAAGCAGCCTCCGAGATGCGAGAGCGGGTCGCAAAAATTGTAACGCGAAAGATTGCAAAACAAGTGAAATTAAGCACTTTTCACAGTTTTTGCATGCACTTACTGCGAAAAGAGATCCACTTGCTCGGCTACACTCCCCATTTTAGCTTGTACGACGAATCCGATATCCGCAGGCTGACAAAGCAGCTCGTGCGCCACATGCTAGAACACGAAGGCGATTTACCTTCGATCGAACCGACAATCCAGAAAATCACCTACGCAAAAAGCCGCGGCCTCTCTTTCGAAGAGACCCTCCAAGACAATCCTCAATGGCACGACACTTTTAGCGCCGATCTTTTTCTACGCCTCCACAGCTGTATGCGCGCTTATAATGCAGTCGATTTCGACAGTCTTCTGTCGTTAACAGTACAACTCTTTGAAGAACATCCGGCTGTTCTTGAAAAATACCAGACCCAATTCCAATATCTGATGATCGACGAGTATCAGGACACAAATCCAATCCAGTACCGCTTAGCAAAATTGCTTTCTGCCAAACACGACAACCTCTGCGTGGTCGGCGACGATGACCAATCGATCTATGGTTGGCGCGGCGCTGAGATCAAGAACATCTTACAATTCGAATCCAAAACGATC
>JAGVMG010000044.1 GCA_020053915.1 Parachlamydiales bacterium | reverse complement strand
GGCCGCTGTGTGCAGACACACAGCTAACTTTACGATCGTTTAGCCCCGGGGCTTTGACACAGCCGAAAGAGTAAAAACTTTCTTAACTATGTACTAGAATATTCTGGATAGTTAACTCAAGAAAGGGATTAAGTCAAATGACTTAATCCCTTTCTGAAAAGTGACTTATTCCTTCGGATTGACCAGCTCCACGCCTTCAGAAAAATCTTTTGCGTTAGACTGGGCCTGGAACGATTCTTGCTGCTGCTGGGTCAACTTTTCGTAGTCAGCTATCGAGTGAATAATGTGAGGACGGACGAAGATCACAACGTTGCGTTTTTCAGATCCTTCGCGCGTTTTACTAAAGAGAGCGCCGACGACCGGTAGACCGCCCAAGCAGGGAACCCCTGTTTTGAAACGGGATTTATGGTTGCGGATCATCCCGCTGAGCACTAAGAAATGCTTATCAGGAACGTGAACGTGGGTCGACATATTGGTCTTGGTGGTTCGGATCCCATTCACAGAGTTGTTATTCAAAGACATGTCGTGATCGAGACTTTCGGTGATCTCCTCGTTGATATCGAGGGTAATTACGTCTCCTTCGCCAAGGCGCGGCGTAATGCTTAGGCTCACTCCGACGTCGCGGTATTCAATATTGGCAGAGGTCTGCTGGCTCTGGCCAATGGTTTGAACCACAGAGCCTGTAAACGGAATGTTATCTCCCACGAAGATCGTCGAGTTCTTATTGTCTTGAGTAATGATCTTTTGATTGAGAACGATCGTGCTCTGGCCATCATTTTGAATCGCAGAGACCAAAGAGCCCAATGTGAAAAATGATTTCCCTCTATGCATGATGATGTCGCCGATCACACCTAAATCAAATCCAGGCACTAAAGGAAACTGGCTTAAACCAGACGGCGTATTGGAAGGACCGCTGCCTTGCATCGCTTGCGCGAAAGAGCCGCCATTGCCATGGCCTCCTTGAAAATTGCCCATTCCAAAGCCGACTTTATTATGAAACTGCCCGCCTGCTGCCCATTGCAAACCAAACTCCATCCCTTTTTTCGCATCCGTCTCAATTACCAACACTTCGATAAAGACTTGGCGTAAAGGAACATCGACACTTTGAATCAGCTGACGCAGAGAAGCTAGGGTTTCAGGGTCTGCAGAACAGAGCAAAGAATTGGTGGCTTTCACCCATTGTAAAGAATGGATCGCATTGATTAGTTTTACTGGCGCTTCCGGCTGAAGTTTCAAATCTGCGCCAATTTTCTTCAATGCCTCTTCAATCTCTCCCCCATCGTGGTATTGCAATTTATAGGAGAGGAATTCGTATTCATCTTTTAAAGAATGAGATCCAAGAAGAGGATTAAGCGATGCTGTCAGGTTCGAAAATGACTTGCCCCCCTCGCCTGCAACGCCCTCTTCATCGATGCGATGGATCACATAATAGTCTGCCTGCTGATTGACCGTTAAACCATGCACTCGCAAAAGCTGAATCAGAGCGCCCACAATTTTATCGGAATGCACCGACCTACCGGTCGATAGAGAAATGTTAAAAGCTAAATCTTTGACATCATAGATAAAGTTCGCTTCAGAAATTTTACTCACAAAGCGAATAAACTCAATGACGGGAACTTCGTGGAAGTTAATACTATATCCTGCATGGTTCGTCAAAAAAGGCAAAACTCCCTCTTCCTGTTCCTCTTCTTCTGCACTTAAAGCAGTGTGTGGAATAGAAAAAAGCAATAGACCGGCTAAGGCGCTATTGAAAAGGGTCTGCAGTCGTTTATTTGTCATTGTTTTCATCGTCAATCCTTGGCACGCCACGAACAGTATATGCACATCCGTTTATTTTCCAATAGTTTTTTTCAAAAAATAGCGCTCAATTTGCTTTTAAGATTTTCGAAAGATTGATTAAACTTTACAAAACCTTTACGAAGATCTAACAATGTTATAAAATTAGTTTTTTAAAATATTTCACAACCTGATAAGCGGCTCCACAGCAACAGCAATAACAGCTTAATTTTCATTGCTCGCAAATCTATCCATTCGCATAATTGAACTGCACCCCCTCTAAAATACTGTGATAAGAATGAAACCTGTTACTATTGACAATCTCAACATCAAAGACCACGTCCGCTGGGCCAAAGATCAAGAGCTGCTCGACCCAACATACACTAAGGAAGTCTCTCTTGTTTCCCATCACCCCGAAGTGCTCTGGAACTCGATCATCCTCACTTCGAAATGGGAAGAGCTTTTCGAATGGCAAAAAAGAAACGTTAGCTGGGCAAACTTTGAAGCTCCCGACAAATACCATCTCGTGAGTAAACGACTCTTTTCTTACCGCCTCTTTCCAAACATTTACTGGAAAGATGAAGATGAAGAATCCGAGGATAAAGAACATCAAGAGCAAGGCGAAGACAAGCACGAACAAGAAGGCACAAACCTATTAAAACAAGTGCTCGATCTAGAAAAATTCCCCAATCAGCCCATGCCTCTTTTTGAAAGAGATAAATCGACAATTGTCAGCCTTCTAGAATCGATTAAATTCTTAAACACCCTCTTAGCACAAATTAACGCGCGTAAACTTCAGTATCAAAAAGGGTAATGTCATGACGCCAATTCCTCTGACTATTTTAGGTTCAAGCGGTAAAATGGGAAAACGGTTGATTGAATTAATCGCCTCGCAGCCCAGGTTCAAAATCGCTGGAACCTGCGGCAGAGGAGAATGCCCGTCCATGGCTCTTGAGTCCTGCGCTGTCGCGATCGACTTTAGCCACGCCTCTGCTACCCTGGAATATCTCGCTGCTGCCGTCGCTCTTAAAAAACCTCTCGTTCTCGGCACAACAGGCCATGACACACGTACACTCGAAGAGATCCACAAAGCTGCCAAAATTATCCCGATTCTATTTTCCTCAAATTTTAGTTTTGGAATTGCCTTTTGCCTAGAAACGGTAAAACGACTCGCCCAGGCCCTTGGAGACACGGTCCAAATTCACATAACCGAAACCCATCACATCACGAAAAAAGATATCCCGAGCGGCACCGCGCTTACACTAGCACAAGCCGCCGATATAGAGAATAAAGGCACCATTCCGATCCACTCGATTCGAGAAGCGGATGTCATCGGTGAGCATCGCATTGTTTTTGAATGGGGGGAAGAGAGGCTCGAGATCAAACACCAAGCCTTAAACCGAGACGCCTTTGCCCAAGGCGCCTTAAACGGCGCGGCCTTTCTTATAGGCAAGGCGCCTGGGTTATATACAGGCTCTGAACTTCCACAAGAAAAAATTTCAAGAAAATTAGACCACGCGAATCTCTAAGCTT
Organism: Parachlamydiales bacterium; assembly: GCA_020053915.1. Lineage (GTDB taxonomy): Bacteria > Chlamydiota > Chlamydiia > Chlamydiales > Rhabdochlamydiaceae > JAGVMG01. Next base: position 47,338 of record JAGVMG010000044.1, on the reverse strand, counting down.
TTTCCCAAAGCTGAAGTCGCAATGACAAGAGATTTTAAACTGCAGGACTTTTTTGGGTCTAAAAGACGGTCTACAGCTGTGCGGCTCGTTTTCATTTTTTTGGCAAACTGTGACTTTGTCATTTTTTGTTTTTTAAGCTCTTTTTCTAGCTGGAAAGCAATTACTCTTTTAACAGCTTCCGTATTGCATTCTTCAAAAATCCCGTCCTCTTTTAGAAAGTCCTCAAAACTAGATCCCCTATGCTTATTGGTCATGGCTTTGCATCTTCCTTAAAGAAAACTACGGGTATTGGATGATATTGTGTCATCTGAAGTAGTCCTAAACTTAACCAGAAGTGTACCATTTTAGGTACATTACTTCAAAACAAATAATTCAAGCTGCCATTTCGATCCGGCTCAAGTCATTCTCCTTGCTCATTTTGTACGAAGCCATCAATGATTTTTCCCATTGAATAAAACAGCCCCAAAGGCTCATCATATGGCTATGAAGAAAGTACAAGTAAAAGATTTTTTTATCGGAGAGAATGAACCCCTAGCGGTGATGTCTGGTCCGTGTGTGATTGAAAGCGAACTGCACGCTCTGAAATGTGCGGAAGCTCTATGCGAGATCTTTCGAGATCTTCCTGGGATCAATTTCATCTACAAATCGAGCTACGACAAGGCCAATCGCTCTGCGAATGCCTCTTTCCGCGGCCCTGGGATCACTCTCGGGCTCAAGATTTTACAAAAAATCCGCGAAGAATTTAACATCCCCGTTCTCACCGACGTCCATTCCCCAGAAGATGCAGTACAAGCCGGCGAGGTGTGCGATATCCTGCAAATTCCCGCATTTTTATGCCGCCAAACCGATTTGCTGTTAGCCGCAGGTCATACCGGCGCTGTCATCAACATCAAAAAAGGGCAGTTCATGGCGCCCTGGGACATGGGAAATGCCGTCGAAAAAGTGTTATCCACAGGCAATGAGAAAATCATTTTAACCGATCGAGGCACCTCATTCGGCTACAACAATCTCGTCAGCGATATGCGCGCGATCCCGATCATGCAAAAATTTGGATTTCCCGTTTGCTTTGACGCCTCTCATTCCGTGCAGCTTCCCGGAGGGCATGGCTCCTCATCAGGCGGACAGCGCGAGTTTATCCCTACTCTTTCTAAAGCCGCGATCGCATCCGGCTGCAACAGCTTATTTATCGAATCCCACCCCGACCCCGCTCATGCAAAAAGCGACAAAGATTCTGTGTTCCCATTTGCTGAACTGCCTCAACTAATGCGTGAAGTTTTGCAAATTTACCAGGTCATAAACAAATGTACCGTAGAATCACACACTGGAGCCTAGGCAGCTTGCTGCTGATGCTTCTCCTTTGGGCTGGCATTTTTGGAAGAGCTCATGAGAGCGATTACGAAGCTTGCCGTCTGATCAAGCAGCAGGAAGAGGCTGCCTCCAAGAAAAGTTTAGCAACAACTACGCATCAGAACCGCAAAGGGGTTGTGAAAGAGATCTATTTTTCACAAGAAGATCAAACTCGGCTACATTACAGAATTGAGAGCGAATCCTCCCATTTGACATTGAAACCCAATGGTCACAAAACTGATCTCATCGAAAAACTCGAAAAAATTAAATGTTGGATGCAAGACAAAGTCTATACGACATCTCCCGGCACAAAAATGATGCAACAAATGCGCTTTTTAGAAGCCGAAGAGGGAATCTACCGTTACGCCTCTCAACAATTTTTAGCGCAGTCGGTCGGACTCTCTCTCTTCCGACTTTCTGGGCATGATTTGCCCAACGATTTAAATCGAGAAATCCCCTTCATGCGCGGGGTTGCTCAAGATGTTTCCTTTTCCGTTTCGGGCAAAACACCGCAATTTCAGGCCCAGCATTTTAAAGCGCTTCTTAGCAACCAAACTCAGGAAAATAAATGAAAACGCTGTATGGATTTCTTTGGCTGAGTATTGCGCCTCTTTGCGCGACACTATCTACTCCTGAAACAGGCTCTGTCTCTTCCACTAACGCCTCTTACGATGGCACAGCACTCGTGTTAACCGGACATGTCATCTTAGACCATGGCCTGGGAAAAATGACTGCCGAAGAAGCCAGCTTACAGCGGCAAGAAGAAACGGCTAAAGATTTCCCCTTCTCCATCATTCAGCTAAGTAAGCAAGTGCTCTTGAGCTTAAAGAATAGCGCTGAAGTGCGTTGCGATCATGCCGATCTCGACTTTTCTGCTTTAAAAGGCTTACTCCACGCAAAAGAAAATGAACGCGTCTTGTATTCCGATTCCCTGAAGCGCAAGCGCTCCAATGAATCTTCTCCGATGAACATGTTGAGCCGCACGCTTGAACTGACCTTTTTAAAACAAGAGCACGACAGTAAAAAAGCCGATTATGAAATCGATACGATTCTTGCGAAAAACGACGTGGAAATCACTTACGACGACGCATTTATCTTGAATGCCGACCATGCGCTTTATCGCAGACAGCTTCCCTCCGATAACAAAACCGCTTCAAAAGAATTTCAAGGGATCCTGTCCGCTTTTCCCAAAGATGATCAATCCCAATGCAGATTGATTCATGGAAATGATCTCATTGACGCCGACTCGATCGACCTCGACATCCCCCACTCACGTTTGTCCATGCTCCACCCTCAAGGAACGCTCTCCTCTTCGCTTATCCCCAATGCCAACGAGGGGAACCTGCGCTTCCGCTGTGAACATCTCCTTTGGGACAATGTCAAACATGCCCTTACTTTAAGAGGCGATGTCCAAATCGAAGACCCTTCTTTTGGAACAGTCACTGCGAATGAGATGATCGAGCTCAACCACAAAATGCAAAGTGGCAAACGGATTCTCCAATCGATCCATTCAGAAGGCCCCACTTCGCTCATCTACAGTGATCTAGAACACGGCGGTAAACACAAACTACTCAGTCAGGGACGGATCTATTTAGACCGCGACAAACTACTCGCTACACTCGAGAGTCCCGAAGTCAATGGAAAGGTCGAGACCTCCGAGCAGCTCTACTATGAAGAAGAGGAGATCTCCTTTTACGCCGATCAAGCAGCGCTCGAATATTCGTGCCAAGACGAAATTCTGCAGCCCGTTTCCCTCACCCTTAAGGGCAATATCCGCCTCTTCTCTACAGAGCCCGATGCGCTCACCCGTTGTGGAGTTGCCGACCGAATGAATTACTCGCTCGCTACACGCACCTTGATCCTCTCTGCTAATCCGGGGAAAAAAGTCCTCTTTATCGATGAGGGACAAGGGATGAAAATCAGTGCGCGCGAGGTGCATATCACACAAGATCCAGAAACAAAACAACAAACGGTCAAAGGGGTCGGCAATGTGCAATTCGCCTTAAATGCTGAAGAAAATGCAATGCTTCAACACCTCTTTCCCGCCCTGAAGGTCGTCCATGAATAAACCTTTAAAAGTCAGTTTAGACAAACTCGCCCCTGCTGAGCCAGCCAAGCGCCCCTCTGCTGCCCCTTTGCGCAAACTCGTCACCTCTGCCCCGTTGCTTAAAGCGGAAAACCTCGTGAAAACCTACGGCGGCATCTCTGTTGTTAACGGCTTGTCATTAAGCGTTGGCAAGGGAGAAGTGGTGGGCCTGCTCGGACCGAATGGAGCGGGTAAAACCACCGCCTTTTACATGACGATCGGGCTGATTAAACCCGATTCGGGAAAGGTTTCCTTCAAAGGGCAAGAGGTCACCAACCTGCCCATCCATGAACGCGCGAAAATGGGCATGGGCTACCTCGCTCAAGAGCCCTCAATCTTCCGCCATTTGACCGTTGAAGAAAATATTCTCTGCATCCTCGAAACTCTCGAGATCAAAAAAGAAGAGCGCAAAAGAAGGCTCGAAGAACTACTCCAAGAACTGCATCTCGAGCGTCTCGCGAAAAAGCGGGCCAGCAGTCTTTCCGGAGGAGAGCGTCGCCGCCTTGAGATCACCCGAGCCCTCATTACAGAGCCCTCCCTACTCCTCCTCGACGAGCCCTTTGCGAATATCGATCCGCTCGCCGTTAATGACGTTAAAACCATGATCCGCCACCTCAAAGCCAAAGGGATTAGCGTTCTCATCACCGATCACAACGCCCGTGAAATTTTCTCCATTGTCGATCGGAATTACTTGGTCCGCGATGGAAAAGTGTTAATGTCCGGCACAGTCGATGAACTCTTGCAAAGCAAAGAAGCGCGCACGGTGTATTTCGGCGAGGATTTTAGGCTGTAACATGGGTATTTTAACAATTGCAGCACCATTCTTAGGTATTTTGCTAGATGCCTATGGTGTGTTCTGGGGCGGCGGCACAGGAGTGATCCCCGGTTCTCACGAAACGATGGCACAGCTTGTCGCTAGTGGAAAAATTGTCGGCATCCTTTCCAATTCGTCTCAAAGCGGAGAAAAAGAGCGGGTCAAATTTGAAAAGCACGGCTTAATCCAAGGAACACATTACCACTTTGTCATTACCTCTGGAGATATCGCACGAGAGCTCTTCCTTTCCCAAGACCTCCCCTTCCCCCTTCGCCACAATCAATACTGGATACTCGGAGAACCCCACCCGAAATTTTCTTCTCCCGCTACACTGTTTGAAGGGACAGCATTTTCACAAACAGACACTCTCGAAGCGGCAGACTTCATCCATCTTGCCATCCCTCACCAAGGCGGAGAAGATCAAACCGATCCGACACTCTTTAAGAACGCTGTTCTAGAGCTCGTCAGCTCCGGGCTACCGATGGTCTGTGTCAACCCCGACACCTTCGCACATGAAGGAAATCCACCGCGCCCCGTCGTCCGTCAAGGCAGCCTCGCTGCCCTATACGCGGATGCCGGCGGCACCGTCTTTTTCATTGGAAAACCCTCGAAGCTAGCTTTTGACACAGCTTTCCAAGCATTCCAAAACTTCACCCCCATGGATCCCCATCAAATCCTGATGGTTGGCGATACTCCCGAAACAGACATCCGTGGCGGCAAAGCCTACGGCATGAGGACAGCCCTCATTACAAAAATCGGCATCTTCGCTGAGAGAGGCGAGGCTCTAAGCACGCTGCCCCCTTCCGATCAACCTGATGACACATTGGAACAATTCCCCGATGACATTTATAATATACCGAAACAACTTGAAGAATCGGGATTTTGGCAAGGAAGGGCCTCAACATTTGGATTCGGAGCGAATGACCATTGCCGAGAGGCAAGTCATGAGTGAGAATCCAACGCAGCCAAAAACCGATTCTTCAGGTTGTTTCGGTATGCATCCCAATTTCAGCACTAAACTCGAAGTGATCGACCTCCCCCTTTGCCGCGTGCTTCTCGAAAATGAACGCCACACCCCTTGGCTCATGCTCGTTCCCCGCCGCCCCAACATTTCACGTATGATGGATCTCGAAAAAGCAGACCTACTGCAATTGATGGAAGAGCTCGACCTCGCACAAAAAATTCTCTGGGAACTCTTTCAACCCACCCAGCTCAACGTCGCTGCCATCGGCAACAAAACACCCCAGCTGCACGTCCACGTGATCGCGCGTTTTGAATCTGATCCCGCCTGGCCAAATACCGTCTGGGACCATCCCGTGCGCGCTCGCTACTCTGAAGAAGAGAGCGCAAAACTCCTCGCCACCTTGAAAGCGCGTTTGCTCTGCTCGAGCAAATCATTTTAGAGTCATCAACACCTGTAAAGTCTTTTAAGCAGTCGACCGCATACATGGTACGAATGATATAATGATATGAATGATGGAAAAATGGTGATTTTCTTCATCATTCATATCATTATATCATTCGTACCATGTTTCCCGCTTTCGTCTCAAAATACTGCTCTGTTTCTTTGTCACTCAAAGTCTGAATGGGACTGATTGCTTATACTGAAACAACTTCAAGAATCGGTTTCTGGCCACGTCGGTTTTACCTCCTTGCCAAAGACTGATTCTTGAAGTTGTTTGGGTATAAAAGACGTTGATTTGATTTTTAAAATTCTCTAAGGTCTTTAAATCTATTTTGATTTGGAGACAGCAATGACCCGATTACGACATCTATTCCTATCTTTCATTCTACTAACAGTGAGTGGATTTGCCGATCCCAAAGACGCCTACTCCCATGCGGTCACCGAAGGAGAACCCGATTCTCTCATTGCCGGCATGGTGAGTGCAATCACCGGAGATCTCTATCTTTCAGACACCGATCTTTTGATTCAAGGCTATGTCCCTCTGCGTTTACCACGTACATACATCAGCGGCAACGGAAAAGGAAAACGCTCCGGGTGGTCGTTTATCGATCACCTCGCTGCAGTTTATGATGTGGGAAATGAGGATGCAAAATACCACACCATTACCGTGCATGATCCTCAAGGATCCGCCTTCATCTACCGTGGAGTTACAGAGCATGTCGAAAAACGGTTAGGACGTGATGGGCATCCAACAATCTTTCGGTTCTCTCCTGATGACACCATCGGACTTACGAACACCTCTACCGGAGAACTCTCTGCGCATTCTAACTTCCATAATGCCCGCATCACACTCGATCCAAAGGCCAATGCCTTCACTTTAAATTGCCCCGATGGAACGATTCGCGAATACCGGATTCACAAAAAACATCATCACAGTTACAAAAATGTGGTCAAAGGCAAACGCAAAAACAAAAGCGCAATGAAATATTTGTTGCGTTCAGAAACCTTGGCAACAGGGCACAAGATCATCTACGAGTATGATAGCCAAGACCGTTTAAGAAAAGTCTCCTCGACAAGCTTAAGCGGCACCAAAACATATTCTTGCGCAGAGTTTCATTTTCATCATGTTCACGCCTACAACAATCCCGATGTCGACATCTTCACAAGCGATGGAAGACATCTGGAATACCGTTTTGAATCGAAAGGAGACGATGCATTTGCGCTAACACGTGTAAGAAGCCCAGAAGCGCCAGAAGAAGCGATTTTCTACCACTCGCATCAAAGTCGAAGCGGTCCTCTCATTTCATGCATCGCTGTGGCAAGAGATCACTACACCAATGTCGAGTACTACCGCGTCGGGCATAACAACATCTGCGGAGATGATGTTAAACTTAATGACTGGAAAGACCCCCGTTTTTTACGTGTGAGTATGCTAAAAGCCCCCGTTGGCACAGATGCAACCCCACATGTGACGCACCGTTTTTTCTATTACCCAGAAAAAAGACATACCGATGTGCGAGAAATCGACAATGCGCTCCTGCGTTACACATACACTCCCGACATGCGACTTGAAACCGTGCAACGGTTTACACGCGGCGATCAGCTTCAGTGCTGGGAGAAATACTCTTGGACCCCTCAAGGAGAATTACTCTCCCGAACCTTCTACTACACTCCGCATGACATCCTGTTTTCTCGCTCCTTTAATTATGATGAACGAGGAAACGTCACGCAAGAGCGCTTAACCGGAAATCTCTCAGGCAAAGGAAAAGAAGAAGCGTACGTCCTTAAACGCACTTACAGCACGGACGGAAGAGAGCTTCTTCTCTCAGAACGTGAGCAGAATGGAAAAAGCACCCTTTACCGCTACTACCCCAACACCAGCCTTCTAGAAGCCCAGTTCATTTGCCAAGGCGATCAAATCAAGGTGCGCACCTTTTACGAGTACAATGCGGATCATGTTCTGATTAAAGAGATTTCTGATGATGGGGTCTCTCCCAATCAAAATGACATTTTATATTTAAAAACACGCAAAATCAAAGTCATTACACCCTATCCATCAGGCCCATTTGTCGATTTGCCCTACATTGTTGAAGAGAAAATGTGGGACGGACAAGAAGAGGTTCTTTTAAACAAAACCGTGCTCACCTATACGACAGGCGGCCTCATTGCGCAAAAAGACATCTACGATACAGCAAATACATTCCAATACAGCCTCACGTTTCAATACGATGACTTAGGCCGTCTCAAACAAGAGACCAACGCTCTTGGCCAAACAGCCATCTACGATTACGACGCAGCTGGAAACAGAATCTTTGCACAGGATTTTAGCGGCAAGCGTTCCCTACATATGAATTACGACCATTCCAACCGGTTAATCCAATCCAAGGAAATAGGTGCAGATGGCCTAGAACACGTCACACAATACCAATACGACGGCAAGCACCGCAAAACAGCTTCCATCGATCATTACGGCAACACGACTCGTTATTTCTATGATTTTTTCGGCAATTTAGAAGCAACACTCCTTTCCCCTGTGCTTAACGAAAACGGCGATCCCATAGAGCCGACTCTGCGCTCGAGTTTTGACGGCGCAGGACGTGAAATTTCGCGGACTGACGCAAGAGATAACGACACCCGCACAAGTTATAATTCCCGTGGTCAGATCACTCAAGTAACCCACCCTGATGGCGCCCAAGAAAAATTTGTCTATAATCTAGATGGAACACTTCAAACGCATTTTGACCAAGAAGGAAACAAGACGGAATATGCCTATGATTGCTTTGGTCGAAAAACTTTAGAAACAGATCCCCTTGGAAACGTCACAACATACATATACGATGCGTTGCATCTCATCTCAGTCATCGATGCCGAAGGCTTTTCCACCAGCTATGATTATGATCCAGCCGGTCGGAAAATTTCCGAGGAGCGCCAAGGAGATACAACTCAATTTTCTTATGACACATTAGGAAGACTCTCCTCTGTCAAAACAGGCAATCTGATCACCATTACCGAATACGACCTGCTCGACCGCAAAATCAAAGAACGCGAAGAGGATGTTAAAGGCAATCTCTACACCGAAGTCTCCTATGGATATGACGAAGCGGGAAATCAAACCAGCATCACCCGCAACATCCTCGGACAAGAAGCAACAGAACATTTTATCTATGACGCGTTGAATCGATTAATTTTAACCATTGACCCCCAAGGCAATGAAACGCACATTTCCTACAATGAAGACTACATCAATATCTTGAATCAACGCGTTCTTCAAAAAACAACCACCGACGCTTTAGGCTTACAAACCATTGAAACCTACGATGCTCAAGGCCGCCTTGTCAACACAGAGATCCAAAATGCCTCAGGGATCACGCTCTCCTTAGAAATGCAATTCTACGATGCCAATGGGAATCGCGCCCGTCAAGAAAGTACGATCTTCCCTTCAAAAAAGCAGGTGACGACCCTCTGGAAGTATGACACCATGAACCGGCTGGAAACCCTCATCGAAGCCGCAGGAACAGAACACGCAAAAACAACCCAATACACCTATTCTCCAAAAGGCCAAGAACAAGAGAGGATCAAACCCGATGGGGTCATCTTAAAGCGCACTTATGATTCAGACGGCAACCTCATCACCCTCACCTCTTCCGACGGCACGATTGCCTATACCTATACGTACAACACACTGAATCAACTGGTCCAATCATACGATGCTCTTTCTTATACATCGACCATGCGCACATTAGACGACAAAGGCAGGATTCTTGAAGAGAAACTCGCGAACCGATTAACCCTAAAAAATCAATATGATCCATGCAACAGGCGCACCTGCCTTACGCTTCCCGATCGTTCGACGATCCGCTACCAATATGATCCCGCCTTTCTACGAGAAGTGAACCGGCACAACACTTCCGGCTGGATTCTCTATAGTCATGCCTACACCGGGTACGACCTCTCAGGAAACCTCTATTCAGAGCAGCTCATCGGCAAGTTAGGAGAGGTCAGCCTCACGACAGATTCTTTAGGACGCCAAGTCGAGATCGCATCTCCCTTCTTTTCCCAACAGATCACCGCATTTGACTCTGTTGGCAATGTACTTGAGATGCAAACACAAGAAGAAACTACAACCTACAGCTACGACGATCTCTACCAGATCTCTCAAGAAGAAGGACTCTTTCCTCATACTTACCTCTATGACTCCCACTACAACCGCCTTCAAAAAGATGAAGAAACCTACACTCTCAATGCCCTCAATCAACTTTCCGATATCACCTACGATCCCAACGGAAATCCAATCCTGATCGGCAATACAACCTACACTTATGATGCTCTAGACAGACTCATTTCATTACAAACACCCACCACACGTCTCACCTTCACCTACGACAGCTTCCACCGCAGGCTCTCCAAAACAGTCGAAACATACATCGATGGCACCTGGCATCCCACAGAACCTCTTCTTTTCCTCTATGATGGCCAGAAAGAAATCGGTGCAACAGATTCCTCTTTGGAAATCATCCAATTGCGTGTTTTAGGAAACACGCCCGATGCAGAAATTGGTGCCGCAGTCGCCCACGAGCTTAACAGAAGGATCTTCGCACCCCTTCACGACCTCTTCGGCAATGTCGCCTGCCTAATCGCGCTCGATGATCAAACTCAAGAAACGTACCGCTACGATGCCTTTGGAAACAGCGCTCTCTTTTCCACCGCCTCTACCTCATTCCAAAACCCCTGGACATTCTCCTCTAAACGATTCGATCAAGAATCAGGCCATATCTATTACGGCAGAAGGTATTACGATCCGCTCTCAGGGAGATGGCTCACACCCGATCCCCTCGGATTTCATGACGGCATGAACCTATACGCCTTTGTGCATAACAACCCACTCAACACAATCGATCTCTATGGCCTCAGCTCAGTGCCTCTGGATCATATGACTGGTTTGCCAGGCCCGGTTCAACAAACCACTTGGACAGGCAACAAAGACTTGGTCATTAATCCTACTTGGGTCGGAAACAAAGGGCTCATCATTGATCCTCCAAAAGTCGGCGTTACCGAGGTCGCCATGGACCCTCCCAGCAATCCGCATCCTCCGAGGGCCACCGCGCGCTCCTCGCAGCCCTCGCATCTGAAAAGTGCAGGTTGTGCGCCTATTCATTTTCTGGGAAACAGTGCCATTACATTTGGTGCCGGTGTAGCTAATATGGGTAAGCTCTCCTCTCTTCCCTTTTATCTTATTTCTGGACAATGGTCTCGTTTTGAGCGGGAATGGAATGAGCTTCAAAAATCGAACAGCAGTTGGCGCAATCTATGGGAACAGCAGATGGCAGCGCTTATTCCAAAGGATCAAAGGACTGATTACTACCCGTGGATCGTGAACATTGGTGAAGATGTTGTTGATGCTGCCTTCCTTGCGGCGACTTTGGGGTATGGAGTGTTTTCAAAAGCAGCACAATTTACAGGATTATTACCAAAGAAAACGATACAATTAAATCGTTTCAACCAAGCAGCAAGTGAACTATCAGAAGTTGGCCAAAATAATATCAGAATCTTGCGCGGGTGGGCAAAGAGCAAAGGGTGGGAAAAGTTGCCAAACTCACAAGGTGCACCTGAAACTTGGGGAAGTTTCAATGCTTCAACAAACAAGCAACAATGGAACTTAAAAATTAAGCCCGAAGCGAGTTTAAGAGAAGGTTTAGATATTAATAGTAATGTTCCAAGAGCTGCAGCACGTTATAAAGAGGGAATATATGTTAATCCCTTTACAAATGAAAGCGGAGGCGGAAGTGTAGGAAAACACATCTCATTGGAAACTTTATACAAATAAATACGAGGCATTTTTAAAATGAAAAATAAAATTGATTTACTTATTGATTTGCTCTTTGACAATACAGCATCAATAACGGAAAGAGATGATGCAGCTATGGAACTCGGTGAATTTCAAGATTCACAAGTTCGAGAAGCCTTAATAAAAAAGGGAAAAGAATTAAACGAAGATGAAATTGTATTGAATTCATGTGGCGAATCTCTTGGTGTAATTTGGGTTTCTCAGAATGATTTCGATGAATTAGCCTACCGTGCTTTGCTTGGAACAACTAGATATGGAGCTTATATAGTCATTAAATCTAGAAAGCCAGAGTGGATCGAAAAATATAATCTTGAACTAGATGATTTTTCAGACTAAGTTTTTAATCCAAGCTGACGCACGGAGGCAGATTCAGCTTACGAAAGTCAACAAAGCTATATTAATCAGCCGGTGGAGAACGAATTGGCTCTCATATTTCCTTAGAATAATTATAACGTGAAAAATGTTAAATCAAGTTGATCAGCTTATTAATGTCCTTTTAGATTATACGGCTAGAGAAGATGAACGAGATGATGCTGCGATGGATCTTGGTCTTTACAATGATTCCAGAGCATTAAGTGCATTAGCTAAAGTTGGCATTAATCCTAATGAGAATTCTACGGTTTTGGATTCCTGCGGTGAATCTATAGCAAAAATCATGCTCAAACAAGAAAAATACGACAAAGAATTACTAGATAGACTTGCAGCTCCAGCGAAATATTCTGCTTACGCATTTATTCGAGAAACTAAACCAGAATGGCTGAATATCTAAATGCAGTTAACAAAAGCAGCATGATTGCGAGCTCAGATAATGGAATGATGCCTCAAAAATTTAGTTTAAGGATGCGGATTATATTCTCTTTTTTACATTCTCGAAGCTTGCTCTCTAGATCAGCATTAACTGCTGATCCTAAAAAACAAAGAGTATTTGCTTTCCAAATTTGGATGAAGTGGAGATTTTTGTTTGAAAACTCTCAAAGCTTAAAAAATGTAATTATTGAAATTGAAGATTTTGGTTTGGACGTTATTTTATATGTTTATCAAAACAGTGAACCAAGATGTACAAAATGATCTTTTTCACACGTAGCGACAAACGTAAGATATACCAGCTCATAGACCTGCTCTTGTCTCATAAAATTAGTGAGTCAACATTTTGTCATGAGTTTTGCTGTTCATATGATTTAGAGCTAGATTACGACACTCTTACTGCAGAAGAATATAAAGCATTTTCTGCATTAGGAGAAATTACAAGTAGATTTTCTGAATTTGAAGAAGACATTAAAAAATATCCTGGGACATATTACACAAAAGACGAATTAAAAGAAAAAATAAAAAAACAAAAGAGACTCTGAAACATTATTACGATGAGCTAAAAAATAGCGGAGATCTCGATTCTTGAAATTATTTGGGCAGACATCCAATTGCTGTGACTTGCAAAAGCTCCTGAAGCTCTTCTCTTAATTGAGGATTTTCGAGACGATCTGGATCAGAGAAATAGCTCCCTGCAAAAGGAACCGAGGCTAATGTGGGAACAACGGTGCCACCTAGCTTTTCGACGATTTGTCGCAGATGAGGCAACCCTTTGCAGCCGCCTTTTTTTCCAGCTGAAGTGCTCATAAGAGCAAAGCGTTTGCCTTCGAACAGCTCTAACGATTCGCCGCCGTCTTCACCTCTTGAGGCCCAATCCAGGGCATTTTTCAATACACCGGAGATAGAACCATTATAATTCGGTGAGGCGATGATGACTGCCTGATTGTCGCGCAATAACGCGCGCAACTTGCGTGCGTTTTCTGGCATCCCCTGCTCTTTTTCAAGATCACCGTCGTAAAAGGGCATTGGATAATCTTTTAGATCGATCACAGTGACGGTAGCTCCCATCTTGGAGGCTAATTCTGCCGCGTGGAGTGCGAGCTTTTTATTATAGGAATCAGACCGCAGACTTCCAGCGAAAGCCAAGACTTTGATTTCGGCAGCAAGGGGTGCCATTGAGAGAGAAATGAGAGAGCATAAAAATAGGATACATCGTGTCATGATCATTCTCCTGCGTTGCAAAAAACAAATTCTTGGGATTCCACTTCTTTAAGAGCGTCCAGGATCATCTTCTCGGGCATCGTGAAGAGGCAATCGCTCATCTTGCCACCGCCGCAGCCATCTTGATAACAGGGGCGGCAGGAGAAGTTTTGAGTGACGACGCGAGAACGCGGGTGCATCCAGGGGCCCCAGTTTTTTTCAGAGGTGGGCCCAAAGAGGACGACGACCGGTGTTTTGACAGCAGAGGCGATATGTAAGGGCACAGAATCCACACAAATCAACGTTTGGCTTAAAGCAATGACGGCACCAAGCTCTTTGAGAGAGATTTTGCCGGCGAGATTGAGGACGGGAACGCCGGGAGAAAGAGAGAGAATCTCATCGATCATCGCGCGCTCTTGGACGTCGGGACCTGCGGTTAAGACGATCTTTTTACCCATGCCGTGCAGCGTTGTGATTAAGCGTGCCATCTGCAGGGTGGAAAGGCATTTAAACCTCCAGCGAGAGACAGGATGGATGACGATGTACTCGCCCGGTTGCATCTCATGCTCTTTTAAAATCTGCTGGATGGATTGAGTTGCTGTCGGTGGAATATGCAAATAGAGATCGCGCTCTTCTGGGGTGGGGAAAATTCCAATATGGCGCAAGACATCGAGCTGTCTTTCGACGGTATGGCGCGGATGAGGGCAGTTTTTGGCGACGTGGGTATAGGTGCTGCGTTTATCAATCCCGACACGCAACCCTGCGCCGGAAATTTTTGCAGCAAGCGCTCCTCTGTCCCCTTCTGTGAGGTTGATGACCATGTCGTAGCGTTTTCTACGAATCTGTCTTAAGAGAGAAAACTCTTTTACGAGCTTGCCTAAAATTGAGAGTTTTTTCCACCCACGATCATAGAGAAGAAAATCGGAAATATCAGGATGCGCTTCCAACATAGGTAAAGTATCTGCGTAAAGGAAGGCATCGATTGTGGCATGGGGTGCTGCGCGTTTTAAATTGGAAAAGACGGGGGAGGTTAAAAGGACATCCCCATGGTGTCGCATTTTGACAACTAAGATCTTCTTTACCGTGGATAGATCGGGGTAATTTCCGTAAGTCATTCTATTTTAGAGTGTTGAAATGTTCATCTATAGAGCGAAAGGCTAAAGCGTAAAATACTCGATGAATTTAATTTATCAGACACCTATAATAAATAGCTTTACCAAATTTGAAATCCTTAAGGAGAAATACATGTCGAAAGAACAAACACTCTCAATTCTAAAACCTGATGCCGTTTCCGCAAATAACATCGGGGCCATCATTTCTCGCTTTGAAAAAGGTGGATTGAAAGTCGTTGCGGCAAAAATGCTCCACATGACAACAGAACAAGCAAAAGCGTTCTACTCTGTACACGCGCACCGCCCATTCTTCCAAGAGCTCGTTACCTTTATGATTGAAGGACCAGTGCTCGTGATGGCGTTAGAAGGTGACGATGCGATCGCAAAAAACCGCGCTTTAATGGGAGCGACCAATCCTAAAGAAGCAGAAGCTGGCACCATCCGCGCTGATTTTGCTAAATCAATCGATAAGAACGCCGTGCACGGTTCTGATAGCCTCGAGAATGCAAAGAACGAGATCGCATTCTTCTTCAAACAACAAGAGATCTTTTCTCGCTAGGTGCATCTAAAATCAAGGTCACCGGGCCGTCGTTAACGAGGCTGACTTTCATGTCGGCCCCAAAGACTCCGGTTTCGACCTTGAGGTCTTGTTTTCTGACTTCATCGACAAATTTTTCATAGATCATTTCTGCGATCTGCGGCGGCGCTGCCTGAGTAAATTCAGGCCGCCTCCCCGCTGTGCAGTTTCCGTAGAGCGTGAATTGTGAGACGATCAACACTTCGCCTTGAATGTCGAGCAAAGAGCGGTCCATTTTCTTGGCTTCGTTGGGAAAGATTCTTAAGTGGATAAGCTTATTCACAAGCCAAGAGGTTTGATCGGGAGTATCTTGAGCATGGACGCCCAAGAGCACGAGAACACCTGCCTGAATCGCACCGACACAGGCTCCATCGACATTTACTGAAGCTTGCGATACGCGCTGAATGACGAGTCTCACGAGAGCCTCTTCTCAGCATGGGCGAGCTCTTGAACAATCCCTTTTGGCAGGCGCTCTTTGAACTGAGCAAAATACTCTTTTAAGCCGGCAAGTTCTTCTTTCCATAATACTGGATCGACAGAGAGTAGCGCTTCGAGATCTTGGGGCGTGATGTTGAGACCGGAAAGATCGAGGTCTTGAGGCCTGGGGAGATAGCCTGCCGCAGACAACACCGCTTCTTTTTTTCCATCGATCCTCTCGCACATCCATTTGAGGACGCGGATGTTCTCTCCATAGCCTGGCCATAAAAAGCGCCCCTCATCTTTGCGAAACCAGTTCACATGGAAGATGCGAGGGAGTTTCTGAGAATCTCTTTGAGCGCCCATTTTAAGCCAGTGCGCGAAGTAATCGCCCATGTTGTATCCGCAAAAGGGAAGCATAGCAAAGGGATCGTGCCGGAGCTTTCCGAGTGTACCTTTTGCAGCTGCGGTCATTTCTGACGAAACAGAGGCTCCGATAAAGGTGCCGTGCTGCCAACTTAAAGCTTCATAGATAAGAGGAACGGTGTGAGATCTTCTTCCGCCAAAGATGATTCCTGAGATCGGGACCCCTTGAGGATCTTGCCAGGCGGGATCGATGACAGGACATTGGGAGGCTGGCGCTGTAAAGCGAGCGTTGGGGTGGGCTGCAGGAGTGGTTGATGCGGGAGTCCATGGCTTACCCAACCAATCGGTGAGGGTCTCTGGCGGAGTTGGAGTCATCCCTTCCCACCAAACATCCCCATCTGGCGTTAAAGCGACATTGGTAAAGAGCGCATTTTTTGCAATTGATTGCATCGCGCACGGATTAGAACGAACCGAGGTGCCCGGCGCCACGCCAAAAAAACCAGCTTCCGGATTGATCGCATAAAGCCTGCCATCGGAGCCAAAGCGCATCCATGCAATGTCGTCGCCGACACACTCCACTTTCCATCCGGGCAAGGCGGGCTGAAGCATCGCGAGGTTCGTTTTTCCGCAAGCGCTGGGAAATGCTGCGGCAAAGTACTTTTTGTTGCCTTCAGGGTCTGTGACACCCATGATCAGCATATGTTCTGCGAGCCACCCTTCTTCTTTGCCGAGTACAGAGGCAATCCGCAAGGCAAAGCTTTTTTTGCCGAGAAGCGCATTTCCCCCGTAGCCGCTGCCATAAGAGATGATGCTCCGCTCTTCTGGGAAGTGAACGATGTACTTCTTCTCGGGATTACATGGCCAATAGGAATCCTTTTCTCCCGGTTTGAGAGGAGCCCCCACAGAATGCAAGCCAGGGACAAACGGACCGTCTTTGAGTCGGGCTAGCACCTCGGTCCCGATCCGGGTCATGATCCTCATATTGCAGACAACATATGCGGAGTCGGTGATTTCTACTCCAATGCGGCTTAACGGTGAGCCTAGAGGACCTAAAGAATAAGGGATGACATAGAGAGTTCTTCCCTGCATGCACCCTTCAAAGAGCTGGTCTAAAAAAGCATGCATCTCTTGAGGATCGCGCCAGTTATTGGTGGGTCCGGCGTCGTCTTTATGCTGGGAGCAGATGAAGGTAGATTCTTCGACGCGTGCGACATCTCCTGAAGAGGAGTGGAACCAGAAGCTATTGGGGCGCTTTTCGGGATTTAATGGGACACAGGCACCTGTTTTCACAAGTTCCTGGCACAAGCTCTCGTATTCTTCCAAAGAGCCGGTGCAAAGATGGATCTTATTGGGACGGCAACGCTTTGCCACTTGCTCGATCCAGGCGATCAATTGAGGGTTGTTCGTCCACGTTTTAATCGAGGAGAGATCGAGCATGAGACCCTCACATTTCTATAGAGCTACAGAGCGGCGCTTTTTGAACTTATCGAGATATTCCAGAGCTTTCCCTGTTCCCATACAAACAGCTAAGAGAGGATTAGGAGCGACAATGACGGGAAGTCCCGTTTGTTTGATCAACGATTTGTCCAATCCTTTAATGAGCGCACCGCCGCCTGCCAGCACCATTCCGCGCTCGACGAGATCTGCAGCAAGTTCAGGAGGGCATTTTTCTAGGGCGAGTTTCACCCCTTCGTTGATCTGCTGTAGAGGCTCTGCTAAACACTCGCGGATCTCAACAGAATTGATTCGTTTCGTGATCGGAAGGCCAGCGACCTGATCCCGTCCACGCACTTCCATTTCCAGCTCATTATCCCCTAAAGGATAGGCAGAGCCGATCGTCATTTTAATTTCTTCTGCCGTGCGAGGGCCGATCATTAAATTGTATGTTCGACGCATGTAATTGACGATACACTCATCAAACTCATCGCCCGCGATTCTGAGCGATCTCGATTCAACAATGCCGCCTAAAGAGATAATCGCAATCTCTGTCGTTCCCCCGCCGATATCGATGATCATGTTCGCTGCAGGTTCATGGACAGGAAGATCGACGCCGATCGCAGCCGCCATCGGCTCTTCAATCAAGAGAACCTCTTGAGCGCCAGCGCGCAGCGCAGAATCTTCCACCGCGCGTTTTTCAACGCCGGTAATTCCTGAAGGAACTGCGATGAGGATTTTAGGTCGGAATAAACTACGAGCGGGTGTGACCCGTTTAATTAAGGCTTTTAACATCCCTTCGACGATTTCAAAATCGGCAATCACCCCATCCTTCATCGGACGGACGGCGTGAATTTTACGAGGAGTTTTGCCCAACATCGCTTTGGCTTTATGGCCGACAGCGAGCACGTCATTTGTCGTCGAATCGACAGCCACCACAGAAGGCTCAGCGAGCACAATCCCCTTTCCGCGGACATAGACAAGCGTATTGGCCGTGCCTAAATCGATTCCAATATCATGGGAAAAAAGACCCGACATATGACCGGCTTTATCGATCAGCCTGCGGCCTGCATTTCCAAACAGATTTTTAAAAGAGAACGAATTGTTATTCGACATAAACCTCAAATAGACTACGTCTTTAATAGCTCCAGAACATCTTCCCAAGTGAGCTTTGCAATTGCTTCATCATCGCAACTTACGACTTTCTTGACCAATCCTTTTTTCTTCTTTTGCATTTCCGCGATCTTTTCTTCAATTGTTCCTAATGTAATCAATTTATAAGCGGAAACTGAATTCTTCTGACCAATGCGGTGCACGCGATCGGTCGCCTGGCTTTCGACCGCTGGATTCCACCACATATCATAATGGATAACTGTATCGGCTCCAACGAGATTGAGTCCCGTGCCTCCTGCTTTCAAAGAAACTAAGAAGACAGGAATCGTGGCATCTTCATTAAACTGCTTGACCACTTCAAGGCGATTTTTGCTCGACCCATCAAGATAGACAAAGCGGATTCCTTTCTCTTCAAAATCATGGCGCATGATTTGCAGCATCCGCGTGTATTGAGAGAAGATGACCGTTTTATGTCCCCCTTCGATGAGCGTCTGCAAGAGCTCTACTAAAAGATCGTATTTAGAGGAGTCTCCTACCTCTGCTTTTTCTTTGGCAAAAATTGCCGGGTGGCAGCAGATCTGTTTTAAACGAGTCAGTGTTGCGAGCACATGGATCTGAACGCGATCGAATCCATCTCTCTCAACTAATTTGACAAGCTCATCACGCGCCGACTGCGCATAAGATCGGTAGAGTTCCATTTGCACATCGGAGAGCTGGCAATGGTAGACGATCTCAGATACAGGAGGTAGATCATCGAGCACATCGCACTTCATGCGGCGCATAATAAAGGGAGCCACTTTCTTGCGGAGATACTCGAGATTTTTCGTCTGTTCTTTTCCGGAAATCCTTACATATTTTTCCACAAACCGATCATAGGTTCCCAAAAATCCTGGCATGAGGAAGTCAAACAAACTCCACAATTCATCTAAAGAATTTTCAATCGGCGTTCCTGAAAGGATAACACGGTGCTCTGCATTGACCATTTTAACCGATTTCGCATTGCGCGTTCCTCGGTTTTTAATGTGCTGGGCCTCATCTAAAAAGACATAAAGGAAAGGATGTGAGCGGTAGGCTTCGATGTCTTTCTGCAATAACGTGTAAGACGTGATCAATACATCGTACTTGCCGATCTGTTCGATCAGCTTTTTCCGATTCGAAGGAATCCCATCGACTACGGTCACTTTCATTTTAGGATTAAACTTTGCAAACTCTTCTTTCCAGTTGTACAAAAGAGAAGTGGGGCAAACAATCAGCGCGTGTCCTTTTTTCTCTTTCATGATTTGCGTCAAAGCGACAATCGCCTGCAGTGTTTTTCCAAGCCCCATGTCATCGGCGAGAATTCCATTTAAGAACATCATCCGCAGACGCTCCAACCAACGCACCCCTTCCCCCTGATAAGAGCGCAATGTCGCCTTAATTTCGGAAGGCACTTCAGCAAAAGACAACACCTTTTCACCCAACATCTGTTTGCGAATCTCGACGAGCTGCTCGCTCATCTCAAAACTAACAGGAAGCCCTTCAAATTGAGCGGCATCGATATTGGCAAGGCTCCACAGAGGACGCTGCATGGTATAATTATCTAACACCTCGATCCCCAATTCATCAAACAACTGAATCACGCCATTGATCCGATCCAAATCGAGGACCAAAATCTTCGGCATCTTGCCCCCGTCGCTTCCTTTCTTTCCTTTAGAACGGGTCGACTCGAGCTCAATGAACGATTTCTTCGATCCCATGCATTCCCACAGCTGATCGACCTTAACACCTTTCAGCGCGCCATCCACTTTGAGCGCAATCTCATACTGATCAATGCGCGATGTGTGGCTTAAAGAAAGAGTGAACTGCGTCTGATCGTAAAGGAATTGATCCGTCAAATTTTGCGGACAGTTAAACTTGACACGCGACTGATTGCGTGGAATCACATCTGTCATGAATTCGACAATCTTTTTATCCGACTTGGCAACGTAGACCGCTGTCTCAGGATTAAAATAAAAATCTTGAAAGAGATCTTCAATGATCTGACGCTCTTCCACAAGATTGCGCGCCAGCACCCCTTCTTCTGTAATGAAAGAGGAGACGTCCTCATACGTTAACTCAGTTGCAGCAGAGGGAACTTGGTTGCCATCGTAAATAAAATGCAACGTCGCATCCAACTCTCCATCCAGATAAGAGATATCACAGACGGCTTCGACATTTCCTACGAAGGGAAGCGTCACAAATCCCTCGATGACCTGCTGATTGGCCACTTCCGCAAAACGGGCGATTTGCGGCATGGCATTCTCGACAAAAGAGCCAAAAAGAGGTTCCGGGATCGTCATCTCGCGAATTTGATTTAAGTTGCGCAAATGGAGACGATTAATATTTTCAGGGAAGCGGTAATAAGCGCCCCGGCAAAGCATCCCCGGCTTGGCACATTCAAAAAACCGGACATCTTCGAGCGTCATCGCTTGATCGCCCACAATGATCGCCGGATTGACTAAGATTTTAGATGTGGGAGGAGCAATATACTCCAAAGAAAACCGCAAGCCCGCCGGCACCGGAGAATAGCGGAGCGGTGTTTCTAACGACCCCTCATAGAGACCTGGCAGTACTGGTAAATCCTCTTCTTGAGGATGATATCCTCCCGCCTGATGATTCTGGGAGGCGATTTCAAAAGCCCGCGCCAAAATCATCCCAAACACTTCCATTTCAATTTGAGCCACTCTGAGAGCTCGCTCGGAAGCGGCATTATCTAAACAGATCGCGTGATCCCGCACCATCCGCACAATCTCTTGCTGAGCCCCCTCAAACGAGCGAAGCGAAAAGCAATGTTTCTTTCCCCCGATAAACACCGGTTCTTCATAGCGCAGAGCTTCAAGAAACTGTTTCACGTGGCCAATATGCAACGGCTTCGATCTAAAGGGGAGGCGTAGAGCCAGTTGAATCTCAACGGTCCCTTTCCCTTCCCCATCTTGAGTGGATAAAGGAGCAAAAAGAAGCGCAAATTCCGCTCGGTCGACCTCCACTTTTTCGATCGCTCGAAAAAAGGGAGAGGTCGCGAGTATCTGTGACGTATTGACATATTCCTGAAGCAGCTGCTTCTGGAACTGTTCTTCCTGCCGCTGAACCTCTTTACTCTGAGCTTCCTTAATCTTTTCGAGCAGTTTCTCCTGCTCTTCCTTATCTAATCCCGCTTTTTCCGTCATCTCTTCAAGATCATTTTCATGAGAAAACGCGACAAGAATCTTATCGAGATGATCTTCGAGGTAAAATAACACGGCGGCTAAATGCTGACAGTCGTAATTATAAGGACAATCACAGTCAGAATCGATCGCCTCACACTCCATTCGATCGATCTCAATTTCACTTTCGTAACAGTTCTCAAATTGCCCCATCACCTTTGCACTGATCCGCATGATCTTGGGATCTAAGTGAAGCAATTTTGCCGAAACAACTTTTTGTCGATCGTATAACTCCTTCCCTTCTTTCACGATATTGGAGGAGAAGTCCTGTTTGAGTTTTCGAAAGTTCAACATGAGTAATGACTGCTTTTTGTGATAAAATTAATTATATACCGAATGAGCCTCGAAGTTTGATTTTTGGCGCTGAGGGCATTTCCAGAAACCAAATTTCAAACCCCGTTCGGTATCATTTATAGCATTATACCGAATGTGTTTCAAAATTTGGGTTCTGGCGACGCTGGCATCTTTATCTGTGCAACCGCCTCCATCGACCATGTGCTTGCACATGGCATGCTTCGACGGCTGCACATCTGAAGCGCCAGCTTTGCCAGAAACCAAATTTTGAAACACATTCGGTATAGTTAGGACTGGTTTTAAAATCTCACACATTCACCAACCCCAATCGAGCGAAGCATACATTTTCCTTAAAACTCGCGCAACAAAAATAAAAAAATATTTTTACTTTTCACGCTTTTCTTCATCAGCCAGGAACTTCCTACAATAGCATCTTTGTTCCCGAGCGTGCGCAATGTACCGCTCCTCTTTTTTTTTGAAAAGAGAAACGATTTTTTTTCCCGTTTTTTTTACGTTCTCATGGGGAACATGAAAAAAGTGCCCCTGTTTTTTCGAGATCTTCAAAACCTCCTTGATTGAAAAAAAACTAAAGAGCTATACTCCTGCCACGTTTTAGTCTGAATGCGGGTGTAGCTCAGCTGGCAGAGCATCACGTTCCCAACGTGGTTGTCGTGAGTTCAAATCTCATCACCCGCTACGACAAAATGAATATACTGCGCCCACTCCAAAGTTGGGAAAATTTCTGTTTCAGAGCTTCAATTTTTTTGCTCAGTGAAGCAAGCCCAGTGCAAGCCCAGTGCAAGCATAGGGTCGATGGGAACGAGCAAAAAAGTGAAGATGCTGAAGCAGAAAGTTCTCCAACTTTGAAGTGGAAGCAGTATTAATGCGGGTGTAGCTCAGTGGTAGAGCATCACGTTGCCAACGTGAGGGTCGTGAGTTCGAACCTCATCACCCGCTATTTATACCAGACTCGGCCTCAAACTTAGAATTTTGAAGCCTAAGATCTGATGTGTTTTGCTTTCTTTTGCGGGTGTAGCTCAGTGGTAGAGCATCACGTTGCCAACGTGAGGGTCGTGAGTTCGAACCTCATCACCCGCTATAATTATCAATCAACGTTTTTAAGGAGTGCGTAATGGAATCTGAGACAACTGAACCTCAAATCCTCAGTAACGAAGAAGTTCGCTTTTCAATCCATTACAAGCCCGCTTGCATCGTGCAATATGAGGTGGAAGCTTTAGCTCCCCTTGTTAAAGAAGCGCGCCGGACTGCAGTTAAACGCGTCTCTAAAGAGGTGACCCTTCCTGGATTCCGCAAAGGAAGAGCTCCTGATGAGATGGTCGCAAAAAATTTCTCCAGCGCTGTCGACAAAGAATGGGAACAGGCAATCAGCGAGCACGCGTTTCGCAGCTGCTCTAAACTCGCCCATATCGCACTTCTGCAGCAAGACACAAAGATCACCTACAAGATGAAAAGCCACTCAGAAAACGGCGCTCTTCTCACTTTGAGCTTCGAAACTGAGCCCAAGCTTCCAGACATTGATCCGAAACAGCTAAAGATAAAATCTGTCAAACGCCCTGTTGTCAATGACGATAAAGTCGACGAGACGATCCGTCAAATTCAGCTCTTTTTCGCTCAATGGAAATCCGTAGAAGGAAGACCTGCTGCCGTCGGAGATTTTACGCTTCTCGATGTCGATATTATCGAAGAAACCCCTGTAACTCCCCTCTTTAGCCATACCCGATTTGAGGTCGGCGAAAAAACCATGGCGAAATGGATGCTTGACCTCGTGATCGGTAAAAATGTCGGCGACGTGGTCGAAGGGATCAGCATTCCCGATGATGACGCTTCCGAAGAAGATAAAGAGACACTCAAGGAAAAGAAAGTCCGCATCACAATCAAAGCCATCGATGAAGCGACACTGCCTCCTTTGACAGATGATTTCATCAAGCAAATCGGCGTTAAAACAACAGAAGAGCTTCGCACCAATATTACTGATCTCTTGAACAAACAAGCTGATGCCCACGTTCAAGAAGCATTGCGCAAACAAGCGTCCGAATTTATTCTCAACACCTACACGTTTGACTTACCTGCCACATTAATTGAGAAAGAAACTCGTTTCCGCATCCAGCAGCTGATGGCAGACAACGATTTCCAAGGCTATTGGGAGTCCCTCAGCTCTGAAGAGCGTAAAAACACCTTCCAGACAATCCATCAGCAATCGGAAAAAGCGGTCAGAATGTACTACCTCTGCCGAAAAATCGTTACCGACGCACATATTAAAATTTCAGCTCAAGACATTCCGCCTCCAGCTTCCACTCCGCTCGAGTTTTTGATCAACCCACAAAAACTCTTCCACCACGCGAAGAACCCAGAAATGGAACATGCGGAAGCCTTTTCTAGACTCCTCCTAGAAAAAGCAGAGGATTTTGTCATTACAAACGCCTCTCAAGACGCTTAAAATCCAGATTTGCCTTAATAACCCCAGAAAGTACAGCCGTGCTTTCTGGGGTTTTATTTTTCTTGAGAGCCCCTGTAAAAACAGGCTCTTTCTTGATAATTATCTGCCGGATCGGCAATATGAGCTAAACCACCTATTCCAAGAGCTAGAGAGGGCTGATTATGTTAATTCCCTATGTGATCGACAATACAGACCGCGGCGGCGAACGCGCCATGGACATCTACTCCCGCCTCCTGAAAGACCGAATCATTTTTATCGGTACAGAAATCAATGATCAGGTGGCAAACACTGTCATCGCCCAGCTACTCTTTTTACGCGCCGAAGATCCGAAAAAAGATGTCAATATTTACATCAACTCTCCAGGCGGGTACATCACTTCCGGGCTTGCAATCTATGACACCATGCGTTTCATGGGCTTCGAGATTAATACCTACTGCCTCGGCCAATGCTGTTCGATGGCAGCAGTCCTTCTCGCTGCGGGCACAAAGGGAAAACGCTATGCACTTCCAAACAGTCGCATCATGATCCACCAACCGATGGGCGGCGTGGGAGGCACTTCTGCTGACATTGAGATTCAAGCTAATGAAATCATCGAACAAAAACGGATCTGCGCTCAGATCTTAAGCGACCTCACAGGAATCCCAATCAAAAAAATCATTGAAGATTCTGAACGAGATCGTTACATGGGTCCTTCCGAAGCGATCAAGTATGGTCCGCTCGGCCTCATCGATAAGATCGCCTCGCAACCTCAAAAAGTCGCGACAGAGACAAAAACCTAAATAAAAGAAAATAACATGTCTAAAAAAGAAAAAGAAGGCGCTCTCTGCTCCTTTTGCGGCAGACCCGAGCAATCTGTAGAAAAACTCATCTCCGGACCCGACTCCTATATCTGCGACAAGTGCGTGCGTCTTTGCATGGAAATTGTCGAAAAGAAGCCGGTCCACCACGAACTCAAGCTCCTGAAACCACGCGAGATTAAAGACTCTTTGGACGAGTATGTCATCGGCCAGGAAAGAGCGAAGAAAACGATTGCGGTGGCCGTCTACAACCACTACAAACGGATCCGCTCTCTCCATAAAGAAAGCGAAGTGGAATACAGCAAATCGAACGTGATGCTTTTAGGACCCACAGGTTCTGGAAAAACGCTCATCGCTCGAACTCTCGCTAGTATCCTCGACGTTCCCTTTGCAATCGCTGACGCAACGACGCTCACAGAAGCTGGCTATGTCGGAGAAGATGTCGAAAACATCATCTTACGCCTGGTCCAAGCCGCTGATTACGATGTCGCACGCGCTGAGCTTGGCATTATCTACGTCGATGAAATTGATAAGATCCGCAAGACCACTGGAAATGTCTCAATCACTCGAGATGTCTCTGGCGAAGGGGTCCAACAGGCTCTTCTTAAAATCGTCGAAGGAACCGTCGCTAACGTCCCCCCTAAAGGCGGGCGCAAGCATCCTAACCAGGAATACATCCGAGTCAACACCCAGAATATCCTCTTTATCGTCGGCGGCGCCTTTGTCCACCTCGATAAACTGATCGCAAAACGTCTTGGTAAAAGCACGATCGGCTTTGACACTGCAGATACGCGCGCATTCGATGAAACAGAGACCAATTATCTCCTCTCTAAAGTCGAGCCTGAAGATCTGATCTCTTTTGGAATGATCCCCGAGTTTGTCGGCAGATTCAACAGTATTGCCAACTGCAACGAGCTTTCTCTTGATGACATGGTCGACATCCTCGTCCGCCCAAAAAATGCGATCATCAAGCAGTACCAGCTCCTCTTCTCTGAAGAAAACGTCCAGCTCAACTTCACCGAAGATGCGCTCCGTGCCATGGCTGAAAAAGCCAAGTCAACAGGCACTGGCGCAAGGGCTTTAAGAATGATTGTGGAAGGGCTTCTCTTAGAACTGATGTACGAGGTCCCCTCAGATCCTTCGATCAAAGAGATCCTCGTCACGAAAGAATGCATCTCCGAAGGGAAATCCCCGGACATCATCCGTTCTTATACTGCGTAAATATACCCAAACAACTTCAAAAGTTGAGGTTGTTTGAGTATAAAAAAAACTCCGAAGAGGAATCCCTCTTCGGAGTTTTTTTATTTCGGCGTGATCTTGTTTATCTTAAGGTGTCGCTAAAGCGCGCATTACGCCTGGAGCTCGTCGTGTCGCTTCCGCAAGAGACCGTCCAATCATTGCACGCACTTCCGCTTGGATAACTGCCGGCAATGTCTTGACCCATGCATCGTTAATTCCATCGGTACTATCTCTCAGTACAGATCCTAAGACCAATCCTGTCATACCGTTTTCTTTCGCGCGCATCCCATGCTTATGGTAATGGCCATCGTACGCTGACAAGCCTTCTTCAGGGCTTAAGGCAAAATAAGGAAGAGCTGCCACATCGGCTGCGTAGCTTCTATCTAGAGGGATCTTATCCTCTTTGTCACGCCATCTGTCAGGTGTCACAGCAGAAAGGAGGCTTGGTGCGTAACCCCTTGCATCTTCATGTTTTTGATCGATATTCTGATTAAAGTGGCTAAATAACTTTCTCGCTTGTGCGTCCGCAGCCGCTGCTGTTCTCACTTGAGGAGCATACGCCGCACCCATCATCAAAGCAGCGCAGTCGACCTGTCCGAGATCGCTCTGGACGCCTTTCCAGTGATTGAGGGTTTGTTCTAGTTTATCTTTAGCCGGACCTGGGCGAGTTGCCGCATTGAACGCTGTTTCTGCTCTCTCCACCTTTTTGTCGACTTGTTCCTTCATGTGTTTGTATGCCACCGCTGTGCGCGCAACATTGCGCTGCATCGCCGCTTTTTCGGGTGCCGCTAGAGGAGATGACGCATGCTGCTGGTCATGTAAGGCTAAAGCTTCACGCGCCGCAGACATGGAGTCCTGTGGAAGCGCCTGTAAAATTGGATTAGAGCGCGCTAAAGGTGCTGGTCCGCCGCGACGCCCGATTGTACCATTAGACCGAAGATAGTTAGACCTTGAATGAACACCTGCAATTTCAATCGCAACGCGTTTAAAATCTGCAACGATCTTCTCGAGTTTTTTGTCTCTAGAACACAACGCAAAAAGGTCTTTTGTTTCATAAAGCCCTTTCCGTCTAAACGTCACGAGCCCCTTATCGATGTTAAATGAGAAATCAGTTAAGGGATGCGTGCCACGACGATCGATAATCTTGTTAAGACGCGCTTTTGCAGTAAATTTAAGGTCGACGAGTTCTTTATGTTTCGCAGCATCTTCAGGCGTAATTGTAAGGTGTCTTTTGCTTCCGACGACTTTTCGATAGAGAAAGATGGATTCGCTTAAAGGAGCCGCTTTTAGCTTGTAAGGACCTTTAGGCCCAGAAGATGATCCTGCAGCAGGTCCCATCGCTGTAAGGCGGAGGTGCCTAGCACCGGCGGAAGCGGGTACGGATGATGCGGAAATGGAACCTGCTACGATTGAGACAGGAGGTGGACCGTAAGAGGGATATCCCCCGCTAGAAGAAGGAATTGAAGAAGAAGATGAACTAGCTGCCATATTACCGCCTAATTATAATTATCTTATAATATTATTATATCACATTGAAATTAAAAAATAAAGCAAAAAATCACTCTATTAAATCTAACTTCAAATCACTTAAAATAAACATTTTATCTACTTAACAAAATCCCCCTTCCTTTCGGAAGGGGGATTTGGATCACTTAAGGGATTAATCCCTTATCCCTTAAGCCGCGCTGAACGCTGACTGGATCATGCTGATCTCGTCTTGGATCTGCTTAGCCAACGCATCGTTAACCGATTGCGCTGTTTGCAATGTAGAACCAGCGACGTTCTCTTGAGAGCCGAAGAGCTGAGACTCAACTTGCTTCTCAGTAGACAACTGATTGAGGGGCGCTTGAACAAACGAGCTACCCGCGTTAATCGCTTGTTTTGCCATGTCGAGCTTAAAGTTAAGGTTTTGCGAGAGTGTGTTGATCTGGTTTCTCTTCGCACCTAAAAGTGTCGTCTGGTCTGTGACTTGGGCGTCGTAAGTCTTCTTAGAAGCTGTGCGCTGTTCATCATTCATCCCAGAAACGGTTTCGGAGATCTCTTTTTTCTCCGTATCATTAAATGTGCGATTTGTCGTGAAGATTCCATCATACAAATCATTGACATCCTTGTTCATGGAAGCTGCAGCTTCTAACCTGAGAGCTTCAGGAGATTCCCAAGACGCAGCAACTGGATCAGCATCCGCAGCCATCAAGTCTGCGCTACCTGGCTTGTTGTTAAACGCTTCGCCGTAGTTTCCTTTCAAGGTCTTAAGATCGTTCTCAATGCTATCCGATTCCCTAGAGAGCTGACCAATCTCACTGCTCGCCCTGTTATTCCATGCAGATCCAGCAATCGACGTCACACCGCCTGCGATAGCAAAGGCACCTTCTGCGATTTTACCCCAGAATGCCCACTTTGCGGCCTCAAGCCCTGTTCCACCCATATAGGTCATCGAAGCGTTACGCGTTGCAATTCCTGTCTGCACCCCTTTGAAGTTGTCGACTTGCGCTTCTTGAGCAAGTTCGATCACGCTCGATAATAGAGCGTAAACTCCAGCACTCAAGCTTGAATAGGTCGGTGTTGTGTTTGCTGGCGGAAGAGCAGGAGGCGTTTGGTCGTTATTTACATTGTTTACGTTGCTTGCCATATTATTTACCTTTATTATTATGTTATTATTTTATAATTAAACTGGGTTTCCGCTCATCATCGCCGGTAAGATCTCATCGGCTTTAGCGAATGCAGTAACCATGCTATTCAGCGATTGGATCAGTGAGGACATGATCGCATTTGCCGCGCTTAAGTTCGCAGACGCCATTTGCGAGTTCATCGTTGAACTCGAGCGGTAAAGCGATGCTAAGGTATTCAATGTAGTCAGTGTCTGTTGCGTAAAGCCCTGTCCAATGCTCAATCCACCTTGTGCAAGTCCCACAACACCTTGCGCGATCTGTGCGCCGTTTTGGAGCATCAGTGCTGTCTTCTGTAAAGAAGCTGTCACTTGACCTGCTTCTGAGATCAGAGCAGATCCTGCACCTAGTCCCACTACGAGGCTTGCTGTCACTTGAATCGCATCAGCACACGCTGTCACGATCTCTCTTGCTTTGCTACCTTCTGGTAATGTCTGTGCAATGTTCCCGAGTAAATTCACTTGCGAAGCCACTTGAGTTGCAACCATTAATGTCATGTTCGTGCGCGAAGAGAGGTTTTTAAAGAAGTTCAATCCTTTTTTACCATCGCCAATCGCGTCTTTAACGTCTTTTACAGAAGTTTCGATATCTGCAACGCCGTCTTTAATTTGCTGTAAGCTTTCGTTAATATCATTATCCGCCTGACCGATTGTATCCACACCTTCTTCAACAGAGGCCGCACCGTCTTTAATTCCTTTGGCACCCGTTTTAATCTCTTCAGCACCTGATTTCAATTCTTTCGCATTTCCAGTTGAAACAGCGTCTTTCATCTTCGCTGCGCCGTCTTTCACTTGAGCTGCGCCATCTTGGATTTTTTTAACACCATCTCTAACGTCGCCAACACCTCTTTCGATATCTTGGACGCCTTCTTTAATCGATTTAACACCTTCTTCAACGTCTTTGGCACCTGTTTTAACGTCTTCAACAACGCTAGCTCCACCTGTTGCTACTGCCGTTACAATCACAGCCGCAGCTTCCACTAAAGCACCCGCTATCGTTTTTGCAATTCCAGGAGGAACGCCTAAATCTTCCAGACCTTTTGCCACAACATTAACGATGTCTTTGGTCGCACCTGTTAACTGAGCCACCATCAATACAGCTAGCGTTGCTGCTAATCCTTGCGTTCCTGGGAACATCGCTAGTACGCCAATTACCGCTGCTTCAAAGACCTTCTTTATACCGCCTAAAAACTTCTGCCATCCCGATTCGTTCTCGCTTTTTTCTTGAGCTTTCTGAGCCGCTGCCAGAATATCTTGTGCCATTTGAGCGGATACTTTTGAAAGCTGAGCACTGATGTTACCCGATGTGTTTCCATCTTGAAGGTTAGTGAGAAGAATACTCGAGTTCACTCCTGCTAGAGCGAGCTGCAGATCCAATACTTGGCCCATGCCAGGAGAGCTAGGAGCAGATGGCGCTGTCGCATCATTTGTTGTAGCTAAAGCCATTGCTGCAGGTTGTTTCTCGTGGCTTTCTGCCGCTTTAGAAAGAGCGTTTGCAAAGCCTGTCAAAAACGCCATTAACTGTGCGTTTTGATCGGGGGAAAGAGCTGGGCTAATTTGCGGCTTCTTTGAAGAAGCTTCTGAAACCACTAAATCGCTATTAATATTATTAACGCTCATGAAAACCCTCTTTTAAATGATCTAACTATTATAAACTATTACTTGGGCTGACACCCGAAAAACTCTACGTTCTTTAACGAACTCAAGTGCTATAAAGGAGAAGGGATTCAGAAGAGAGGTCTTTAAGAAGACTCATTATAATTTCCCTATACCTTTATTATAACACAAATATATTAATAAATAAACAAAAAACAAACGTTTATTTTATTAATAATATAAGTCGTTGCATATCAACGACTTATGATTAAATAAAAAAAAGAGAAAAAACCCCGCTTTCGCGGGGCCTTTTCTCTTGGATCCGCTTACCCGCCCTGGGCGATCGAGTTATAAGCGTTACCGATCCCTTGGATCGCTTGTTGCAGCTGTGAAATCTGCGATTGGAAGCCTGTAAGCCCCGATGATGCTAACGAGTTAGCCTGGTTGATTGGCGTTGTATCGAGCTGTTCGTTCATGTTCCATGTCGCCATGTCGTTGTTGTAGTTGTTGTTCAAGGTCTGGAACTTCTGCTGGTCCTTGCTGCTTGGAGAACTTCCGCCCTTTTCGTTATTGTAGAAGTTCGTGATGTTTGTGCTATCTTGTGTAATTTTACCGTTTGCGCCCCAATATTGGTTCTGCAAGTTCGTGAACTCATTCTTTAACACGTTCACTAAGCTAGCAATCGCTGGAAGCTGGGCTTGAGCAGCATCTAAGCTATTCATTACCGCTTCGATGACAGCATCCCATGGGCTTGAGCCTGCTGGAGGCGCCGCATCTGCATTATTAACCTGTACATTTGTTGGAGTAGACATAATTTAACCTATTTTTATAATTTATATTAATCTATTAATTAGCAGTCTGTTTAGAGACTTGATAGTCTTGGAGAGACATCACTTTTTTCAAGTCGAACTCATTAGACTGAATAAATGTCGTATATGCCTGAGTTTCCGCGTTCATTGTAATGGTTCCCTGCTTACTGAGGGCTGAGGTTGTCGTTACAAGTGTTCCGATGAGCTGTAGTGTGTTGTTCTCTTGCGTACTCGGTGTATATGTAGGTGTCGAGCTTCCCATATAATCGTAACTTTGGTAGTAGCTGTACTCGGTTTGGATATTATCCGCTAAAATGTTCTGGCCTCCGTTACCCGGATTAGTTGACGTAGGTGCAACATAACCTACATCCCCAGGTTGGTAAGTCGCAGTTGCAGAAGTCGTGTAGCCATTTGAAAGCTGGAACACGAGGTTATTCGTTGTGGTCGTCAAGTCTGTATAAACGGATGCATAAGGTGAGTTTGGCGCATCCATCCAAGGAGCACAAGAGGTTAAGTCGCCTTGGAAGTTTTGCAATAACTGCACCATTGCCGTTGAATCGGCAGGCAGGTTTGCACTATTTCCTCCCTGAACGTCGTTTAAGCAAGCCGCGTTCTGCTGCTGAATTGCCGCTACCTGAGCGCTCAATGAAGACATCACGTTTAACTGACCAGAAGCTACCTTTAGCTTATCGCCGGTGATGGCCATCAAATCCGCACACACAGCGAAGATCGCCGCTAATTGAGCTTGCCCTGTCGAATGCTCCATGTTGTACAAGTCGCCCGTCGTGCCTGTGGTCGGATCCCCATATAACTTATCTTGATCGTAAGTTAACTGGGTGTTAGCAGCAGTCAAACTACTGTTAGCATCCGTAAAGTTGGACTGTAATTGAGCTGGATCAACGGGTGTACCCATTATCTTGCCTACCTTTGTTTTTTATATTAAAACTTAAATAAATATTCTTCCTAATCTAAGTTTATAACAAATAGATTTAATAGTCAATGATTGTAATTTGCAACTCGAGATACATCTAAAATTACCATCTTAATTAGCTTAATAGCTAAAGACTTAAGGCGCTAACACAAGTGCGCAACTTTTTTGGAGGAATGAAAAATGGGGCAGAAACCCCTAAGAATTAACCTAAACAACTAAATATTAACACTTTAAATACTTAAGACCTGAGCCAGTCCGATTTTTTTGACTTTTTTCGGGTTGTGGGAGGCTTCGAAGAAGGGCTCGAAGCAGGACGAGAGGGACTCTCTTTGGGAGCATTGAGCATCGGCTTGGCGTTCTTGGCGAGGTCCTGCCCCGCTGCTGCCATCTTTTCCTTAGTTTCTTGGACGGAGCGCCATTGTTCGGGGGTAAAATTGTTCGGATTCTCGGCGAAGGTAGCTAGCTGTTCTTCAGACATCCCTGTTTTCTGACATATGCGTTGGGTCTGCGCAGTCATTTCCGTATAAAGTTCGCTCATCATATTGAGCGCTTCGTGCTTCTCATCATACGTTCCGTTCTTGAGCTGGTAATTGAGATGCTCAAAGAAAGAGACTGATTCTTTAAAGAGCTCATCTAAGTTAATTGTTTTTCCCTCTGAACTTAGGGCAAATAGGCTCATTAATCGATTGAACTCATCGCGCAGCATCGGAGCCTCCCCAAGCAGTTTATTTAATTTCATTATAACAATAATTTAGTTTTTGTGAATTTAATTTAATTTTAATAACAAAGATCGTAATTAAAATTATAACTTAATCATCGGCAGATAAAATTTTATGGCCCTAATTACAAACAACTTACGGTCTTTTTTTCGAGTTGGAAGCTTTTTTGATTTGCTTTAAACAATAAAAATGTTTAAACCTTTGGGAGAATGGAGAAACATATTTCAGAGGAAACGGGTGCTAGAGCAACACTTGAAGCGTCTCTTTGAAGACTTAGAATTGAGCGCCACTCCTATGAAGGGAGAGGGCGATGTATACACTGTGTCCCTCAATGATGCGCTAAAAGTAGAGATCAAAGAACTGGATCCCGGATTGTCATTTTATACGGTTTTAGGGACGATTCCCGATGCCAAAAAAGAAGAGCTGTTCATCTATTTAATGAAGGCAAACTTCTTGGGACAAGGCACGGGCGGCGGAACAATTGCTTTAGATGAAGAAGAGAAATTCTTGACACTCTCTTTAGTTTTACCGTATGACATGAACTATAAAACATTTAAAGAAGCACTTGAAGATTTCGTAAATTATGCGGAATATTGGAAACAAGAACTGCTTCGTCATCAAAAAGCTTCAGAAGATAGCATCCTCACTTAAAGGACGACGGGAATGGCTGGATATTTAATTGCGGAAGAAGGTCCGATCGCTGGGACGGTTGTGAGCTTTGAAGAGGGAGAAGAGTGGGCTTTAGGACGCGATCCCGATGAGGTGACGATCGTTTTAAACGACCCCATGGTCTCTCGCAAACACGTGATTTGCCGTTTAACATCGGAAGGCTATGTCTTAGAGAACCTAAGCTCTGTCAATCCCGCGACGCAAAATGGAAAAGTCATCACCGAATCGGTGCTGCTGCGCGAAGGGGACATCCTCCAGATCGGAAGCACATTCTTTCGGTTTACAGAAAGAGAACCGATCCCACCTGGTTCCGAAGAAGAGATTGTTCCGGAAGAGCCTGTTTCCCACTTCTTAGAAGAAACCGACGAGCTCTCTTCTGTCAACATCGAGCACTCCGGCGAGGGAAAGTGGCTGCTTAAAGTGATCTCCGGCCCCAATGCCGGCGCTGAGTTTGGGATGACGCCTACGTCCACCTACATTTTAGGAAAAGATCCTCACGTCTGCGACATCGTCTTTCAGGATTTAAGCGTTTCAAGACAGCACGCGCGCCTTGTCGTCGACGAAAACAACCACATTTATATCGAAGATATGGGCAGTCGCAATGGTGTGCTCTTAAACGGCCATCTCTTGACCGATCGCAAAGAGCTCTCCACTCAGGATCTCATCTCTCTTGGCACAACGGCCTTTTTGATGATCGATCGCGATCAGGCTCAAGAAACCATCGTTTCTCCTCATTCCATGCCTGCGGGTTATGAAGAAGAGGTTTCTGAAGAAGAAGCGGCTGAAGAGGCTCCTTTATCAGAGGCCCTTGCGCTCAAAAAAGATTGGCGTGAAATGATCATTCCAACCCGCCATCTCATAGGCGCTGGCATTTTCGCCGTTCTTCTCATCGTTGCCATTGCGTCGATGATGGCGTTATTTAAAACTCAGACCATTACCGTGCCGTTCAAAAATGAATCGGCAGAGGTTCAAGAAACTCTGAAAAGTTTCGAAGACATCCAATTTTCTTTTAATCCTGCCAACGGCAAGTTGTTCTTAGTGGGTCACGTTTTAACCGGCGTTGACAAACAAGAGCTTCTTTACAAGGTCACTAACCTTCCTTTTGTGCAAAGCGTGGATGACAACGTCGTGATCGACGAATATGTCTGGCAAAATATGAATGCGCTTCTCATGACCAATCCCGATTGGCAAGGGGTTTCCTTTCACGCTCACGCTCCAGGACGCTTTGTCATGAAAGGCTATCTGCAAACAAGCGAAGAAGGACAGTCTCTTGTCGACTATGTCAACATGAACTTTCCCTATCTCGACAGACTCGAGAATCAGGTTGTGATTGAAAACAACTTATCAATACAGATTCAAAGCGTTCTTGTCGAAAAAGGATTTAGCGGCGTGACCTACCAGCTGAACAATGGGGATCTTGTCTTAGCAGGCCGCGTGGATCAAACACAAGTCGCAAGTTATACAGGAACCGTTGAGATGTTTAAAGCACTCCCCGGCATTCGCATCGTGAAAAATTATGTCGTGTATACGACAGCTGACACCTCAAGAATTGACATTTCGCAACAATATAAAGTTTCAGGATATTCGAAGAAAGATAACGTCGATATGTTCGTCGTCATCAATGGAAAAATCTTCAGCGTCGGCGACAATATGGACGGGATGATGATCACAAATATATTGCCAAATATGGTTCTTCTTGAAAAAGATGGATTAAAATTTAGAATTGGCTACAATCTGCAATAATGCGGTCAGCGAAGCTTAAATACTCATGAGGAGAGATCAGTATGTTCGGTTTAGAAAAGAAAGGGAGAGAGCTCTTTGAATTCGATCTAGAAAAACAGCTCAAAGAAACTCCGACAAAGTTAAAAGAAACCCAAAAAAATGTCGAAGACAAAATCACTGCCGTAAAAGGTCTATTGCGACAAGGCGCCAATTCTTCGGAATTTGATCAGCTTGGAGTCCTTTTACATGGATATGCAGCGCTTCAAAAGGTTTTAACACGCCTCGCTAAGAAAAAATAAAGAAACACGCGTACTTCGGACTCTTTCGATAACCCTGAGCATCCGGTACTGAAATTACAAAGGAGAAAATATATGGCAGAAAGCCAATGGGCAACGATCTCATTTAAAACGATGATCAGCGCTTACATGAAACTGCAGAGCCACGTGGTCTCTCAAATCCGCGCTGTGGCAAGTAACATGTCCGCTGCGACTCCCGGAAAATTTTTGCTGTTACAATTTACAATGAGCCAAGTGACACAGGTCGGGGAATCGATCTCAAACCTGATCAACCAGGTGCAATCTGTCATTAACAACATGGTGCGAAACCAGAAAGCTTCGTAATCCCTGGCAGTTCGTAGAAACCAGGAAAAACATCTTAAGACAAAGGGTAGAACATGGGACAACTTCAGAAATACAAAGAAGACTACATCCTCCTGGTGGAAGCAGGATTTATCGCGGTCAACCAAGCAGATGAAGATTCTGCGGTTAAACTTTTCAAAGCAGCAGAACTTCTCGACCCGACGAATCTGCTTCCAAAGATCGGCATGGGCTACATCCATCTTTGCAAGCTTGAGCTCAAACAAGCCGCAAAAATTTTCGAAGACCTCCTCGCTAAAGAGCCCAACAACGAGATGGCAAAAACCTTTTTAGGCTTAAGCTTATCCCTAAATCCTACTGAGACCGCAAAAGGGGAAAAAGTCTTAGAAGAATCTGCAAAATCTGCTCATGATCCAATGATCAAAAACTTGGCTGTAACAGCTCTTGAATTTGTCGAAAAGTTCGTGAAGAAATCTCCTACCCCATCTCAAGGCGAAGCTGCTTCTAAGAAGAAGTAAGCCGCAATTTTACCACAGAGCCCCGCAACCACAGAGAAGAAATAAGATCTTCTCTCTGTGGTTTCTTGTCTCTGTGGTGAAACGCTCTGTATTTACGCGTATTAATATGCATTCTTCCAAAACAATAAGCAATAGTTTTAGCCTAGCAGAATAATTCCCCTTCTGTTATCTCTTGAGCATGGTGCCGGTTATTGTCGCTTTCAATAAGGTTGCACATTCAGAATTACATTGAGATAAGAGAGTACACGCATGGCAAATCAATCCCCTCTTCCCGGAGATATTTCCTCCACAGACCGCATTGTCCCCACTGGCCCTGTAGGTACAGAACAAAAAGAAGCAGGACTTCCTACGCAATCGTTTGCATCGTTCATGCAAGGAGAAAATGCCTCTCCTATGCAGCAATCGGGCAAGACAGCCATGGTTTCTCCATTTGACCTCGCCCATGGACAACCTCCGCTTGCGCAAGCGCCCACGCTCGACACGTTAGTGGCGCAAGTTAACAATGCACAAAGCACAATGGGAGACTTGTCTCAGCAGATCAACACTCCGAAGCTGAAACTCAAACCTTCTCAGAAATACTTACTCAAAAATAAGCTCACCGAAGCGAATGCGAGCTTACGCACTGCCAATGCCAAAATGGGTGCAAATGTCCCCGCCGCGCCAGACTCCACGCAATTCAGCGGCCCGCTCGGTAAATTTATTGGATATCTCTCCGATGGACAAGCGCAGCTCGAATCGGCAAAAAACCAGTTGCAAGACTTAAAAAATAAAGGGGAAAACCTCCGCCCTGGAGACTTCCTGTTGATCCAGGTGAAAATGAATAAAGCACAACAAGAGCTCGACTTCAGCTCTGTGCTTCTTTCGAATGCGGTCCAAGACTTTAAGCAATTAATGCAAGTTCAACTCTAATTAAAGGAGTTTAAAACGAAGATGGATTTAGCACTTTATTTAGCCCTCATTGGAGGCTCTGCAACACCCCCTAACTCTCCCTCTAAACCGAGATAAGGTATGGAACTTCCTCCCGATTTTGACAATCTGATCTCCCACCTCGATGACATCGAGCTGACCACCGTGCATGGACGCATCACCGAAGTCGTCGGGATGCTCATTAAAGCCGTGGTCCCTCAGGTCAAAATGGGGGAAGTGTGCATGATCAAACGCGACGGCGAGCCCCTCATGTCCGAGGTGGTAGGATTTACGCGCGATGAGGTCTATCTCTCTCCTTTAGGCGAGATGCATGGCATTGGCCCCTCTTCCGAAGTAATCCCTTTACGTGTGCCTTTGCATATCAAAGTCGGTCCTGGACTTTTGGGCAGAGTCTTAAACGGTTTAGGCCAGCCCTTGGATACAGAGACGAAGGGTCCGCTTATTCTCGAAGAGAGCTTCCCTGTCATCAACACTCCTCCAGACCCATTAAAGCGCAAACTCATCACGGAACCTATTTCAGTAGGGGTCCGCTGTATCGATGGCGTTCTCACCTGTGGAAAAGGACAGCGCGTCGGCATTTTTGCAGCAGCAGGCGGTGGTAAGTCAACCCTTTTGGGGATGATCGCACGCAATGCAAAAGCAGATGTCAACGTCATTTCGTTGATTGGGGAAAGGGGTAGAGAGGTCCGCGAGTTCTTAGAGAACGATTTAGGCGAAGAGGGAATGGCCCGTTCTGTCATCATCGTTTCCACTTCCGATCAAGCAGCGCAACTCCGTTTAAATGCAGGCTACGTCGGAACTGCGATTGCCGAGTATTTCCGTAACCAAGGAAAAACCGTCATCTTGATGATGGACTCAGTGACCCGCTTTGCCCGAGCATTAAGAGAGATCGGCCTTGCGGCAGGTGAGCCTCCTGCACGAGCCGGCTACACTCCTTCTGTGTTCGCAACGCTGCCTCGCCTTCTCGAGCGCTCCGGGAATTCTGAGTTCGGCTCGATTACAGCATTTTACACCGTTCTTGTGGCAGGCGATGATCTCAATGAACCGGTTTCCGATGAAGTGCGTTCGATTCTCGATGGACACATCATCCTCTCCTCCGAGCTAGCGCGCCAATATCACTACCCCGCCATCGACGTCTTGGGATCGATCAGCCGTATCCTCTCCCATATCGTCGACAAAGAGCATTTGCTGCTGATCGGTCAAATCCGAAAAGTGCTCGCAAACTATAAAAAGAACGAACTTCTCATCCGAATTGGGGAATATAAGCCAGGCTCTGACAAAGATGCCGACTTTGCAATTAAATACATCGATAAAGTGAACCGCTTCTTGAAACAGCTTGTCGATGAGAAATCAAGCTTTGAAGAGACTTTGCAACAGCTACGCGCGCTCTTCCGGTAACTTTATGCAAAATCAAGGCCGTTATCCTCTCGAGCAACTCGCCATCATCAAGCAGAAAAAACTCGACGAAGCGGAAAAAGCCTTAAAAGAGAAAAAGCTAGCGCTGATCAAAGAGGAAGAAAAACTTAAAGAGGTTGAAAAAGAGCGCGATCAGGTCAAAGACCACCGCTTTGCGAAACTCACCCAGCTGCGCGCGGAACTCGATGCGGGAACCACGACCGATAAGATCCAGCAAATGAAAGCATATCTCAAAGTGGTCGATGAGAAGCTGAGGGTGAAAGACCAAAAAGTGAAAGATCAGGAAAAGAAGGTCGAGCAGGCTAAAGTAGCAGTCGAAGCAGCGCGTCTCGACTACCTTAAAAAGCAACAAGACGTCGAAAAATTGCGCCTGCATCGTGAAGAATGGGATAAAGAGATGAAGGCCCTTTTAGAGCAAAAAGAGGCGATCGAAACAGATGAAATGGGATCCGTGATCCACTTCCGTCAAAAACGCTCGAAAGAAAATCAGTAGTAGGGACACTCATGACCGACATCAACCGGATCGAAGGCCCCAGCGGCAGCCCAGAAAACCCGCAACGACGAGAGAGATCCACCCCTGAAGCCGACAAATTCAAAAAAGAAATGCAGAAAAAGGTGGAAAAAGTTGATGAATCGGATACCGAGCAAAAAAGAAAGCGCAAACGCCGCGAAGAAGATGAGCCCGATGATGAAGTCGCAGCAGCAGCTGCCAAAGCGACTCCAGACACTCATATCACACCTTTTTCTCTAGAAGAAAAAGAGAAAGGCTTAAGTCCGATGGAGATGCAAGCGGGTAAAGGGAAAATCTCTCCGATGGCCTCTGGAGAACGCAAGCCCTCTCCGATGGAAGCCTTTGCCACACCGCCTCCCGCGGCTTTCACACCGCCCTCCTCTGAAGAGATTGAAGATGACGCAGGCATGTGGGGAGAATCCGCAGATATTGAGGAAATGCCCTCTACACCTGCACCAACAGAGACGCGCGCAGCTCCCTTTTCTCCTGCGGTAGAGCCCACCGCTCCTCAAGCTCCAGAAAGACCTCCGGAACAGCGAACACCTACCGAGCAAACACAAGCGGCATCGCAAACGCAGGAAACAACACCGACGCAACAGAAAGGCGCGCCACCAACGCCCGGAACACCTCTCCCAAAGGCGGAACCACTCAAAAGAGCAGATCAAGCGCTTCCTAAAGGCCCTGCAGAAAAGAAAATCTCCACAGAAGAAATGCAAACGCGTGCTCCTTCCAAAGAAGACGTGGAAGCTGTGTTAAAAGCCACACCTGAAGATCTCGAAAAAAAACAAGAGCCCTCTCTCAAAGAAGCGGCACCTTCAGAACCGCAGAAACCCACATCTCCTCCACCTCCTTCAGCGAAGGATATCGAAGAAGCAGAAGAAGAAGCTATCGAAGGGATCGTTCCTGTGACCCCGACACTGACAACAACTGCTGCCCAGCTAGAATCCGAAAAGAAAAAAGACCCCTCCGCGGATACTTCGACTGCCGGCGTGCCACCCCCTCCCCCTGAGCACATCCCCTTAGCTGGAGAGCTCGCGCCAACAGCTCCTCCCACTCCCTATTCGACGATGAACCCGCAAATGCTCGATATCTTTGAGAGGATGGCAGGCGTCATGACTGTGCTGACCACCACAGGCGTCAGTGAAACCACCGTCACATTGAACTCCCCTCAATTTGCCTCTTCTGTTTTTTATGGGACTCAAATTATAATCAAAGAATATAGCACAGCTCCCAAGGCTTTTAACATTCAGATCCATGGAACACCTCAAGCGGTTGCCGCTTTTCAAGGAAACACCAACGATCTGATGGCAGCTTTTCAGCATGGAAACTACAACTTCCGCGTGAACCGTCTAGAGACAGGTTATTTGGAAGACCGCCCCCTATTCCATCGAAAAGAATCCGCCTCGGGTGATAAACAGGATCAACAGGAACCAGGAAACTAATGCCGACACACATTGACAACTTCCACGTGAACACTTCAAAAGCGCAAGATCATCGAGCGTCTCGCCAGGCTCCCTCTCATGACAAATTTAAAAAAATCATGCGCGAGCCCCCTGCGTCTAGGCATAAAAAAGATGAGAACAAAAAGAAGTCTTCCTCTTCTAAAGAAGAAGCCCTTTCCCCTTTTTCCCCTGGACAACTAGGAAATGCAGCTCTTGCCGCCTCAACTCTTGCGACAGCGTGCTGTGGAGAGATCACCGCTGCTGGAGCAACAGCTTCCTCACAGCAGCTCTCTGCTGAGATCCAGGCGCTTTTTGAAAAAATGGCGGGAACGATGATCCTCCTCTCCTCCTCTTTAGAGACAGAGACCTCCGTGTTCCTCGATGCTCCGCAGTTCGCCTCCTCTCCTTTTTATGGATCGCGGATCACGATCAAAGAATTTAGCACCGCTCCTAAGGCTTTTAATATTGAAATTGCGACTAACCCAGCGGCTCTCTCCCTGCTCCAGACGCACCAAGCGGCACTCATGACCTCTTTCCAGCAAGGGAACTTTAATTTTTCCATTGGGCGCATTGATACAGAGATCCAGAATAACGACCGCCCCTTGTTTCATCGAAAAGAGTCGATTTCTCAAGATGATGATGCGCGCGATCAGGAGTCAAACTCATGACTACAGCCCCACTTTTTTGGCTAAAAAAAGTTGAAACCGCTTTAACCGAGCTGCAACAGATTCCTTTATGGGGATCCCCGCCTCCTTTTCCTTGGGAAGCTTGCAGCAAAGAAATCGGTTCCCTTCTTCAAATTCCCGAGTTGAAGCTAGAGCACACAAAAACAGAATTTTTGAATCCAGAAGAGATCACTCTCGGCTTAGGCGCGTCCCCGTATGATCTTTCGATCGCATTGACCCCCCTGAAGCAACAGATCCACTGGTTGATGCCCCAAGCAGACGTCGCCAAACTCACTCAAGTGCTTTTATCTCCCCGCGAAGGGATCAAAGGATTCACCTCGCCAAAATATCAAGAAGGATTCTACCGTTACCTAACGCTGAACATTCTGCAAATTTTAGACGAACTGCACCCTTTAAAAGATCTCTCCTTAAAGCTGGCCTCCCCGCAACAGCTTCCCTCCACAGGAGCACTCTGCGTCGATGTCGCCATGAGGCTTCCTAATGAGACCCTTTGGGGAAGGCTCGTATGCCCCCCAGCGTTCTTGCAAGCGTTTACTGCCCATTTTAACACAGCACGCCCCTCTCTTCTCTCCTCTCCTCTCACCAAAGAGATCGACGTGGTGTTGCGTCTAGAATTGGGAAACACCGTTTTAAGCCTTTCGGAGTGGAACAAAGCCAAAGTCGGAGATCTGATCGTTCTAGACCGCGGAACATACGACCCCTCGACTCAGAAAGGCACAGTGACTGTCGTTCTCGAACAGACCCCTTTATTTCGAGCGCGCCTAAAAGATAACCATCTGAAAATTGTCGATTATGCTTATTACTATGAGGAAGAAAATACAATGGGTAAACACTCTGATGATGATGAGAAAGATTACGAAGAATATGAAGATGAGGACGAAGATCTAGACGAAGATGATGAAGACCTAGATGACGAAGATGAGGATGAGGAAGACGACGATGAAGAAGATGATGATGACGAAGACGAAGAGGATGAAGACGAGGAAGACGAGGAAGACGACGATGAAGATGAAGAAGATGAAGAGGACGAAGCTGAAGAAGAAGATAAGCACGAAGCTGCTTCTGAAGAAGAGTCTACAGAAAGCGACGAGTCTCATCTATGGACTGCAGGAGAAAAAGCGATCGGCGTCTCAGAAGAGATGATCTCTTCGCAAGAGCTCCCTCTGACAATTGCCGTTGAGGTCACTCGTCTTAAAATGAATTTAGACAAGCTTTTACAGATGTCGATTGGCAATCTGATTGAACTCCCCGTTCGTCCTGAACAAGGCGTCCATCTTGTCGTCAATGGCAAACGGATCGCTCAAGGAGAACTTGTCAAAATGGGAGATGTCCTCGGTGTCAAAATCCTCCAAATGGGGTAGCCTTCCTACATGGTCGACCAAGCTTTCTCTAAACAGACGACACAACCCGATTTAATTTCCGGATTGACCAAATCCCCTCTTCCCGCATTTATCGGCCCGTATAAAATTGAAAGCTTACTGAATAAAGGAGGCATGAGCCTTCTCTATCTGGGGATCCACCCCGAGACCAAGCAACCGATCGCGCTCAAAGTGCTCTCTCCCGATTATGTCAATCACCCTGAGTCAGTCAAACGCTTTTTAAAAGAAGCGCAGATCATCGCGCTGACCTGCCATCCCAATATCGTGAAACTCTACGGGCAAGGGGAATGGGAAAATGGCCTTTACATCGCCATGGAGTTTATTCGCGGGCTCTCCCTTCGCCTCTTTATCATGCAGCAAACCCTTTCGATGCGAAGAGCTCTAGAGATCATCCTTCAGGTCTCCTACGCCCTTCTCCACCTACACTCGCATGGCGTCATCCACCGCGATCTAAAACCGGAAAATATTCTGATCGATGGAGAAGGAGAGATCAAAGTCATCGATTTTGGCATCGCCCAGCTGCATGACGAAAAGAAAACAGCCAAAACAAGCGAGACCTATCGCCTGATCGGTACTCCCAACTACATGAGTCCCGAGCAAAAAGAAAATCCCGATCAAGCCTCGTTTGCTTCCGACATCTATTCCTTAGGAATCATCCTCTACGAGCTTATCCTCGGCAAAAACAGCTATGGAATGGTTAACCTCTCTCTTCTTCCAAAAGCGCTGCGTAGAATCGTCGCTAAAGCACTTGCCGTTTCGATCCAGGAGCGTTACCAGGACATTACTTCCTTTATCCACGATATCTCCCAGTATCTCACCTCTGGAGAAATGGAAAAAGAAAGAACCGGCAGCGATCAGATTAAAGAGATCCACGAACTGCTTCAAAAGTCCGCGCAAAGCCTTTCCCCCATCGCCCCTCCCCGCTGGTCACAGTGTGATCTTGGGGTCGCCAAGTTCCGCTCTCCCCACCAGCTCGGGCTCTACTACGACTTCTTTAAATTACCGAATAACACCCTGCTCATCCTTATTGCTGCAACGCCCACTCTAACCCTAGATGGAGCCGTCAACATCGGCGTCTTAAGAGGCATGGTCCGCACCCTGTTGCAAAACCCCGCTAAACCCTTTAAACTGCTCAGCTTTGTTGACGAGCTAAACCGTGAACTTTCCCACGATCCGATCGGACAAGAATTTGGGATGAATCTCCTTCTTCTCGAGCCCCAAACAGATCAGCTCACCTACATCTCCTGCGGGCTAAACTCTCTCTACCATCTCCCACAAGGAAGCCTCATTCCCCGCAAGCTCTCCTGTGAAAATGCAAGGCTTGGCGCAGATGCCACTTCAATGTTTGCAGAAACAAAAGACAACTGGAATGCGGGAGATCTTCTCGTCATGCATTCTCTATGCTCCCCCGCAAAAGCGATCGATGCCAAGCCCTTCGAGGATCTGCTGACCCAAGCAATCGAAGAAAACAGCCTACTCTCTGCACAGAAACAATCCGATGCCGTGCTCAAAAAAGTCTCCTCTCACTCCCACTTTAATCTTCTCGCTTTCCCAAAAGCCTTGATCACGATCCAGCGGATTATGTAATTACACGAATGCCTTGTTGTAGATACTCATCGAGCGTAATTATTTCCCCCTCCACCTTCAACTCTTTAATTCCCGCTTCAAGGGCCCTTTTTTCCCGCTCTAATGTTTGAGCATCGTGCACATCCCAAGCGACCTGAAAAAGTTTTTTCTGCCCTCGAGAGGTTTGCGCTAAGAAATCAATCTCATAACCTTCTTCCGTATGATAATAGCTGATTTTGTACCCGTGC
Organism: Parachlamydiales bacterium; assembly: GCA_020053915.1. Taxonomy (GTDB): domain Bacteria; phylum Chlamydiota; class Chlamydiia; order Chlamydiales; family Rhabdochlamydiaceae; genus JAGVMG01. Next base: position 2,406 of record JAGVMG010000044.1, on the reverse strand, counting down.
CGCTGTAAATCCAAATAGACAACGTTCTCAAAAAGTCTTCCTAGATCGCTCTCATAATCCAGTGTTAATGCCCTTGCCATCCCCGGGTCAATTGCATAAAGCTTTTTAGGTGTTGTCTGCGCTTTTCGAAGGGATTTATCGAAAATGGGAACAGAAAATGCTAGATAAGCGTCTTCGATATGATCCGCATACTCATAAAGAGTGTCTTTTCCGATTTGATATCCTTGACTCTTTAAATCATTATAAAATTTGTTCACCGCAAAGGGTTTCCCGACATTATGAATCATCGACAAAATCATGTACTTAATGAGAGTCGGATTTTTAACGTTGTGCCTCTCAATAATATCTCTATAGATCACAACATCAAGATACTCCTGCAAAGTTTTTTGCTTCACATCTGAAGCATACCCAATGATTTCAGGAAATCCCCCTTCCGAGAGGTAGGCGCGGAAGAGCTGCTTGAGCTTATCCTGAGTTTTTGCATCGTACAGACTACGATCGATCGCGACGTTTTTTGCCCGCATAAATTCATGAAAGCTATAAGGCCAAATTTCGACAGGAAGAGACCTCCCGCGCAAACTGGTTGCGATTTCTTTACTGAGCAACTTAGCAGAAGATCCAGTTAAAAAAATCTCGGCATTTTTCGTGTCATGCAGTCGTCGAATGACAATCGGCCAGTTCTCAACATTTTGAATTTCATCGAAAAACAAATAACACTTTCTGTCATGGTTTTCAGGATAGAGCGAATAAAATGCCTCTGCTAACTTTGCAAGCTTTTGTTCATTCAAGGGCAGGAGACGGTCGTCTTCAAAATTGATGTATAAAATTGCGGTTGGATTCACTCCTTCCTCAATCAATTTGAGGATCTTCTGGTAAAGAAAATAAGTTTTACCGGCACGCCGCATCCCGATCGCAACGTTGATTTTATTCGGCGCCTCGGGAAAGCGCGCATCTCTTTCCACTAAACCTTGAAGCTGTGCTAGTTTATCGCGGAATTCCCCTAATAGGATTTGAAGGATACTTTGCTCGCTCATGATACACCTTTCCTTGGCTTAAGGAAAGGTTCACAACATCCTTTCCTTCTTATAATGATAGAATAGCACGTTTCTATCATTTATACAAGGAAAGCCGACAAATACTTCCAAGAAAGCTCTTGCACAAATACTTAAATCCGGCTAATCTGAAGTTGAACTTCAAAACAGCCGGAAACCTATGTACCATCGACATATCTCTCAGGAATTAAAGGATTTAGCGCATGATTATCCTGTGGTGACCGTCATTGGCCCACGCCAATCGGGGAAAACCACTCTTGTGCGTCATCTCTTTCCTCAAAAACCCTATGTCAACCTAGAAGCCATTGATACTCAAGAGCTTGCACAAACAGATCCTCGGGCTTTTCTCGCACAGTATCCCGACGGGGCGATTTTAGATGAGATTCAACGCACTCCAGAGCTACTCTCTTACATCCAAGTCATCGTCGATGAAAAGAAAATAAAAGGGATGTACATCCTCACAGGAAGCCACCAGCTGCTCCTCCATCAAGCCATTACCCAATCTTTGGCAGGCCGTACCGCATTGCTTAACCTTCTTCCACTCAGCTTAAGCGAACTACAAGAAGCAAAAATAGAAAATTCAATGGATGAGTCTCTATTGAGAGGAGGTTATCCCCGAATCTACCAAGATCAACTCGATCCAACAAAGGCCTACCGAAATTATTTTCAAACCTATGTGGAAAGGGATCTACGTCAATTAATCCACGTTAAAGATCTCATGCAGTTTCAACGTTTTATTCGCATCTGCGCTGGAAGGGTTGGGCAATTACTTAATCTAGAAGGAATAGGTAATGATGTGGGCATTTCCTCTAATACAGTCAAAGAGTGGATTTCAATCTTGGAAGCTTCTTTCATCCTCTTTCGGATCCAACCCTATCATGAAAATTTCGGCAAGAGGGTCATCAAGTCTTCTAAAATTTATTTCTACGACGTCGGATTAGCAAGTTATCTTTTGGGCATTGAAACAACTGCTCAGATCGCGCGCGATCCACTTAGAGGGAATTTGGTCGAAAACCTTGTTGTCACAGAACTCTTAAAATCGCGCTTCAATCAAGGAAAAGATCCTCAGCTCTACTTTTTCCGTGACACACATGGACATGAAGTCGATCTCATCTTTCAAACAGCAAACGAACTCGTTCCGATTGAAATTAAAGCATCTCAAACATTTCACCAGGATTTTCTTAAAAACTTGCGCTACTTCCAAGAGCTCGTCGGAAAGAGATCTCATAGAGGAGCTCTTATTTACGCAGGCCCTCAGGAACAATCGATTAACACAATTCAAGTGCTGAACTACAAACATGCAGAAAAGGCGCTGTCTGTCAATCCGGAACAGGATCGTATTTGAGAATCCGGC
>JAGVMG010000039.1 GCA_020053915.1 Parachlamydiales bacterium | reverse complement strand
TTTTACTCTTTCGGCTGTGTCAAAGCCCCGGGGCTAAACGATCGTAAAGTTAGCTGTGTGTCTGCACACAGCGGCCTTTACGATCGCTTAGCCGCGGGATCTTTCACATCAGCCCAAAGAGCAAAAACTTTTTTAACTGTGTACTAGCTTTCTTGAAATTCTTCCCCTGTGCTTTCTCACTCTGTGGTTGAAATTCCAGCAGCTATAGTAAAAGGACACTTCTATCGAATAACTTTTGGATTATTGATCTAAGCCATTTAAAATAAGCTGGTTGCGCTCTTTGTACTAGACTGTTTCTAGAAGTTAAATGGTTGTTTATTTTATTGTTTAATTTTATGTTGATTGATGTTATAATTAAGTTGTTAGAGTAGTTTAATTAATTAACTGTGTAATTATTGATAATTGGACTAATTAACTCTATCCGAATTATTTACTCTGGGATTGAGGTGCCAGATGACAGTTCCAAATATCGGTTCGAGCGTACCAAGAACTCCTGGGAGTCTTCCTTCAAAAGGCTCTACAGGTCCCTCTGTGCCGCTGCCTACCGAGTTGTTTTTGCAACGTTTGGAAGAAGCCCTCAACTCTAGCCGGTCTTCGAAATCTACTCAAACTCCTCTTTATCAACGATCTACACCTAAAAATTCAAAGGGAGCTCCACCGCCGCCTGAAGTTCTCAAGTTCCTAGAAGTTCTTGGCTGGAGCGATAGACAATCGGCTTCGACTCTCTTATCGGCTGCTGGAGGGGGAGCTCCTAACGTGATCTCGGCACACTCCTTCTTTCTTCGTAATATTTTCTTCACACAGTGGACAGCTGCTCCCATGTGGACGGGTCCCTGCGTTAACGATGTAATGGGGATAACGACAGGTCTTAACGCTTTTTGGGGGGCAAATGCGGTTTTAGGGGCTCAAAGGGCTTATTTTGCTGCGGATGCGCTCAATGATCGAACTGGAAGGGCGGATGCGCTCAGAGACCTTTCGACGGGTATTTTCCAAACCTTAGGGGGAGCTGCCTATTTGGTCTTGCGTCCATTAACGGTGGCAGCGCAGGTCTTAGGAGCTACGTGGGCTGTTGTAACGAATGTGGGAATCGTGGGTACGATCCTTTGGGGATTTTTCTACTTATCTTTTATGGTATGGGGAGGATATCGCCTTCACGATCTTCGCCAATTCGAAGCGGAACTCAAAGCGAAAGGATCTGATCCTGCGGCATGTGCAAAACTTTTATTTGATCATTTGGAAGTGAATGCGAAAGCGAAGTTCCAAAAGATGCTTAATGCTCCTGATTCTTCCGAAGCGCTTAGGCAAAATCCCGAGGGAATAAAAGGCTTCTTCCAGAATCTTTATACAACGATGGGCGGAAAAGTAGGTGGTCCTAAAGGGCGCAAAGATTATTTGAATGCTCTGGAAAAAGATGGGCTATCACTTCTAGTGGATCAGTTTCTTGAATTGCAGGAAAAAATGACTAAAGAGGGTGGCTTATCCGGAAACAGTCTATCTAAGGCAGAAGTTGCCAATGTATTTAAAAAACTCTTCGAGAAGGTCGATCCGCAATCTGCTGATTTTAAAAAACTGTGCGAGCAGATCTTAAAACCTCTTGGAATTGATGTTGCTGATGCAGAGGCTCTTCAATTAAGCGCGCTTCAGGTGTTTGGATTTTCAGCGGCATTGCAGCGCAGCCAAAAGAAAAGAGATGCGATTTACGGGCGGATTATGGGTGGTGACGCCGTTTCAGAGGTGCATAAGGCATTTAAGAAAGGCTTAGACATTCGCCTCAACCCAAATTTTTCTGCGATTAAACCGGAAGCATTGACAGAAGCGCGCTCATTGATTGGTCGAGTAGAAACGGGATTATCAGAGAGAAAGTGGTATTACATCGCGGCTGTGGTTTCAGGAGCTCTTGGAGTGATCATCAGCGTGGCAACTGCAGGCATGTTCGTTCTGAATCCGGCGGCGTTGATAACCCTCTCGGTTCTCACAGTGATCACGATTCTTGTGATGTTCCATGTCGACTATTCGAGCTGGCAAGCGGGGATGCAATCAGGTCCTATAGGCAAGTTTGATAAGGGCGTGGCCCTTGCGATGGCGGCGATCATGACGATTGCAACACTGACTGTGATCGGCTTAACAATTGCCTATGGCTTACCGTTTATCGGCGTCACGGCGCTGACTGCGGGATTGTTAATCGGAATTCCAAGTATTGCCTTCGCTCTTTACTGCTATTACAAACTGGAACAGAAAGACAAGAAGTGGAAAGAAGATCATCCGACATTAGAAAACGTGGAACAGGCGCTAAGCGAATTAAGTACGCAACGCAAGCAAGTTCCCGAATGGATTATGGAGATGGTCAAGAAGCTCGATAAAAAAGAGCTCCACGCGTTGCAAAGCGAGTTTTACACGCGTCATGTGGAGTCGGTTCCCCCTGTTGCATTAGAGGCTGCACTGAAAACAGCTAAAACTAACCGCGAGCCAGATCTTTTAAGAGCATGCGTTAAGACGAGCAAGATTTACTGGAAAAAAGCGCGTCTTTCAGGAAAAGCTCAGGATCTGCAAGCGGCACAAGCGCTCCAAAACTACATCGATCTGTTGAAACAGGCGGATCTGATTGCTGCTGATACTCAATTTAAAGGGCTGAGAAACAATCGAGAGCTCTATCAAACGTTAAGTAAAACGCTCTTCTTTGTGAAGAAGATGAAAGAAGATGTTGCGCTGACGAAAAAAATGGTCGAACTGGTTAAGAAAAACCATGCAACGCAAACACCACTCCGCGCTCAAGAAGAGAAGAAAGTGATGGAACGCGCGCAAGCCATTTTGTCAGCTGCTTAAAATGACCTCAAGCTCTATCCTGCAATTATGGATAGAGCTCTTTCAGATTTTTTAGCCTACATCGCTTCAGAAAAAGGGTTAGCGGTAAATACCGTCAAAGCCTATCGATCCGATTTGGCCCTCTTTTTTTCTCATCGTCAGATTACAGATCCCTCTGCTGTTACAGAACAAGATGTCATCGCATTTTTATCCCATTTAAAAGAGTCCCGGTACGCAACAAGCTCAATCTGTCGGTTTCTAGTGGCAGTCAAAGTGTTCTTCCGCTTTTTAAAAAGGGAAAAAATCATAGCCTCTGATCCGACCCTTTATTTGGAAACCCCAAAGCTCTGGCAGCTCATTCCCGAAGTGTTGACGCTCGCGGAGGTGGAGGCTTTACTTAAGGCACCTGATGCAACGACGGCCTCTGGCGCACGAGACCTAGCGCTTCTCGAGGTCTTGTATGCCTCTGGTTTAAGGGTCTCAGAGCTCTGTTCCTTAAACCTGTTGGATGTGGATGATCAAGTTGTTCGTGTGAGAGGCAAAGGAGGAAAGGAGCGGATTGTGCCGATTGGCAAGACGGCAGTGAGTGCGATCGATGCTTATTTGGGCACCTTTCGTCAAAAAGGAGGAGAGGGGAAGGATACCCCGCTCTTTATTACAGATAAAGGAAAGAGGATCGATCGGACCTTTGTCTGGAAGCAGATCAAGCGGTATGGGACAAGTGCCGGGATTGCTAAAGTCATTTCTCCACACACCTTACGCCACTCCTTTGCCACCCATCTTCTCGAGAATGGGGCAGATCTTCGGGTAATTCAAGAGATGCTGGGGCATGCAAGTGTTTCCACCACAGATAGATACACACACATCAGCCAGCAGCATCTCACTCAGGCCTTCGAGTCATTCCATCCTCGTCCTTGACGTGCGCTCTTAAATATTAGTTTTACCACAGAGAATGGAAGCCACAGAGAAAGAAGAGATTAGTTTTCTTCCTCTGTGGTTTCCTCTCTGGGTGGTAAAACTCTACATCTCAATCTTTGCTTTTTATCACTAAAATTGATATATTTCATGCATTCAATTTGGAGTAGATTGCTATGTTTAATAAAATTTGTTTGTCATCTCTTTTTGCAAGCTCGGTTTTGTTTAGTGCGGACTTAGTTGAAAACAAAAACTCAGGAGATAATTTTATGGCTAGTTCAGGAATCAGTTCGTTTAGAGATGCCTATGCTTCGGATCGTGTGAATATTCTCTTTGTTGAGATCGGAGAAGGAGCCTATCCGGATGGGAAAAAGGTTTTATTGGGAACAAGCGAATTCGGATTGAGTGAAAAGGGAAAATCCCAAGCGCAAGCGTTAGCTCAGCAGCTCGAAAAAGCGGGAATGGTCTTTCATAAGGTCTATTCCTCTACGTTAGCGCGCGGGTTTCAAACAGCAGAGCCGCTTTTGCGCCTTGTGGACGAGAATGGAATAAAAATGCTTGAAATGTCTCCTGCACTCAATGAAACGTGCAAGGGAGATTTGGAGTTGAAAACTCCTGAAGAATACCGTCAAATGGCCTCTTACAAAGAGTACAATAAAACGCGCGGAGATGAGAAAGTGCGTTTCTTCGTTCCGATGGGAGAGGGTGGCGAGAGTAAAGCGGACCGCGCTGTCGAATTGATTGCTTTTGTCAATGCGCTCCGCAGCGACGCAAGTCTTAAAGGAAAAACGGTGGCCGTCGTGACGCATGGCAATCCGTTTAAAATCCTGCATACGTTATCGGTCAATCCTGACAGCTTACAAGCGACCCATCAGGATGAATTGCGCTCTTCGCTCGATAAGGTCTATGCGTACAACGATCCGGAAAAATGTGCGGTGGTCTACTATCAAGCGGATGAATCTTCGTTTGACTACCAAGGAAAGCTTGGTTTTTCTGATGACGGGTCAGCTTTACTGAATGACGCTGTCTATCCTGGTTATAAAGAATAATCGTCTCTATAAAGGGAACTTCAAGTTCCCTTTAATTTAAAATCCATTCGACTCAGGCGGCTTCATCTGCTGTGAGGTGATCTTCGATTCTTTTTCTGCTTTTATCTTTTTGATTTTGTCATGGAACCTTTCCACGTAGATGTAGATGACCGGAGTGAGGTAGAGCGTGAGGATCTGGGAGACGATCAGGCCTCCGACAATCACAATCCCGAGCGGCATTCTGCTTTTAGCAGTAGCCCCCCCGATGCCGAGCGCAATGGGAACGGCTCCCATGAGGGCTGCAAAAGTGGTCATGAGGATCGGACGCACCCTGACCATGCAGGCGTGGTAGATTGCATCGTGGATGCTTTTTCCTTCGTGAGCGCGCGAGGCGTTCGCAAAGTCGATCATGATGATCCCGTTTTTCAATACGATTCCTAAAAGCATGATCAAGCCGACAAAGGCAAAGAGGGAAAGGGTTTGCCCGAAGATCATCAAGCTAAATAGTCCTCCCATGGCAGCGGGAGGAAGCGTTGACATCACCGTGATCGGCGGGAAGAAGCTTTCGTAGAGGATCCCTAAAATCACATAAATAATAAAGATCGTGATGATCAGCAAAAACTGCAGGTTGGCAAAAGATGTTTTAAAGACGTCGGCTGACCCTTGAATGCTGCCGTAAACAGCTGTAGGCAGAGTCTCCTTAGCGACTTGTTCCACCTCTTTTAGAGCTTCGCTCAATGCGGCTCCTGGCGCGAGGTTGAAAGAGATGGTCGCAGAGGGAAGTCCGTTGACGTGGTTAACGGTCAAAGGTCCTAAGCCCTCTTTCATTGTGGTAATGGCGCTTAAAGGAACCAGTTCTCCCGTTAAGGAACTACGCAGCCAGATCTGTTGGAGTTGAGCGGGGTTGTAGTAAAATTTCGGGAAGGTCTCCATGATCGCATAATATTGGTTATTCGGCATGTTGATTGGAGAGAGGTTGCTCGTCGCATAGGCTAGATTCAGGGTATTTTCAATTTGGTAGGCGGAAATCCCGTATGTAGAGGCTCTGTCTCTTAAGATCTCAATTTGGAGCTGAGGTTGTGTGATGTCGAGATCGCTCACCACATTTTTGATCGTTTTCAACGTATTAAATTTCTCTTCGAGAATCGGGCCGTATTTGTAAATGTCTTCGGGATTTAGCCCTTGAATGGTGTACTGGTAGGCGGCTTTACTGTCGACCGCGCCCACTTGGAGGTTGATGAGCGGCAACGGTTTTAAGAAGACTTGAACCCCGGGAATCGAATTGATTTTTTGATTCATCTCGTGCAAGAAAGGGATGAGTGAGAGGCGCTCTGAGAGAGGTTTCAGATTGATGTACAAGACCCCTTCGTTATCCTGCGGGTAGCCGCCTACTGCTGCAACGTCTATGACATTGGGATCATTGACGGCGATTTTAGCGAGCTGTTCCATGTAATCTCCGATGAGAAAAGGAGAGGTGCCGTCGACGGTTTGCACATACCCTTCGACAAGTCCTAAGTCATCGGGAGGCATAAAATCTTTAGGAAGGATCGCTAAGAGAAAAAATGAGAAGAGGACGCTTCCGACACCGACTGCTAAAATCGTAAGACGGTGGCCGAGTGCCCATTCTAGGCTAGGTCCATAGATGTCGAGGATCTTTTGGTTAAAGGCTTCAGAGAAGCGCTCGACGCGATTTTTCTGCTTCCCTTCAACATGAGGAGGGATAAAACGGCTGCAGAGGAGTGGGGTTAAAGTCAGCGAGATGACCCCTGAAATGGCAACGGCAGTCACAATGGTCACCGCAAATTCATGCAAGATCCTGCCGATGATCCCCGCCATGAAAATCAGCGGGATAAAGACGGTGCATAAACACAGCGTCATCGATAAAATGGTAAAGCCGATCTCTTTCGAGCCATTTAAAGCGGCTTGGAAGGGAGACTCTCCATGCTCGACGTGGCGGACAATATTTTCCAAAACGACGATCGCATCATCGACGAGAAACCCGATGGCAAGGGTAATCGCAAGCAACGAGAGGATGTCGATGGTAAATCCGGCGTAGAGCATGACAATAAAGGTCCCCAGGATCGACATGGGAATCGCAAGGACAGGAATTACCGTATCGCGTACTGTTCCGAGGTAAAAGAAGATCACGAGAATAACCAGGATCAAAGCGATGACGAGGGTGAATTCCACATCGTGCACAGATTCCCAAATGTAATCGGACTGATCGTACATCCGGATCAGTTTGACAGAGCCTGGAATTTCATCAAGAAGCTGGGGAAGAACTTCGTTGACCCGTTGAATCACTTCCAATGTATTTGCGCCCGCTTGCGTGCGCATGGCAAGGCCAACCATGGCCTGTGTTTGCTCTTTATCTGAATACGCAAAGTACATCTTATCGTCTTGCACGCTGTCGAGTGCTTTTCCGATATCGCGGAAACGCGTGATCGAGCCGTTGTCATTTTTAATGATCACACGATCGTATTCCTCTGCGGATTCGAGTTGTCCGTTGACGTCGATCGTAAATTCTCGCGTTTCTCCAAAAAGAGTTCCCACAGGGAGATAAACGTTTGCGTTTTGGATGGCCGTTCCCACTTCATCAATTCCAATTCCGCGCGAGGCGAGTTTTTGTGGATCGACGCGCAGGCGCACCGCATAGGGTTGTCCATAGGTTTGGACTTGGGAGACCCCGTCGATGATGCTGAGGCGCTCGCCGATCACGACATCGCCGTAGTTATAAAGATCTCCGAATGTCATTGTGGACGAAACGATGGCAAAGAAAAGAACAGGGGTTGAAGTGGGATTCACTTTGCTATAGGTCGGAGCATAGGGGAGATCTTGAGGTAGCTGAGGTTGGGCTGCATTAATCGCTGCTTGAACATCGGGAGCTGCTAGGTCCACATTGCGATCGAGGTTGAACTGGAGAACGATCGTGGCACTGCCGGTGTAGCTTGTTGAGGCGATTGTTTGAATCCCTTGAATCGTTGTAAATTCTTTTTCCAATGGGACCACGACGTTATTGGCAATCGTTTGAGGGTCCGCTCCAGGGTAGTCGACAGACACCTCGATCGTAGGGTAGGCGACATCGGGAAGATCGCTGACAGGAAGAGCTTGGTAGGCGAGGATACCGAAGAAGGCAAGGGAGAGCATGACGAGGATCGTCATGACCGGGCGTCTGAGAAAAGGACCTGAAATATTCATAAATCTTGCCTTAAGGGTTCTGTTGAGCTGTTGCAGGAGCTGCTGGAGTTACAGGAGCTGTTGCAGGGGGAGCGATTGCCACTTTCAGTCCGGGATACAGGTTAAGTTGCCCTTCGGTGACGACTTTGTCATTCGCTGTGATTCCGGAATACACCACCGTCAGCTCTTCATGACGTTGTCCGATCTGCACGGGTTTCATTTCGATCTCGCTCTTTGCATTGACCACATACACATAATGGCCCGATTGCCCTACGAGAACGGCTGGCGTGGGAAGAAGAAGCGCTCCTTTTTTTTCATCGATGTGAACACGGACGTCGACGAAATTTCCTGGCCATAAGAGTTTGTCTTCATTGGGAAGCGTCCCTTGCATCAAGATCGAGCCCGTTCCGCTATTGACCTGGTTGTCGATGAGCGTCAGTATTCCCTCGTAGCTCACTGTATGCGCGGAATCGACAAACACTTCAATTTTTACAGGCTGCTCCCGTTGCTTTTTTTGGATCGTATATAAGTCGTTCTCGGGGACATAGAAGTTCACTAAGCAGGGCTGGATTTGATTTAAGACAGTCAAAACGCTATCGGCTGCTGCATTGACGTAGTTACCGGGTTTTACTTGAAGAAGTCCTGTGACGCCATCCATCGGCGCGGTGATGTAGCAATACCCTAAATTGATTTTTGCAGTTGCGATATCTGCTTTGTTTTGTTCAATAATCGCTTGATCGCTGAGGACATTGGTGACATAAGAGTCGTAATTCAGTTGAGAAATAAAATCTTGTTCGACGAGCTTTGCATAGCGCTGTGTTGTTTCTTTAGCATAATCCAATGAGGCGATTGTTTGCTCGAGTTGCGCTTCTGCTTTCAATAGGGATGCTTCGTAAGGACGTGGATCGATGACAAGAAGAAGATCTCCTTGTTTGACATCTTGTCCTTCGACAAAATGCTGCTCTGTCAAAATCCCTGAAACTTGACCCATGATCTGCACGCTGATGTTCGGGACTAAATTGCCGATATATTGCAACCAGACAGGAACGTCCTGCATGACAGGTATAGCAATGGTGACTTCATGTGGCGGCGGCGGGGGAGGTGTGGCTTTCTGACAGCTTGCGATCGCAAGTAATGCGCAGTATAGAGATATTATTGATCCTTTCATTAAGATCCCTCACTATATTTAATCATGTATTTATTCTGATTTTGGAACCCTTCCGCTTCAATCGTCGTCGGCAACTGTGTTGGAGACAGAAGACCGGTTGCATACGCGATATTGGCAAGGGAGTTGTACCATTGCTGGATGGCTTGTGCTTGCGAGGCTCGTGCATCGACAAGCGAGCTTTGGGCGGAGACGACATCTAAGATCGTGTTGACTCCATGCTGATATTGATTTAGCGCGACGGTGTATTGCTCTTCTGCGGCTTGAAGAAAGGCGGTTGCGAACTGAAGTGTTTCAAAAGCCACTCTCACGTTGAAATGGAAGGTCGTCACTTGTTGGATCACATTGAGCTGATCGTTGCGCAGCTGTTCTTCCGCTTGCTTCTTTGTCGCCTGCGCCCCTTTGACGGCGTTCTTGTAGTAAAATCCTGCAAACAAAGGCATGCTAACAGAAAAGAGGCTGTCGAAATTATAGCGATCGTGCAATCCCCCATTAAAATAGGTCTTGCCGAGATCAAACGTGTAATTGAGCTTAGGGAGATAATTTCTCTTTGCTGCTAAAAGACTCATCTCGGTTGATTTCAGATTGGCCTCTGAGGCGAGAAGATCGGGTCGGTTTTGAAAGGCGACCGCGATGAGCTCTTCAAGAGGCGGGAGAAAATCGCTAGAGGGAAGTGTTGTCGGTAGATCCTGCGTTTTGAGCGTCAGATTGGCGGGAAGCCCCATGTCAGTCAAGAGTTGCGCTAACGCATTTTCCACATTTTGCTGTTGAGCGACCCAGCGGGTCTGATTTTGCAACAGCTGCGTTTTGGCCTGCAGGTAATCGGACACATCGCGTACCCCGTTGCGCAATCCCAGTTCTGCTGCATTTAGGGTTAACTGTGCAGTTGCGACATCGGCTTCATCCGCACGGTAGAGCTGTTTTTGGTACAGGTAGTTATAAAAATCGGTCATGATCGTCTGCAAAACGTTTTGGATCATGCTGTTGTGGTTCCAGTCGGCATTATAAAGCGCTTGGCGGGAGGCTTCTGTCGTGGCTCTGAGCGTTCCAAAGTCGAAAACAAGATAAGTCACGGAGAGCTGAGGGCCCCAATCAGAGTAGTAGATATCGGTTACAGTGGCAGGAGCGAGCGTGCCTGCGCTAAAGGCTGTGCTGGCAGCGGTGGAGCTTCCTGGGGTAAGGGAGGTTCCGAAGGTCGGCGTGCGCACTCGCTCGTAGCTAAAAGAGCCTGTGATTTGAGGAAAGAGATCGCTTTGCGTTTGTCCATAACTTGCCGCAGCCTCTCTCGCTTTGGCCCAGGTTATTTGAGTAAACGTGTTGTTGCGCAGCGCAATATCGATGAGTTCCGCAAGGCTGTAAGGATCATCTTGCGACGGAATATCGGGAGGACGGTCTGATAACACCATCGGATGGATAGAATCAGGTGGAGTCCAGAACTGAGAAGGGGACCTCGGCGCGTAGCTATAAGGGTTGAAGACCGCGTGGTTGGTATAGCAGCCCATGCTCGTCAAAAGAAGAAGACAAGAAGCTGGTAGTCCCCAAATGGGTCGACTCATGTGTTGCCCTGCGCTCTATTAAAAACTGAGAAAAATGCACTAATTCTCAGTTTTTAAAATTATTAGTTTATAAGCGCAGTATAACTATTTAAGTTTTTTGGTCAAAAGATCATTAACAATTGTAGGAGATGCTTTCCCTTTACAGAGTTTCATAACCTGGCCGACGAGGAAGGAAAAGGCTTTATCTTTTCCCGCTTTATAATCAGCAACCGATTGGGCATTTTCGCTTAACACCTGGTCAACAAGCGGTTCGATGGCAGAGGTATCGTTCACAGGCTGGAAATCGGGATTTTCCTGAACGATTTGCTCTGGATTTTTTCCGGGATGCAGGACCATCTCATCCGCGACACTTTTGGCAATTTTTCCAGTAATTGTCCCTTTTTCAATCATCTGGACAAGTCTCGCCACATGCTCGGCACTGATGCCTGAGTCGAGAAGAGATTTTCCTGTGTCCTTATATCTTCCCGCAAATTCGATCGTGATCCAATTGCACACGTTTTTGGCACTCGGACAAATTTTCAAGGCTTCTTCAAAATAATTGGACAAATCGCGGTCATTCACAAGAAAAAGAGCCGATCCCTCAGGGAGAAGAAGCTCTGTGAGATACCGCTTAAAGCGCGCTGCGGGCAGCTCAGGGAGCGCCGCTTTGATCTCATCAATATAAGCTTGTGTCAAGACAATCGGAGGGAGATCAGGCTCAGGGAAGTAGCGGTAATCTTCAGCCCCTTCCTTTTGACGCATCATGATCGTCTCTTTTTTATCCGGATCAAAACGATAAGTTCCTTTTTCAATGACATTGTCGGGATTTTCGTGGGGGTGTTGTGTATAGAGGCGGACCTGACGGCGGATTTCAGACTCGATCGCCATTTCCATGTTGCTAAACGAATTGAGGTTTTTGATCTCGATCCGATTGCGCAAGCCTGTTTCCCCTTTTTTTCTCACCGAGATGTTGCAATCGACGCGAAGGGAGCCCTCTTCCATGTTGCAATCCGATGCATCGATATACTGCATGACCGCTTTGATCGCCATGGCATAAGCGGACGCCTCCTTAGGAGAGCGCATGCAAGGCTCAGAGACGATTTCTAATAGAGGCACCCCGGCACGGTTGTAGTCCACGCCTGCAAACGAGGTAAAGTGTTTTAACATCCCCGCATCATCTTCTAAATGGGCGCGGTTGATTTTAAAGTGTTTGGTTTTCCCACCGACATCGGCTTCAATATATCCCCCCAGCACAATGGGCTGATCGAATTGGGTAATTTGAAAATTGCGCGGACTATCGGGATAGAAGTAAGATTTTCGATCAAAAGCGCTGATAAGAGGAACTTGTGCATGCACGGCGCAACCGAACTGGACGGCCTTTTTCACAGCTTCCTTATTAAGGACAGGAAGAGATCCGGGTTGTCCCGTATCGACAATCCCAATGTTGGTGTTAGGCTCATCGCCAAAGCGATTAGGCGCCGAGCTAAACAGCTTCGACTTCGTGTTGAGCTGAACGTGGATTTCCAGTCCGATGACCGGTTCCCAATCTTCGTAAAAAATATCGGACATGTTATTTCACCTCATGGTCGAAAAGCGGAGGGATGTGGGAGCTGTATTTAGTTTTTTGTTCATAGGCGTGTGCGAATCGGAGCACCTCGCCATCTCGGCACTGGGGACCTAGAATCTGCAACCCGAAGGGGCGCTTCTCAGCGTTAAACCCAGAAGGGACGCTAATGGCAGGAAGGCCCGCCATGTTCGCTGCAATGGTGTAAATGTCTTGCAGGTACATCTGGAGAGGGTCTTTGAGCTCGCCTAACTTAAATGTCGTAAACGGAGAGGCGGGCATCGCGATCACCTGGCAACGTGAAAATGCTATTTTGAACTGAGCGATGATTTGCGCGCGCACCTTCTGCGCCTTTCGGTAATAGGCGTCCTGATAGCCTGAAGAAAGAACATAAGTGCCGAGAAGGATCCTCTTCTTCACCTCAGGACCAAACCCTTCCTGTTTAGAAAACTCGTACACCTCATCTAAGGTCTGAGCGCGTGCGCTGCGGACCCCATAGCGGATTCCATCAAATCTGGCCAAGTTTGTCGAAGCTTCCGCAGTGGCCAGAATGTAGTAAATCGCCACTGAGTATTTTAAAAGGTCCAGATCGACATCGACAATCTGAGCACCTAGACTTTTAAAAACCTCGATCGACTCTAAGAAATTCTCCTTTGCCGATGCCTCGAGGTCATTTAAAAAGTTCCAAGGCACTCCAATTGAGGTCCCTTCAATCGATGACTCAAGAGAAGCCAAATAATTTTCTCGCGGCAAATTCAAGCTTGTCGAATCATGGGGACAATGCTTGCCTAACACTTCCATTGTCAGTGCAGCGTCTGCGACATTAGTTGTCAGCGGTCCGATCTGATCAAGCGAAGAGCCGAAGGCCACAAGGCCGAATCTAGAAACTCTACCATAGGTGGGTTTAAATCCGACGATTCCGCAAAACGCCGCAGGCTGGCGGATCGAGCCGCCTGTATCGCTGCCCAAAGTGATCGGACATAGACGCGCGGCAACAGCTGCAGCCGATCCTCCGGAAGATCCTCCGGGTGAACAGCTAAGGTCCCACGGATTTTTTGTCGGATGATAAGCGGAATTTTCTGTCGAAGAACCCATTGCAAATTCATCGAGGTTCATCTTGCCGACAAGAAGAGCATCCTCTTCTTCCAGCAGGCGAACGACTGTCGCATCAAAAGGAGCTCTATAGTTTTTAAGAAACAAAGAACCGCAAGTGGTGATCTCTCCTTTAATATGGATATTGTCTTTGATCCCTACAGGAATGCCTGCCATCTTGCCCAAAGCCTTGCCGCTTTTTCGCTTCTCGTCTAGACGTTGCGCCCGTTGTCTCAAACGCTCTCCTTCAAAATGTAAAAAAGCGCCGATTTTAGGGTCGTTTGCTG
The DNA here is from genome assembly GCA_020053915.1 of Parachlamydiales bacterium. GTDB lineage: Bacteria > Chlamydiota > Chlamydiia > Chlamydiales > Rhabdochlamydiaceae > JAGVMG01. Next base: position 73,069 of record JAGVMG010000039.1, on the reverse strand, counting down.
CGATTCGCTGCAAAATAGATTCAGCAATGTTAGAAGCAGAAATTTCGCCTTTTAAAAATTGATCGCGCAAGGCAATGGCAGATAAACGGTACATCGTGTAGATCCTTTAAGGGTTGGCAAACTTGATGACAGGGGGAACGCGGATCATGCCGCCGACATGAGCCGGTGCATTGGCGAGAAAATCCTCTCGGGAGAGAGTGTTATCAACGACATCCTCGCGTGTGACATTCACAAGCGATTCTTGCACGCTTAGGCAAGGCTTCACCCCTTCCGTATCGACCTCTTGCAGCAACTGAATGTATTTCAACACTTTTGCCAGGTTGTCTTTCAAAGTCTGCTTTTCTTCCGAAGAACACTCGATACGGCAGAGTTTCATCAAGTGATTAAGTTCGTTTTCATCAAATTCAGTCATGGGACCATCGCTTAAGTCATTTGCCCTCCAAGTCTAATCAGCTCGGTGTCAAGAGTCAATTGAAAAAAAACAAGCTTCGCTACGAATTAAAAATATAATGACAAAACCCTATCTGTTTGCTTAAGATGAAGTTATTGATGCTGCGCATGCGAGAGCGATGCGTATTAAGTTATTGATTTGCAATGTTTTTTGGAGGAACAAAATGAAGTGTTTAAACGTCTTGGCATTTATTCTGATCGTCATTGGAGCTTTAAATTGGGGTTTATGGGGCTTTTTCCAATTCGACCTCGTCGCTTGGTTGTTTCATGGAAACACCACGTGGGTGAGCCGCTTGATCTATGCGATCGTCGGCTTAGCTGGGGTATGGAGTCTGCGCATGATCCCGAAATGCAGGCATCTGTGCTGCGACACAGAATGTGGAAGTAACAAAGACAAAAAAGGCGGCTGCTGCAAATAGCAGGTGGTGGGGATTTGCATGCAAGATAATCTAGAAAAAGATGCAAAGCCCGTATGTCGTATTTTAGTCAGTGGAGCTAGCGGCCTGATCGGCCGCGCTCTTATTCTTGCCCTTCAAAGCGAAGGGCATCAGGTCGTTCGTCTTGTGCGTTCCAAAGAACAAGAGGGGAGAGATGCCATTTTTTGGGATCCTGCCCATGCCCAATTTTCCAAAAGCAGTCTTGAAGGTTTTGACGCGGTCATCCATTTGGCTGGAGAGGGGATTACAGACGGGCGTTGGACGAGCCAAAAAAAGAAACGGCTGTTTGTCAGTCGGTGTCGCGATTCCTGGGTCCTTTCTCAAGCGCTTTCCCATTTAGAACATCCGCCTAAGGTCGTCCTCTGCGCTTCTGCAGTGGGATTTTATGGCAATCGACCAGGGGAAGTTCTAACGGAAAGTAGCATCCCTGGCACCGGATTTTTACCTGATCTCTGTGTCCAATGGGAAAAAGCGATGCAATCGATCCAAGCGAGAGGTGCGCGGGTCGTGCACTTAAGATTCGGAGCCGTTTTGAGTTTTTCCGGGGGGATGCTCAAGAAGCTGCTCCTGCCGTTCAAACTTGGCCTCGGCGGGAAGTTAGGTTCTGGCAAGCAGATCTTGAGCTGGATCGCCTTAAGCGATGTCGTGGGGGCGACTTTACATATCCTGTCCACTCCGTCAATTCATGGAGCCGTAAACGTGGTTTCTCCTTATCCTGTCACCCAGGCGGAATTTGCTCAAACGCTCGCACGTCATCTCCACAGACCCGCGTGGGTCCCTCTTCCGGCTTGGCTTCTTCGCCTTGCGTTTGGAGAGCTGGCAGATGAGGTTCTTTTGGCTAGTGCCCATGTCGTTCCAGAAAAACTGATTCAATCTGGCTATTCATTCAAATGCTCTGAATTGGCGAATTCTTTGCGCGATTATTAAACGGATTCATCTTAAACAGATAGATCGGTCACGGAGCAATAGTCGCTATTGACAAGCTACTCTTTTGAATCGTAAACTTATTCCGAGAAAATAAAAACTCAACGAGAGAATTGGATGCGAAAACTTAGAGTATTTGCCAACTCCCTGTTTCTTGCTATAACTCCAGCTATGCTTGTTTTTCCTCAAAATACCGCACCGAAGATCACCTTCCAGGTTCAGAGAGTTAATTATGGAGAGAAGCGGGCAGAAAACGACTACACTTTGTCCTATGATGATATGCTTCGTGTGCTAGATGAAATCGAATCTGGTGAGCTGGAAAAGAAATGCACTCCTGAAGATTTAGAGAGAGTTAAGAAGTTTGTCGCCTTTTTAGCAAAGGAAGGTGCTCTTCCTGATGATTCTAAAGAAAGTTTGTCATTGGATAATGATATCGAAGATCTTCTGAATGGAGAGGATAACTTTTACGAAGATGCCGTTTCTTTTGTAAGTCCTGGTGAATATCAATATATGATTGTTCCTGCTGTCTTGAATGGTCATGGAGAAGTTATTCTTTGCAAAAGTTGGGTGCACAAACAATGGAAGCATGTTAAAAAGTTCGCAAAAAAACATAAAAAAGCGCTCATTATTGGAGCTGCGGTGGTCGTTGCAACGGCTGTGGTGGTTGTCGTTGTAGCAGCTTCTTCAGCAGCGGCTGGGGCAGCAGCGGCAGGTGCAGCAGGCGCAGGGGCATCTTCCGATATTACTAAATCAGATAAAAAGCACCATAAAGAAGACTCTGCCTCTACTACGGTTCCTTCTGATATTCCATTTGAGATGGCAGCTACTCAGGGATCTCCCACTCTAAAATCTAGTATCGATGATCAGATCTCTTCCTTCAAAGAAAACGTAGTGCAGAATCAGTTTTTCCAGCTCGCAAATCCAGCAGGGCAAGAAAGTCTTTCTTGGGAAGAAAATGGAAGAGCTCTAGGTTCTCTTTTTGCCCATGATAGCTATAATAGCCTTCAGAATCAACTTTATCACCATCCGGGGCTTGTCCTTGAAGCGCAAGATATCCACTCGAAGTATAGCATTCATGTGCCAGGATGGGAGCCGGGTGCTGCGATCGGACACCCGGAAATTGACCGAAAATTCTCGACTGATTATAGCCACCTGTATTCGAATTCCATCCAAGAAGCCGATTTTAATACTCTTTCCCATCAAGTGCGAGGAGAACGGGCTTTAGCATTAGGATGTTACAATCAGGCCGTTCAGGATTTAGGAAAAGCCATTGAGACAAATCCTACTAATCATATTCCTTATCTTGAGAGAGGGATCGCTCATTTCAGCTTAGGACAATACGATCGTTCTCTACAAGATTATGAGCAATTCACTTCTCAAACCCAGATGCATCAACCAAACTCCTTATCTGTTTCCGAATTTAGCATTGGTGTTGCCAAAGGACTGCCAAAGGGTGTTTATGAATCTGGAGAAGGGATGTTCCTCTTTATGGCTGATTTTGTGACGCATCCCATTCAGACATCACGACAAATTGTCGACTCTGTTTCGACATTAGTTGACTTGGTTCGCAAAGACGAATGGGGAATCGTTGCTGAAGCGCTATCTCCAGAAGTGCATCAGCTCGTAACCATGTGGGATACATTATCATCAGAAAAGAGAGGCGAATTAGCTGGATATGCTGTAGGGAAACATGGAGCTGACATCCTTCTTCCAGGGGCTATAGCCAAAGTCGCAAGTAAAAGTGTAAAAAGTGCTCAAGAGCTAGCCGCCGTATGTAAAAATCTTCAAATAGCCCAAGAGACTCTTGTTCTTGAGACAGCGGCGGGAATTGGTCATAGCGCCAAAATTGCAGAAGTTATTGAGGCAGGTCAAAAAACCGCTTTCCTAGCTGAGGAATTAGGATGTACTGCACGTGAGATGGGGCAATTAAAGCAAACAGGAAAATTGGAAGCGACTATTGCCAAAAAATACGATCATTTAAGCCTATCAATGCAAGAATCTATTGCATTGCATAAAAGAGCTCAAGACACCTTAAAAGTGTACGCCAAGAAACCTCTTCCCGAATTTAAGGTTAGAGAACTTATTCATGAAACCGGTTTCCCAACATTTCCAAGACCAAAAGGAATTCCAGAAAATTTTTTGGTGATGATTTCAGATAGAGGAGCAGGCATGGAGTATGTTCATCCTACAAATTCGCATATTCGAATAAGAGTTATGCCAGGTAAACCGCATAGTCCAAATCCAAGCCAACAGAAACCTTATGTGATTCAACAAAAGAGTGGACAAGCTTTTGATAAACATGGAAATCTTATACAACCAGAAAACCCAGAAGCTCATATACCAATGGAAGACTTTATTTACAGAGAATAGCTAATATGGGAAAAATAGAAAAAAAACAAATTATGAAAACGTTTATTAGAATGATAGATCACATTTCTGATAAAGAATACCAGAAAAGGGCGTGGATAAAAGGAGAAGAAGCTGACTTTGATGAAGCAGTCTGTCTCTTTTTTGGAGATGGTGATCCTATTTTAGAAAATTACAAAGATTTTGGAATTACAGAGCCTCAATACAAGTCATTAAAAAGGTTGAGAGACGAATTTAGAGTTTTTTCTAATGAAAATTATTTTCCAGAAGAATTTATAGATACTTTGGAATGGGCTAAGATTATGGAATTGGCAAAATCAGCATTAAAAGAATTTAATTATCATAAAAATAATTAAAATTTTTATTGTGTGCTATGATCGCGTCAAACTTGAGCTGACCCAGCCAGAAGTTGCTAAGAAAATGGGATTTGAAAATCTCTATAGGTATGCCAGTTGCACAACTTCAAAACCTGGAAAAATCGAGGCTTTGCTGGGTGCCGAAGTTTTGCAACTGACTCGTATACTCAAATACTCCAACTTTTGAAGTTATATCCCGCTTAGGTTAGGTTGTGCGAATTTTGACCGGCTGCGACTTTGCTCAATTGATTCTTCTCATCGGCCTTCCCCTTCAGGGAATGGTCCTCTTCGTTCGAATCAATTGGGCTTCGTTTCCGTCAATTCATGGAGCCGTAAACGTGGTTTCTCCGCATCCTGTCACCCAGGCGGAATTTGCTCAAACGCTCGCACGTCATCTCCACAGACCCGCGCGTGGGTCCCTCTTCCGGCTTGGCTTCTTCGCCTTGCGTTTGGAGAGCTGGCAGATGAGGTTCTTTTGGATAGTGCCCATGTCGTTCCAGAAAAACTGATTCAATCTGGCTATTCATTCAAATGCTCTGAATTGGCGAGCTCTTTGTAAGTATCTCTATTTCAGTTATTTGTGAAAATCTGATCCAGTAATTATCAAAGATGACGTTTAATTCTTAATGTATTGATGTTTAATGCTTTGTGCGATTATAATTCGATATTATTAAGTAGTTGATTTTATAATATAAATATGCTATAATAAGTTCATGAGATAATGTGTGTTAATAGAAATGAACTAATATAGGTGTATAATATGTTAAGAGCAGAAGCAGCATTAGCAATAGCTCAGCAAAACCCAGCTCATTTTAATCGACGTGTGGAAAGACAACCCGAGACAAACACAGCGAAGAAAATACACTCCGAGAGCTTTTTTGAAAGAGTGGGCAAGGCTTTTATAAATGCAGTGGCGCATATTGCTGGGGTATTGACTCGATCAAAGAACGAGCGATTTCAGCTAAATAATAGTTCAGTAGAGTCATTCTCTAGTCTTGAAGAAGCGAAAATACAAGTTGTTAAAGATTTAACGCGTTCGATCAAATTTGATGTCAATGGAGTTATGGTCACCGCTGGCAATGCTCCTGATGTTCAAGTAGCCGCTATGCAACAACAATTCATTGAGAGCGGAATCTCTTTTGAAGAACAGACGCGCATTTTTAACATGCTGCATCAGGGCCTATTTGGATCCGCTTCCAAGGCGATGTATCCCGAAGAAACTGCACTGTTAGAAGATAGTCGAAAAGAAGGAAATAAAGATAAATACACCTTTGAGCAAATCCAGGCGGCCACTCAACACATTTTTATTGCTCAGGGATTCGCAGCTCCGATTACAATTGATGGACAATCGTATTCCTATAACCCAGGTATTACAACGGGTTACTCAATAGATACCAGAGCAAAGACAGTCGTCGGTCACCGTTTGATCGAGATGAATCAAGAGCTAGCAGGCGTTCGTGGAGCACCTAAGTCACTTTATCAGAAAGTGACCTACAACTATGAAACGAATACCTTAGCCGTGGAGCGTTTGAGCACGAATGCATTTCCTGCTCGATTTGAGGTTACGACCTAAATATAGAATAAGGAACTCTTAGCTAAGCCGCTAAGAGTTCCTTTTCCAACACTTGCGTCGCTGTATAGCAGTGGCGGATTTTGTCTTCGTCAATCCACTTAGCTTCGCTATGGACAATGGTATCTACGCTATCGAGAAAGTCTTTCACAGCGCGGGTTGTGCGCTCGCCCATCTCTTGAGCAATTTTCTGCATTTCATTGCTGTGTTTTAGATAGTCGCTTTTCAATTTGAGCTTTTCCGATTCGAACTGTTGAGTGTTCCCTTGTTCGACGCAAAGAAGCAGCGCGCTTACTGAGGTTTTAAGGTGGTGTTCCAAGTCCTTAAGAGCCTGTTTTTGAATCTGATAACTCTTGGACCTGCGGCGCCTTGGGTGGTATACTTTCATTCTTCTCAATCTAGGGCCCATAAGAACTCCTTCTTTATTCCCGTCTTTAATTACATATTTATCATTAAAGCGAATTAACTTCAATTAAATTGTTTTATTTTATTATGTTTTAGTTGTGTTTGTTAATAAATCATTCTCGTTTTCAACGCTCTTGTAGAAAATTGTTTATTCGTGCCATGATCCAGTCGTTCTTTTGATTTAAACGAGGTTCTGCCATGTCCATCGATCATTGCATCCTGCGCAAGGGATTCTGCCTTGCCCTTTTTCTATTGTCATGCTCTTTAAATGCAGCGACACCGCCGCCGGCGCATCCTAACATGCCCCCTCAAAAGACAGATCCGAATCTGTGGCCTCAAAATTTCCATCCAGAGACGGAAGAGGAGCGGGTGGACACAGATACATCTACAGATGAAGATGTGATCATCATGGAGGAGGACGAGGAAAGCGAGCATGTCCCGGGTAATGCGGATAACGTCTCCAGTTAACGGTCTTAGTTTCACCTCAGAGGGAGGCGAGAAGGTTCTTTTTCTTTCTCTGTGGTGAAATTTTCTATATTTACGTCACAACAACTTAAGTTCAGGCGCGCAGCTCTTCGTGCCTTGTCTTTTTCTTTTCTTAAATTAAGTCATTAAATCTGATTGCTATGTATTAATTATTGTTAATTACTGTAATTATTTAGTTGATTAATTAATTTTTTAATCTTACTATAAAAACATAAGGCAACAAAATAAAGAGCATCTAGGATTTAAGGAGGCGACAATGAAATCTGATCTAACTGTGAACCCGTGGACAGCCATTTGGCTTCATCCTCGTGAGACGATCCGCGCTATCATCAACTTCAATCCGAAATTCCGTTTTATTCTGCTTTCGATCATCTATGGATTGCCGATGGCTTTTAACACGGCTCAAAATTACTCGCTTTCCGAGGCAATTCCTCTCTGGGCGATTGTCGGCGGCGCGATCCTTTTATGCGGTTTTTTAGGGGCTCTGGCAATCACAATCGGTTCGGCTTTACTCACGTGGACGGGCAAGTGGATTGGGGGAAAAGGAAGTTTTGATAAGGTGCGCTGTGCAGTGGCTTGGTCGAGCGGGGTGCCTAGCTGTGTGATCGTAGTGACATGGGCTGTATTGATTGCGACCTTTGGTCCTCAAGCGTTTTCTCGGATGTTTGCAGAAACTCCGTTTGTCGGCTACCAGGCAGGGATCGTTTTTCTGGTCTTTCTGATCGAATCGATCGTCTGGGTATGGAGCTTGATCATGTTGTTTAAAACGTTAGGGGAAGTGCATGGGTTTTCCGCTTGGAAGGCTGTGCTCAACGTCATTATAGCATTTGCGATTGTCTTTGCTCTGGTCTGGTTTTTGGGGTGGATATTCTGGGGACAGACACAAGTTGTGGTTGTAAAATAATAGGTAAAATCATCTGGGAGGATGGGAGTTATGAAAAAGAGTCTATACGAAATTATAAGGGGAGTCGTTCTGACCTCGACGGCGGCTGTTATGGTGATGATGAATCCGTTGATCGCAGGATCTGGTTCAGAAATTGCGCATAAAGAAACAAAGATTGATGCTGATGCATTAGTTTCTTGGCAGGACTTTCATTCGACAGCTGGCAAGTGCAAAATGAAATTTCCTAAATATCCTGATCATCTTTCTGAAAAATTACGCCTTCCTGAAGAGGGATTTGATTTGAAATACGATGCATACATTTCTGCTCTTGATCAAAAGACAGTCTTTATGTTGCTCATTGCGCAGTATCCTGACTTTGTGGATGAAGCGTATGCGCGGATGAGCCTTGAGGGCTTTTTAAATGGGGTGTTAACACACAATCCCAATAATCAATTGATTTTTGCTGATCTTTCCTTGGTCGACGGACACCAGGCCTTAGATTTCTTCATCCGTACCGGCGGCGTCTACTTTAAAGGGCGTGCATTGATGGTGAAGAATAGCTTGTACCTGATGGCAATGGAATGTGAAGTCCAAAACTACGACGAAACGCACTACAACGCGTTTGTTGATTCGTTCCAGTTATCTAAGTAGTCAGTTTTCATCCTCCCACATAGGATCGACCTGCCCGGTCGGTCCTATTTTGGCTCAATATCCATATCAAAAATTTGTTTCGGCAGCGCCAATGTGCAGCATGCATTGGGGATGTCGACAATGCCGTTAATCCTTCCTTCGCAAGGAGCGCAGCTCAAAAGCAAGTAGGCTTGTTCCTCTGTGTAGCCAAAGGTGGTGAGATAGGCAATGGCATTGAGACACGCTCTTTTGTAGGCGATGTGCGCATCCAGATAGTGTTGCTTTCCCTGTTCGTCGACAGAAATCCCTTCAAAAACGAGATATTCAGAATATTGAGGAGTCAAAGGACCGGGCTCAAAGATGGGATTCTCGATGTGGTAGGTTTCCATCCCTTTTTTAATGAGATCTACGCGCAGGATGAGCCAGCCTCCTGCCATCTCAATCGCGCCGCAAAAAGCGATTTCCCCATCTCCTTGAGAAAAATGGAGGTCTCCAACAGATAGAAGCGCTTCTTTGACGTAAACGGGCAGGAAGAGTTTGGAGCCTTTCGAAAGATTTTTAATGTCGCAATTGCCCCCATGTTCTCGTGGAGGCACTGTGCGGGCAGCTTGCGTCGCAATGCGAAGGGCATCTTCTTTTGAAAGAGCACCTAATAGGGCGCCATCCGCAGTGGGCAAGCAGGCGAGAGGGGGAATGCGATGAGGGTGTGTGCCTACGAGCTCTTTTTCCCGTTTGTTCCATTGTTCTAACAACGCGTGTGAAGGGGCGCAGGCGATCAATCCTGGGTGCATGAGGCCCGCAATCCGGACATGGGGAATATGGCGCGATGTGGCATAGATCCCTTCGAAATTCCAGATCGCTTTATAGGCATTGGGAAAATGGTCTGTGAGAAAGCCTCCCCCATTTTCTTTGGCAAAGATCCCTGTGAATCCCCACTCTGCATTCGGAAGATAGCCGATGTCTAAGATTTCAACGACTAAGAGGTCTCCTGGTTCCGCGCCTTTAACAGCAATGGGCCCGCTGAGATAGTGAACCCTGTTCAAATCGATGGTTCTAACATCTTCTGCGCTGTCGTTATCTCGAATTTGTCCTCCTGTCCAGTCGATGCATTCGACGCGAAACAGTTCACCTGGATTGACACTTGCGATAGGAGGAATCTCAGGATGCCATCGGTTGTGCAGTGGAAATGGCTGGTCCTCTGGCGCTTTAGAAAGATCTACCGAAATGATCGTTTTTACCATGAACTCCTAAAAGGTGAACATGAGTCTGCCCTGGGCGTAGGGTGCATCATTGTATTTGTAGTAGCGTCCATGGTTGCTGTGCCGATCTTTGATCAAGATCCAACCGCCAAAATTCCATCCACCGCCGATGGAGGCAGTGAACGCATTGCCATACTTATAATTGAGGTCGAGCTCGACTCCCTTGGAATAAACCTCAAAAATTCCATTTTTCCATTTCCCGACGCCCTCATGCACGCGGATGGGAAAACGGTAAGGCCTACCGAAGGAGGATGCTTCAAGAGAGGTCGACCAGTTGTCATTAAAGAGGTAAACCACGGAAAGTAGAACGGGAAAAATCCCGTTGACTTGCCAGTGCTTCGAGGCTCTCCAGTCGATGCCGAGGATCGGAAGGAGATACCCATTTTGTACACCGACGTAGCCTGCCATTCCGACGTGCATGCCAATTGAGGGAGTGAGCTGATAGCGCCCCCACATCAAGCCGTAATAAACGCCTGACTGGCCAAAGTTAAGCGTTTGGGCATCGACAGAGACGGCCGCAGAGATGATCCAGCGCCAGTCTTTAATGGAGGTGGAGACCCAGCCTACAGAGGCGTTCGCAAAATGGTAGTCATCTTGTTTAAATCTTGGATTTTTATTCCAATCAAAGTCTAGAAAGGAGTACCCGAGTTCCCACGTAAGAGAGTTATCTGGAGTGAGGAAGTGGGAATAATAGGCAAAGGCGTGAGCGTCCGCATAATTGACATGCGAGTCTTTAAACCCATGGGTGCGGAACTTCGCATCCCAGATATTTCGGTATTCTCCATCGAAGTGCACGGGGTGTTCTTTATCGATAAACCCATAGTCGGTAATCAGTTGGAAGGAGGAGCAAAGGGGCAGTAAAGACGCTAGTCCCAATGTTTTTGTGAGGGTAAGAATAGTCGATTTCACTTCTGTCAACTCCGTGTTTGAATAATTTTGCCGCCGAGCATTCTAAGCAGTTCCTTTTCTCGTTCTTTCGGCTCGAGGAATTGGACCTTAGTCAAGGTGCGTCCGTCTTTTTCGATTTTCAGGACAGAGATCTGCGCGTTTGCTTGTGAGGCAACTTGAGGAAAGTGGGTGATGCAGATCACTTGGCGTTTTTCTCCTAAAGAACGAAGCTTTTCTCCGATGATGCTTGCAGTCGTTCCTCCCACATTGGCATCGATCTCATCGAAAATAAGAGTGGGCGTGTCATTCTTTTCTGCCAGAGTGATCTTAATAGCAAAGAGCAACCTGGATAGCTCGCCGCCACTTGCATGCTCTTTCACAAGAACGGGCTCTTCCCCTTTATTGGCACGGATCCAGAAATGGATCAGATCGTCTCCGAGAGCGGTGCGGGGATGGGGGGCGATCTCGATGGTGATTTCAGCGCTTGCCATGTTAAGAGAATGCAGTTCGTTCGTAAGCTCTTTTTGCAAGATGCTAGCTGCTTTCATGCGGGCTGAAGAGAGCTTCGCGGCAAGAGCGGAAGTTGTTGTGGAAGCCGCAACGAGGGCCGTCTTTGTTTCTTCGATGGATTCTGAGAGAGAGGAAAAAGTTTCTAGTTTTGCTTTGAGTTCCTGATGAATCGCTTGAATGGCGTTAAAGTCCTGTCCATATTTGCGTTTTAATCGATGGATTGAAGCGAGCCGCTCTTCTAAAAAGCTGAAGCGATTGGGATTGTTCTCAAGCCGATCAAGTGCGCGCTGGAGTTCGTGCTGTGCTTCATTTAAGGCGATTAAGGCTTGAGCAATGAGCGCTTGAGGCTCCTCAAAGGTTTTGTCGAGAGAGGAAAGAGCTTCACAGGTTTTTGCCGAACGATTGGTTTGAGGAAGAACTGTAGATAAGGTGTGCAACAGAGCTTGGGTTTTTTCGGTGATTTCCTGTGCGTGAAAGAGCCTCTTATGCTCTTCGATGATTTGTTCCTCTTCGCCCTCTTTCAATTGGACGGAATCGATCTCGTTTAATTGCAGATACAGTCCTTCTTCTTCTCTCTCTCTCTTAGATTCTGCACTCAAAAGGGCATCGCGTGTTTTTTTAAGGTGTTTTTCTTTCTCCCAAGCTTCTTGAAATGCTTTAAGAGGAAGAGAAAGATCTCCAAAAAGATCGACAATCGATCGTTGAAATTCAGAGGTGAGTAATCCTTGATGGGTGTGTTGGCCGATCAACTCGAGAAGGGTTGCTCCCACTTTTTGCAGCAAGGGAAGTGGAGCCATCTGGCAATTGAGAAAAGCGCGGTTTTTTCCCTCTCTTGTAATTTCTCGGCGGATGATGAGCTCTTCATCTGCAGAGAAATCGATTCCAGCCTCATGCAAAAGCACTTGTGCTTTCGGCACTTCCCTAATGTCGAAACTGATCTCAACGGAGGCTTTGTCAGCGCCTGTGCGAATGAGGCTCGTGTCTGCTCGTGCGCCTAATGCGAGATGGATGGCTTCGATGAGCGCTGTCTTTCCTGCTCCCGTTTCGCCTGTAAGCGCCGTGAAATGGGATTGAAATTCCAGTTCACAGGAATCGACGAGAACGAGGTTATTAAGATGAAGACTCTTGATCATACAGAACTTCATTTGTCGTTTTGAAATGGAGCTTGGCAACACTGCCAAGGGCATCTTTGCCACATTTATTTACAAAAGAGCGTCCCGCTTTTACAACGAGAGAAGAAGCCCCTTTCGGAAGGGTCATTCCAAACTCTTGGCTTAGCTGGTCAATTCCTAAGACAAAAGTGGCTCTAGCGAGGATCGAGGCTGCAGCGACGACGGGATCGCTTTCCGCTTTATGTTTTTGCACCAGTGTAATCTCAACCCCTTTTTTCTTCATCGCGTCGATGACTACATTTTCGCTCGCAAATTGGTCGATCACAACCTGTGTGCACTGAGTCTTGGTGACAAGTTCGGTAATTGCGGTCGCATGTCCCCAACCGAGCAGTCGGTTTAAATTGCGAAATGTAGCGTACATTTCGTTGTAGCGCTTAGGAGATATTTTGACAATCGAATGGGGGCAGATCTGTTTGATTTTTTGGGCGAGCGTTAAGATGACGCGATCATTTAAGTTTTTACTGTCCTTCACCCCGATCTTAAGAAGTTCTTTGATCTGCTCTTCCGAAGCATAGACACCGGCGATACATAAGGGACCAAAAAAATCGCCTTTTCCCGCCTCGTCTATCCCGATGTGAGCATAGATCTCAACCTGGGTTTCTGGGTAGGAGTAGGCGACGGAATGGAGAATTTCCGGTTCTAAATAAAAAGTAATGAACTCTTCTTTGCCTTTGCCTTGCACCGTTAATTTTCCAGAGGTATATAATGTGCAGGAAACCCCTTGTTTTTGTGCAGAAAACAAAGTGTAGGGGGGCTGTGTTAAGGTAAAGCCTTGATCGATCAGATCTTGGCGCAGCTTATCGGTAAGCTGGAGATCAACTTGAGAGACGAAGCAAGCTGGGGTGTTTTTTTTTTCTTGAGCCATGTCCGACATTTTTACATTGATTTCGAAAAAAAACAAGTTAAGATTAGCGTATACCACGCGGTATGGCGATGGTTTACAAATCGGAGGAGTATGAGCGAAGAACTGAAACGTGTAGGCTCGGTCTTCAAATCAAAGCGTAAAGAACTGAATCTGTCCTTGAAAGAAGTGGAAAATACCACATCGATCCGTTCTTCCTATCTGGAAGCGATTGAAGATGGGTTGATCCATCAATATATTTCGGGCGTTTATGCGTTGGGATTTATTAAGCAGTATGGAAATTTTCTCGGAATCGATGTCGATACGATGATGCGCGAGCATCCGCATGCGTTTCGGATGCCGGCCGAAAAACATGAGTTTTCTTACGGGATCGGTACATTAGAGGTGCGCGGAAATGTTGGAGGCGGTGTGAAGTGGCTTCCTAACGTGCTTTGGGCGGGAGCTGCTGCTATCGTACTTGTGCTCGCATGGTACCTTGCAAAGTTTTTGGGAGTGATCTGAAACACTTATGTCGTCCCCGAAGCCTCCCTTTACCAATCGGCTGATCCACGAAAAATCACCTTATTTGCTCCAACACGCCCACAACCCTGTTGACTGGTATCCGTGGGGAAAAGAAGCGTTCGATCTTGCCAAAGCTGAAGACAAGCCGATTTTTCTTTCGATCGGCTATGCCACATGCCATTGGTGTCATGTCATGGAAAGAGAGTCGTTTGAGAATGCTGAGATCGCTCGGATGATGAATGAAACATTTGTCAATATTAAGGTGGACCGAGAAGAGCTTCCCGAAGTCGATAGCATTTATATGGAATTTGCCCAGGCGCTCATGTCTTCTGCGGGTGGTTGGCCTTTGAATTTGATCTTAACCTCAGATTTAAAACCTTTTTTTGCTGTCACTTACCTGCCTCCTTTAAATCGCCGCGGTTTAATTGGTATGCCCCAATTTATTCAGCATATCCATCAGTTGTGGCAAGGAGAAGAGCGGCAGCAGCTCATGGCCCAGGCGGAAAAAATTGTCGAGGTGTTTCAAAACTCGACCAAAGCCGCAGGGGATGAGATTCCTCCAGAAGAGCAAGTGTTACATTCTGTCGAAACTCTCTATGAGCTGATCGATCCTGTGTTTGGTGGATTCAAAGGAGAGCCTAAATTCCCGTTAGGATACCAATCCCTTTTTTTACTTAAAGTGGCGTGCAAAACTGCAGATAGCAGGGCACTGTTTTGCGCTGAGCTCTCTTTGGATCGGATGCTGAGAGGGGGGATTTATGATCAACTCGGCGGGGGATTTGCTCGTTATACTGTCGATGAGCGGTGGTTGATCCCTCACTTTGAAAAAATGCTCTACGATAATGCGATTTTGGCAGAGACTTATGCAGAGAGCTATCAGTTTACCAAAAAAAAGGAATATGCACAGGTCGTTGAAGAAACACTCGATTATATTTTGCGCGACATGACACACCCCGACGGAGGATTTTATTCGGCAGAGGATGCCGATTCCGATGGGCATGAAGGGATGTTTTACACGTGGAGTCTCTCAGAAATCTTCGAGAGCGTGTCCAAAGAAGAAGCCCAGCTGTTTTGTCAATTTTACGGAGTCACTGAAGAGGGGAATTTCGAAGGACGAAATGTATTACATATTCAGATGTCGCTGCAAGAGTTCGCAGATGTGCGTGGGATTCCACTCGAACAGATCCAAACCTCTTTGAACCGCGTGCGCTCTCAGTTGTTTCAAAAAAGAGCTTTGCGCAGCCGTCCTTTTAAAGACGATAAGATCATCTGCTCTTGGAATGGCCTCATGATCGACGCCTTGATGAAAGGAGCGATGAGCCTCAACAAACCTCTTTACTTGGAAGCCGCGGTTAAAGCTGCTGCATTTCTTGAAACTCACCTGATGCGCGATGGTCATCTCTTTCGCAGATGGAGAGACGGTGAAGCGCGCTTTGCTGGGGGATTAGATGATTATGCCTTTGTGATCAAAGGATTTCTTACTCTTTTCGAAGGAGGGTGCGGGACTAAGTGGTTGAAGTGGGCTCTTGATCTTTCTGAAGTGCTCCGCGCAGAATTTAAAGAACAGGGCGGCGCTTTTTATTACGCAGCAGAAAATGCACTCATTCCGATCCGTAGATGTGAATATTACGATGGAGCGGAACCGTCAGGCAATGCGGTCCACGCTGAAAATTTAGTGCGTCTCTTCCAGCTCACACAAGACTCAAAATTCTTGAACCAGGCCGAAGATATCTTTAAAGCGGCAAAGCACTACATGGATCATTATCCCCCAGGGGCCTGTTATCATTTAACCGCTTTGCAACGTTACTATGACCGCAAGGCTGAGACGATTGTGATCACGCTCGATGAAAAAGAGAGCTTAGCGCCTTTGATCCGCGAGAAACTTGAAAAGAGTTACTCTCCTCATCGCTGTGTCATTTGGAAAAAAGTCCATGATTCCCTTTTAACACAGCTAATCCCATCTCTTGTTGATAAAAATCTCGTCGACGGTCAGACTGCAGTTTATGTCTGCCATCAAGATCGCTGTGCTGCCCCTCTCACCGGACAAGAGGAGATCTTGAAGGCGCTTTAAAAGAGGGAGATTTCTCATGACAACACGCCACCTTGGCGACTACCAGCTCATTCAATCATTCGGCACAGGATCCATGGGATTAGCCTATCTTGCGGAACACCGCTTGATGAAGCGCCGGTTCCTTGTGAAAATCCTTCCTCCAGAGCTCGCTCGAGATTCAGGGTTTATTGAGCGATTTGAAAGCCTCGTCGTTTCTCTTTCTCTTTTAAACCATCCCTATCTTGTAAAGATTCACAACGTCTGCCACGCGGAAGGAACCTATTTCCTCGTTACCGATGTGGTCGAAGAGGGATGCAATCTCGCTCAGTACCTCGCAAAGCGCAAAGGCAAATTATCCGAAGACGAAATCCTCACAATCGCCACCCAAGTAGCCTCTGCTTTAGATTACGCCCATCAAAAAAATGAAGCTCATGGTTCTTTAAAGTGGAATAACCTCATTCTCCGCACGCAAGAAGAGGGGATCCAAGTATTCATCAGCGATTTTGGTCTTTCCCGAATCATCGGCCCCGGTGCTGTACTGAGCCGGATCTATCAAGCGGTGATCGATCAGCTCGCAGCGAATGTGGGCTTTGCTCAGAATCACTACACACCAGGTCCCTTGGATGAGGCGGAAACAGAGGCTTTGCACCAATCCTTCCTTCAAAGTTACTCCTTTTTGGCCCCTGAGCAAAAAAAATCTCTCAATGCAAAGACCGATCCAAGAAAAGCGGACATCTATGCATTTGGTGTGATGCTGTATTCTCTTCTTCGAGGGGAATTTCCCGAAGGATTTTACGAGCTTCCTACACAGCAAGAGGGCTTTCAATCCAGCTGGGATCTGATTCTAGCGCGCTGCTTGCACCACGACCCGGAAGTACGTCCAGAATTTCTTGAGCCCCTTTTAGAAGAGATCCAAACCTCTCCTAGCCTATACCATGCGAAATCCCTGCTGCTCAAACTTAAAAATAGAGGCAATGCGCAAACGGTTTCCGCTCAGTTTGAATCCCAAGCCACTGCCTATTCTTCATCGGGCGGCACCGCTGTCCAAACACAACTGAAACCTGTGATCAAACCTGCAGAAATTGCTAGGCCCTCTTTTGAGCCCGATCCCGGTGCGATTTTCCAGGTTGAAACACTCGTTGCCCGCTATCAGCCCCAAGCGCAGGAAGAGAAATGGATCGAGCCCCTTTTAACCCCGATGCAAGTGATTCCTGCGGGCACCTATTTCCGCGGAAGCAACCTCGGTGCGCGCGATGAACTGCCGCGTCATATGGTCAATCTCTCTGCGTTCGCCCTTGATGCTTATCCCGTGACCAATGAGCAATTTGTCCGCTTTTTAGAAGCGATGGGGGGAGAAAAGGATGTAAACAATAACGACATCATCCGTCTGCGCGATTCTCGCATTAAACGCAGCGCCGGCAGGATCAGCATCGAATCGGGGTATTCCAAGCATCCTGTTGTCGGAGTGACCTGGTATGGAGCTGTCGCCTATGCGAAATGGGTCGGCAAACGCCTTCCCACAGAAGCCGAGTGGGAGATTGCCTCCTTTGGAGGGATCGAAGAGAGCCTCTATCCCACAGGTACAGATATCGAGCGTTCCCAAGCCAATTTTTTCAGCGCCGATACGACTGCCGTAATGAGCTATCCGCCTAATGCCTATGGCCTCTATGACATGGCTGGAAACGTCTACGAATGGTGTCAAGACTGGTATGATTACCACTTTTATGACCACTCCGTTCAAGAGCCCGATAATCCCAAAGGACCTTTGCAAGGAGTCTACCGGATCTTGCGCGGCGGCTGTTGGAAAAGTTTAAAAGAAGACTTGCGCTGTGCTCACCGCCATCGCAACAACCCCGGCATTATGAACGGCACCTACGGGTTCCGCTGCGCTGCGGATGTCTCTGAAGAATAACCTTGAAAAGGGGACAGCTCATCAGCTAAGCTTGTCCTCAAATTTAGGGGATTCAAATGAAACTTTTACTTTCCAAACCGCGCGGCTTTTGTGCGGGTGTAGACCGAGCGATCGAAACCGTTGAAAAAGCCCTCCAGCTCTGGGGAGCTCCGATCTACGTCAAGCATGAGATTGTGCATAACAAGCACGTCGTCGAAAGTTTAAAGAATAAAGGGGCGATTTTTATCGAAGAAATCGCAAGCGTTCCGATGGGCGCTCGCTTGATCTACTCAGCGCACGGTGTTTCTCCAGAGGTGCGCGCGCAGGCACAAGCGCGTAATTTAATCGAGATCGATGCGACCTGCGGCCTTGTCACGAAAGTGCACTCAGCTGTGAAAAGATACGCTGCCAAAGGATATCAGATCATCTTAATTGGACACCGTACACATGTCGAGATTATTGGGACGGCAGGAGAAGCTCCTGATGTGACCACTATAGTCGAATCGGTAGCTGACGTGGAGAGTCTCTCCTTTGCCTCCGATCAGAAACTCTTTTACACAACACAGACAACCTTGAGCCTAGATGATGTCGCAGAAATCACAAAAGCGCTCCAAGGGAAATACCCTCAAATTGAAACCCTCCCCAGTTCTTCGATTTGCTATGCCACGACCAACAGACAAATGGCGCTGCGTGCTATTGCTGATGAAACCGATCTTGTCTTAGTGATTGGCGATCCGCGCAGTTCCAACTCCAATCGCTTGCGCGAAGTGGCCGCCGTACGCGGGGTTCCTGCGTATCTAATCAATGATGCAGATGAGATCCAGCTCGAGTGGTTTAGCAACGTGAAAGTGATCGGGCTTACCGCAGGAGCGTCCACCCCGGAGCATGTCGTCCAGCGCTGTATCCAGCGCTTGCGCACACTTGGGGTGACTAAAGTGGAAGACGTGGTCTTTACTGAAGAAGACGTCGTTTTTCAATTGCCTAAACAGGTGTTGGTAAGTTTGTAATGAGTTCCCCTGCCTGAGCGGCGGTGATCCTTTTGTCAGGCTCCAATTGAAGACACTGGCTGATCACCCCATTGAGGTTACCTGGTTCGTGCGCTCCTGGAAGGTACTCTGCTTTATAGTACTCAAATGAGTCTTCTCGCATATCTGCGAGATAATGCTCATCTCCTTGAAGCGATTTTGTCCAATGTTGAAAAGTCGCACTGTTCTGAACGACACTCATTGTCATTCCAAGCGCCCAGATATCTTGAGCCGGCGATGCAATCGTGATTTGGTAAACGGGTTTTCTAAATAGAATAGGATCGCGGTATCCGTGGCTTCCAAACGAGGTCGAGGTGTGCCTTCCAATAAAGGTCGCATGACCAAAGTCTGCAAGAAAAACCTTTGTTTCTCCTTTTATGGTTTCCATGAGGTAATTTTCGAGTTTGATATCTAAATGCACGATCCCGTGTCTGTGTAAATAAGCAACAGCCTCAGCCATTTGTTTACACACGGAGCGGCTTAACATTTCAGGCACGGGTTGCTCGTTGTCAAAATAATGGTTAATGAAATCAACAAGTGTCCCTTCTGACTTGTAAGAAAGAACGAGAGCAATTTTAGAGATTACCATCTGTGTTTTTGCGGAGATTTTTTCATACTCGAAACAAGGACCAATGATAAACAACTTTTTGGCTCCACTCTGTTTAGAAAGCAGCTTGTAGATCTTTTTTTCATCGTCTCTAAAATACATGCGTGGAATTAATTTTAAAGCGACGGTTTTCCCTTTTAAACTAGTTGCCAGTTTGATGTGTCCTTGGGAGGTTTTAAAGAGTGATGTTGGAGAGAGGTAGACCGTTGATCTGGACCTTCTACGGTGGCAGAGAAATGAGACGGGAACTCCATCTGTTTTTGAGCTTTTGTAAAATGATCTCGCGGGAAAGAGGTTTTTCGATAAGTAGTCGCAGGAGTCTTTAAATTGCGAAGGTGTCAGCTTTAGTTCTGAAGGTACCGACTTAGAAAGTCCTTTTTTGGTAGTGTTAGGGAGCCTGATTGCTTTGTCAGCGATCAGCCTTGGCGGTTGCCTAACTGAAATACTGCCGTGGATTAACTCCAAATTTGGAAATGAGCGAGGTAGCCCCCCCGTTGCGGGCTCGTCAAAAGAAGACGAATGTGAACTTGAAACATGAGAAGAGGCTGCCATAATAATTTACTCCTATTAATTTATATTATACTATTATAGATAATTAAGCACTAAAACTCAATTAGAATTTTGATTAAGTTTTAGCGCTTAATTATCTGAATATAAGCTAGATGTGTTCTTAGGCTGTAATTAAAGCCGTAGGCGAGGTTTTTGCAAAATCCTTCCAGTAATGATTATATCGATCCAGATCATCAGGGGAGTTAGGATTGTAAATTTTCAGGAACCACCACGATTGGGTGCCCGTGTAATGCTCCTTATTCCAGTAATTCGGAGGGCATGAATAAGTCCACGCAAAAATCCGTCCAATCAAAAAGAGGGATTCAATATGGCCTCGGACAAACTCACAGCCCCCTTTCATAGCATGGTAGAGATGCCCCTTATCGCGTGTGATTACAGCACAAGTGAGGTGACCTGCAATATGAACGAAGGCTAAAGCCTTACGGGCAACACCCGCAATGATTCCGATCAGTGGGACCCTGGCCCATTGGTTTAAGAGTGGATCTTGAATGAGAGGGTCTTTATTTGGTTCGACTTTATAACAATAGTCGCTGTAGAGGTAGGGAGCTGTAATACTATTGACATCTGTTTGTACAACAAATGCTCCAAATAAATTGCCTAGACTGGTTGTCATATAATCCTCTTAATTTGTTTTTGTTTTGCGCAATTATATAGATCATTCTCATTTAAATGCAATCTGAATTTCTTTCATTATCTTAATAAATCATGACTATATTTGATTAAAATTTGCTTTATTTAAATATTTTAATTTGTGAAGGTGAAGAGTGAATATGGGAAAAAAATCCACACACTCTTCTCAATTGACAACCGTTCGGCAAATCCAGCGCGGTACGCTCAAACGCGTTTTAGGGATTTTCGATTTATTTGCGATCGGCTACGGGGACTTAGGTTCCTCCATCTATTATGCGCTCGGGGTAACAGCCTTGTTCGCCATGGGCGCGACGCCCATTGCTTTGGGCCTTGCCGGTGTCGTCTTTATCTGTACAGCGCTCACGTATGCAGAGATGACAGGTGCTTTTCATGAATCGGGAGGGTCGGCGAGTTTTGCGCGCCATGCATTTAATGATATGGTTTCGTTCATTGTGGGCTGGGGGCTGCTCTTAGATTATATTGTAACAATTGCGATCTCAGCGTTTGCGGTGGCTCCTTATTTAAGTTATTTTTTTGGTCCCTTAATGCAAGCTCCCGTTCATCTTTGTTTTACAGTGAGCTTGATCGCGATCTTATTTCTGATGAATTTTTTCGGGATTAAACAGTCAACTCGAATCAGTTTGCTCTTAACTGGACTCACGATCGCGATTCAAGCGGTTGTCATTGCCATCGGATTTTCGACGTTGCTCGATCTTTCGACAATCGTCGAGCATATGAAGATCAATGTCCCGGATTTGCCCTGGTCGCCCTCCTGGAGTGATTTTTGGAAAGGGACAGCAATGGCGATGGTAGCTTATACGGGGATCGAATCGATTGCGCAGCTGGGTGCTGAAGCGAAAAAACCCGCGCGCACCGTTCCACGCGCTGTAGTGATTACGATGGGCGTTCTCATTATTATGTATCTTGGAATTTCTCTTTTGGCTCTTTCTGCTGTGTCTCCGAAGGTGCTCGGGACGACCTATATCTTAAATCCCATTGCGGGCATTGTCGATGCGCTTCCTTTTGGAAAAGGCCTGCTCTCTCCTGCAATAGCTGTACTGGCAGCGGTTGTGCTCACGGTTGCAGCCAATGCAGGGCTTGTCGGCGCATCCAGATTGTCATTTAACATGGGAGAGTACTATCAATTGCCGCGTGCCTTTTACAAGTTGCATCCCAAATTCAGAACTCCGACCATTTCCTTGGCATTTTTTGGAATCGTCGCTTGTTTGATTGTTTTTGCGAGTAGAGGACGCATGGAGTTCTTGGCGGACCTTTACAACTTTGGAGCGATGATCGCTTTTGCATCCGCCCACCTCTCACTTCTGATTCTGCGTGTGAAAAAACCTGATCTCAATCGCCCTTTTAAAATCCCCTTTAGCCTTAAATGGGGAAAGAAGATCGAGCTGCCCTGGACAGCACTGATCGGATTTGCTGCGACATTAAGCGTTTGGATTCTTGTCGTCGTTACAAAGCCTGCGGGCAGATACTTGGGATCTGCCTGGATGCTTTTTGGAATTGCGATGTATTACTTCTATCGAAAAAGAAAAAAGCTCGCGATTGGAGGACATCTTTCCATCGAACAGATCAAAATACCTGATTACCATCCAATCAAGATCCGAAATATTCTGCTCCCAACGCGGGGAGGAACTCTAACAGAGACTTTGCAGGTGGCCTGTGAAATGGCAAAAATGCATAAGGCCAAGATTTTCGCGATCCACGTACTCGATATCCCTTCGTCCCTTCCCTTAGATCTTCATTTGCAGCATCGGATACAGACAGTGAATGCCATCCTCAAACGAGCTGAGGCAATCGCGCGGGAATTTAACGTGGAGATCGAACTCAAAATCATAAGATCCCGTTCTATCTCAGAGACGATTTTAGAGGTGGCGCGTAAGGGGAAGTTCGATCTTGTGGTTTTAGGCGCGCGCAAAACTTCTCACCTGAATCAAGGTCTCGGACCCATTGCCGAGAAAGTCTTACGCCAAGCTTCTTGTCGCGTTTGGGTCTGCACTTAAGCGAAATGACACGCGGTGTAATGCTGCGGGCTTATTTGGACAAGCGAGGGATTTTTCTCACGGCAGATCGCTTGAGCCTTAGGGCAACGGCCTGCAAAGGGGCATCCTGATGTTTGCTTGACCTGCGGTGTGAGTTCTGTGTTTAACACGAGACTTGAGCGATTTCTTTCGACTTTGGGATCGGGAATGGGAATCGCGGCCAAAAGAGCTTGTGTGTAGGGGTGCAGTGGGTTTTTATAGAGATCATCAGCTGTTGCCAGTTCCACAATATGTCCTAAATACATCACGGCGACCCGATCAGAGATGTATTTCACCATCGCCAAATCGTGGGCAATGAACAAATAGGTAAGGCCCTTTTCCTTCTGCAGCAGCTTTAAGAGATTGACAATTTGCGCTTGGACAGAGACGTCGAGTGCGGAGATCGGCTCATCGCAGACGATGAATCTGGGATTGAGAGCTAGAGCGCGCGCGATCCCAATGCGCTGTCTTTGTCCGCCGCTGAACTCATGAGGGTATCTGCGTAAAGAGGTCTGAGATAATCCCACGAGATCGAGCAGTTCCGAGACGATTTTCTGCGCCGCCGCGCCGCGTGCGATCTTGTGAATATGCAAAGGCTCAGAGATGATCTCTAAGGCATTCATCCGAGGGTTGAGTGAGGCGTAAGGGTCTTGAAAGATGATCTGAGCATGCCTGCGAAAGTGATGCAGCTCTTCCTTGTTGCAGTGGATAAGATCCACTCCGTCAAAATGAATCTCTCCCGCCGTGGGATCTTCGAGTCTTAAAAGACATCTTCCTGTTGTCGATTTGCCGCAGCCCGACTCTCCGACAAGTCCGAGCGTTTCCCCGGGAAAAAGTTCAAACGAAATATCCGCAACCGCTGTCATTGTTCCCGTGGCAACCGGATAGATTTTTTTCAGATTTTTCACTTGGACAAGTGGCTTCATCGGCAAGCTCTCGGGTCGTGGGTGAAACAAGCGCTCGCATGTCCAGGCTCGATTGCATAGAGAGAAGGACATTCTGCCGTACAGATGTTCATGGCATAGGGACAGCGCGCGCAAAAACTACATCCGGGGAGGGGAAGACTTAAGTTCGGAGGGGAACCCTCGATCGGATGCAAGGGAGAACCTTTAGGTTGATCGAGACGCGGGATGGCAGCGAGCAGGCGCTGAGTATAAGGATGGCGTGGATGAGAAAAGAGCTGATCAACCGTCGCACTTTCCACGATTTTCCCTGCATACATAACGATTACGCGGTCGCAGAAATGTGCGACAACGCTCAAATCATGCGTAATTAAAATCAGACTTGTCTGCGTTTTTTTCTGGATCTCTTTCATTAGATCCAGGATCTGAGCTTGGATCGTCACATCGAGCGCCGTTGTCGGCTCATCAGCAAGGAGCAATTTGGGTTTGCAAGAAAGTGCGAGTGCGATCATCACCCGCTGACGCATCCCGCCGCTCAACGTATGAGGATAGGTGTGCATCCTCTCTTCGGGATCGGGAATACCGACGAGGCGCAGCATCTCGAGCGCTTCTTCCCAAGCTTTTTTAAACGAGACATGCGGGAAGTGGCGCAAGTACCCCTCGACGATTTGTTTTCCGATTTTCGTTGTCGGATTGAGAGAGGTCATCGGATCTTGAAAGATCATTCCAATTTCTTTACCGCGAATGGTGCGCATCTGTTTTTCAGAATAAGCCGCAAGATTTTTTCCCTCATACAAAACCTGACCTGTTATAGAGGCTGTATGGGGAGGAATGAGTTTTAGGAGCGCTTTGGCCGTTGCACTTTTGCCGCATCCGGATTCTCCGACGATTCCAAGAGTTTCCCCTTCGTAGAGAGAGAAATCGATGCCGCGCACAGCGTGCAGACGCTGTCCTTGCGCTTGAAAGCTGACGTTGAGGTTTTCAACATCGAGTAACTTGTGATGATGACTCATATGCGGAGCCTCGGATCAAATGCATCGCGGAGCCCATCTCCTAGCAAATTAAAACTGAGCATCGTCAAGCTGATGAATGTGGCGGGGAAAAAAAGACGCCACGGGTAATAGCGCAACGCTGAGAGCCCATCATTGGCCATCGTGCCCCAGCTTGCGATCGGCGCTTGAACCCCTAACCCTAGAAAGCTCAAAAAAGCTTCTGCAAAAATCGCAGAGGGGATGGTCAAGGTGACTGTCACAATGATCGATCCCATGGTGTTTGGGATCAGATGGCGAAGTAAAATTCTCCATCGCGAGGCGCCAAGCGCTTCTGCAGCGCGGATAAAATCGAGTTGCTTGAGCTGCAAGATCTGGCTGCGGACAATCCGCGCCATATTGATCCATCCAGTGAGGGTGAGCGCAATCAAAATCGTCGTAATTCCCGAACCAATCACCACCATCAGCAGAATCACTACGAGAAGATAGGGGATCGCGTAAAGGATATCGGCAAAGCGCATCATCCACTCTTGCGTTTTGCCACCGACGAGCCCTGCAAAAGCTCCATAGAGAACACCAATGACAAGATCGATGAGAGAAGCGCTAATTCCGACAAAGAGGGAGATGCGCGCTCCCCACCAGCAGCGGGTAAAGAGGTCTCTTCCAAGCTCATCAGTGCCAAACCAAAATTGACTATTCGGAGGGAGGTTTTTGAGTTGAAGCTGAGTTTCGTAGTAGGTATAAGGGGAAAAGAGAGGAGCGAAAATTGCAAAAAGAATAAGAACACTTAAGGTGATCAACCCAAATACTGCAGAGCGATTCGTCGCAAGTCGACGCCTTGCATCTTTCCAATAAGAGATCGGTTCAACCACCAAGCTCTCTTCGACAGCATTCTTTTGTTTTAAGTCCAACGGCTCAAACAGCGTGGCATTATCGCTCATTATCCTCCCTTGCGAATCCTTGGATCGATTAAACAGTATAAAATATCCACGATAAAAATAGATAGCAAGAGGATAGCACTATAGAAAATCGTAGTTCCCATGATCACAGTATAATCCCGATTCGTAATGCTCATGACAAACCATTGTCCAAGACCCGGAATGCCAAAAATTTTTTCAATCGCAAAGCTGCCGGTCAATACTCCTGCAGTCAACGGCCCCAAATAAGTGACCACTGGTAGTAGCGCATTGCGCATTACATGCTTAAATAAAATTTGCAAAGAGTTGAGCCCTTTGGATTTTGCTGTTTGGATGTAATCTTGCTGAAGCACCTCGACCATATTGGCACGGGTGAGCCTCGCGATAAAAGCCATGGGAAGTGCTGCAAGAGAGACGGCTGGGAGGATGGATTGACTAAATGTTCCCCAGCGAGCAACGGGAAGCAAATCGAGCTTCATCGCAAACACATACTGCAGATAGGTTGCCAAAATAAAGCTGGGCACAGAGATCCCAATCACAGCGATCACCATGGCAACCTGATCTTGCCAGCGCAAATGTTTTAATGCCGCGATAGAGCCTAAAAAAATCCCTCCGAAAAGCGCGAGAACAAGGGCTTCAATCCCTAAACAAAAAGAGACGGGAAACCCTTCAGAAATGATCTGATTGACGGTTCGTCCCTGGTATTTGAAAGAGGGTCCGAGCTCACCTGTAAACACTCCCTGCAGATATTTTCCAAACTGAACGATCAAAGGTTGATCGAGCCCATAGTGTTTGTGCATCGCTTTCAAAATTTCTTCAGGAATGGCTTTGTCTTGAACAAAAGGATCACCTGGGATCGCATGCATGAGAAAGAAGGTCAGAGTAGTAATGACAAAAAGAGAGGCGATGAGAACGCTTCCTTTTTTGAGGAGGTAGTTGATCATGGAGTTTCCAGATAAGCGTATTTAAAATCGATCGAGCCAATGGCGTTGAGTTGAGCTCCTTTTACATAGTCTTTTTTCAAATAACATCCCGTATAGAAATAAATCGGAGCCATCGGCATGTCTTCTATAAAAATTTTTTCCGCTTGTTTCAGCAGTGCAGTTCTCTCTTCAGGATCTTTCGCGCGATCGGAAAGCTCGAGCAGTTCCGTGAACATAGGATTTGTCCATTGGGTGTAATTATCGCTACTGGATAAATAACGGTATAGCTCAAAAAAATTCATCGGATCGTTGTAGCTAGCAACGCCTCCCATCCGCGCGATCCCAAACTGATAGTGGCGGAGCTCATCCAAAAAGACTTTCCATTCTTTATTAGACAGCTCCACCTTAATCCCCAAAGCCTCTAACCATTGCCCTTGAATGGCCTGAGCAATTTTATGGTGTCCACTCATTGTGTTATAGCATAGAGCCAGTGGAGGGAGTGCCTCTAAGGTTGTCCCCAGTTCATCGAGTCCTTTTTGCAGTTCTTGGCGCGCTCTCTTTAGATCGGCGTCTTGAAAGTATTCTTCTGGCTGTTTCCACATACTCGGCGGAATGATGGCGAGTGCTGGAATTTGATTATTTTGCATGATGTTATCGACAATCGCCTTTCGGTTAATTGCAAGACTAAGTGCTCTGCGGATGTGGACATTGGTAAAGGGGTATTGCTTCGTGTTGAAAAGATAACAGTAGAGTCCAGGAACTGGAAAAATTTCCAATTCTCCTTTTTTTTTAAGACTCTCGGTTGCATCCAAAGGAATGCTCGAAACTGGGCTGCCGACCCAGTCGAGATCTCCATTTTCAAACAGACTTAAATTTGTCTGCTCATCCTCAATCAGGGCTAAATTGATTTTTTGCAACCGAATGGCCTCTGCATTCCAGTAGGTGTTATTTTTGATCAGATCAATTTGGACATTATGGCGCCAGCGCTGAAGCTGAAACGGGCCATTGCAAATAAACTGAGGCCCATCATTTTCTGCCCAAGAGGGATTGTTCTTTGTAATGTGCTGGGGAACAGCGGGAAAGCTCCGGCTTCCCACCAATGAGAGAAAATAGGGGATCGGATGATCGAGCTGAACCACCAGCGTCTTCGCATCTTGTGCATGCACGCCCACTTCATCTAGCGAGCAGCGTCCCAATTTGGCGGCCTGTGCATTTTTAAGCACATAAAGATCACTTGCATAGGGACACGGAAAAAGGGGAGAGAGCAGCGTTTTCCATGTGCTCTCGAAATCGCTTGCTGTGACCGGAATCCCGTCGTTCCAAAAGGAGTCCCTCAAAAAAAACGTATAGGTTGTTTGGTCCTCTGAAATCTCGATCCGCTCTGCAAGAGCCGGAACAGGATCTCCCGCTTCGTTTAACTCCATGAGCCCCTCAAAGCAAAGACGGATAATTGCAAGAGAGGTCGTATCGACCGCTTTGCGCGGATCAAGCGTTGGCGGTTCCGAGCTTAAACTTAAACTAAGCTCTTGAGCGCGAATCCGCTCTTGCGGAGATCCGGCCTTTTTTCCACAGCCTGTCAATGCGAGCAAAAAAATCAATGGGAGTATGAGCCAACGATGCATTCTGTCACCTCAAGATTTAAGAGGTTAGATTAGTCAGCTCTTGGATTAATGGAAAGTGGATAGTTGCAAGTTGTTTAATCTTAACATCTTATATTTAAGTAGTCATAAAAAGGAAATAAGGGGTATAAATATCCCCTCAACCCCCTTAAAAATTATGAAAAAACGCCCCTCATTAGGTAACAAGATCCTCTTTACCAGCTTAGGCTGTTCCCGCAACCTCGTCGATACAGAAGTGATGCTTGGCATCCTGTTGAAGGCGGGCATGGAGCCGACCGACCAGATGGAAGAGGCCGACTTTTTGATCGTCAACACCTGCGGATTTCTCGCGTCAGCGCGCCAAGAGTCGTGCGATGCAATCGATGCGATGTTTCAAGAGAAAAAACCGGAAGCAAAAGTGATTGTCGCAGGATGCATGGTCCAAAAGCACAAAGATGAGCTTAAAACCCAGTTCCCTAAGATCCACTATTTTCTAGGTTCGGGGGATATGGAAAAGATTTTAGAAGCTGTACAGTCCGCAGATTCCGGTGAAGCTGTGACCTCTGCGCGCAGTTACTTGGAATGGGGAGAGGTTCCGCGTCAGCTCTCCACACCAAAGCACTATGCTTACCTCAAAATTGCCGAAGGATGTGCAAAGCAATGTGCATTTTGCATCATTCCCAAAATTAAAGGACCGCTGAAAAGCAAACCCGTAGATCAAGTGGTCAAAGAGTTTAACGCTCTTCTCTCACAAGGGGTGCACGAAATCATCTTGATCGCGCAAGATTTAGGCGATTATGGCAAAGACCGCAGCTCACGACCCGACCGCTTGGAAGACCTCGTCCGTGAGCTTTCTAAGATTCCTGGCGAGTTTTGGATCCGCTTCCTCTACCTGTATCCCGATGAAATTACCGATGAGTTGATCGACTTGATGCAGCAAGATCCGCGCATCTGTCCGTACCTCGACATGCCGATCCAACACATCAATAACACGATTTTAAAAGCGATGCGACGCAAGACATCGCGCGAGCAGATTATCGACACCATTGAAAAATTGCGCGAGCGTGTGCCGAATGTTGTAATCCGCACGAGTTTAATGGTTGGCTTTCCAGGGGAAACCGAAGAGCAATTTGAAGAGCTGAATCAATTCATCCAGGACACTCCTTTAGACAACATTGGTATTTTTACCTACTCTCTCGAAGAGGAATCGCCGTCCGCGAAAATGACTGGCCATATCAGCGAAGAGATCAAGCAGCAGCGTTATGAAAAACTCGCTGCCACTCAGATGAAAATGGTCGATAGAAGAAACCAAGCCTACCTTGGAAAAACGCTTAAAGTTGTCGTCGAAGGCTACCATCCAGAATCTGAATACCTCATGGTGGGAAGATTCTATGGACAATGTCCTGAAATCGACGGGCAGATCATCATTAACGATGGGCGTAAAGTCAAAGCGTTTGGAGAATTTTACGAAGTGGAAATCACAGATATTGCCGGCTGCGACCTCATTGGAAAGGCTTTAGCCCCGTGCAAAAAAACGTTAAAGCTTCCTAAATCCTCTCCCCAACTCTCCCTCATCAATGGATAAGCTTAATCAAGTCACATTGAAACCTGGAAAAGAAAAAGCGGTGCTCAAAAAGCACCCTTGGATCTTTTCCGGGGCAATCGACTCCCTTCCTGCCATCGAACCCGGGGAAATCCTGTCGATTTTCAGTCATACGGGAACGTTTTTGGCCCAAGGGTATTTTCATCCGAGCAATTCTCTCGCAGGAAGGATTCTGACCTTTACCGATGCGCCGATCGAACAGGTGCTAAGAGAAAAATTTCAGCGTGCTCTTGAGTTGAGAAAAACCTTTATTGATCACACGGTTACCGACTGTTATCGCCTGATCCATGCTGAAGGGGATGGTATTCCAGGGCTTATCGTTGATCTTTATGGGAGTGTTGCTGTGATCCAGATCAACACCTGGGGAATCGAACGGCTCCGGCCTCTCATTCAACAGACCCTTATCGACCTTTTAAAGCCGCAAGCGATCTACGAAAAATCCACTTCGTCTGCGCGCAAGATGGAAGGGTTATCTGACACCCAAGGGTTTCTGTATGGAAGCTGTGAGGATCAGATTGCCGTTAAAGAAAACGGAATCCGCTTTTGGATCTCTTTAGAAAAAGGGCAAAAGACGGGCTTCTTTTTAGATCAGCGCGAGATGCGTCGTACGGTTGGAGCACTAAGCTCTGGAAAAAAAGTCTTAAACTGCTTCTCTTACAGCGGCGGATTTTCTCTCTATGCGCTAAAAGGCTCAGCTTCCCATGTTATTAGCGTCGATGCAAGCGAAGAGGCTCTGCGTTTAGCAGCACTTAACACTGAGCTTAACGGTTTTGACACCTCACAACACGAGATGATCCAAGCCGATGTCTTTGAATTTTTACGCACCTCTTCCTTTGATTCCGATTTCATCATTTTAGATCCTCCTGCTTTTGCAAAGAAAAAAGGAGATGTGATCGCCGCATGCTCCGGGTACAAAGAAATCAACCGCCTAGCGATGCAACGCATGGCTCCTCGCTCTTTGTTGTTAACTTGTTCTTGCTCCCATTTCATCTCTGAGGCATTGTTTCAAAATATCGTGTTTCAAGCCGCGATGGAGGCTGGGCGTGAAGTTCAAATCTTAGCCCGTCATCAGCTCGCGCTTGACCATCCGATCAACCTAGCACACCCCGAAGGGGAGTACTTAAAGAGTCTGTTGTTGCACATTGTGGGGTAACCTCGACTTTGTACTTTTTATACCGAAACAACTCCAAAAGTTGAGGTAATTCATGCGTAAAGAAAGATATACGTTTTATACTCTCTACTCGGTTTTTATCGGATCCTTAGGCGGCTTTCTCTACGGCTTTCAACTCGCTTGTGTCGCAGGAGCCCTCATTTTCTTAAGCCCTGCATTCCGATTGACACCTCTTCAAGAAGGATGGGTAGTTAGCATGCTGCTCGTTGGCGCCTTTGGAGGCGCTCTGTGTGCAGGAACATGTGCAGATCGCTTTGGTCGAAAAAAAACGATCCTCTTATCGGCAGCACTCTGTATTGCAGGCACTCTTTTGCTCTCATTTGCTTCCTCTTATGCACTCCTTTTGGCAGGAAGAGCTATCGCCGGTTTTTCAATCGGAGTGATCTCTCTTGTCACTCCGCTTTATCTCGCAGAAATCTCACCTCCCCATTCCCGCGGCGCTTTCGTCTCATTCAACCAGCTGGCAATTACATTGGGGATTTTAGCAGCCTATCTCATTAGCTTAGGCTACGCTAAATCGGGAGATTGGCAAATGATGTTCGCATGGGGACTTGCTCCTGCGCTCATTCAACTCATAGGAGGACTCTTTCTGCCTGAAACTCCTTCCTGGCTCCTACAACATCATCGAGAAGAATCAGGCATTGCCACCTTAAAAAAATTGCGCATCGATCATCAATGGGAATCGTGTTTAGATGAGATGAAACGCAGTGCCTCTCCCCATAAAAAAGGGGGCTGGAAAACGCTATTTCAATCTCGCCTCCGTCTAGTTTTAGTCTTAGGGCTTGCTTTGAGCGCCTTTCAGCAGATCACAGGAATTAATGCCGTCATCTATTTCGCTCCAAAAATCTTTCAGATCGCAGGTTTTGCTTCTGCATCAAGCGCCATTTTTGCGTCAGTGGGCATTGGTGTAATCAATGTGCTCTCGACACTTTTCTCCGTGTTTCTTCTCGACCGTTTAGGGAGACGTCCTCTTCTCTTAACAGGCCTTATCGGCATGGTTGTGAGCTTACTCGTCCTCTCCTTGGCCTTCTTTTTAAAATCCGCCGCTATCGCACCGATTGCCCTCATTAGCCTCATGAGCTATGTCGCCTTCTTTGCCATCGGTTTAGGTCCGATCACCTGGCTTCTGATCGCAGAGATTTATCCTCTTGCCGTGCGCGGCAAGGCGATGACACTTGCCGTCGGCATGAGTTGGATGAGTAATTACCTCATTTCCTTGATCTTTCTCGATCTCATCGGCATTTTCGGCACGAGCAGTACCTTCTGTCTTTTTGCTGTAATCAGCATCATCGCTCTTATCGTCATCTGGCGCTATGTTCCTGAAACCAAGGGAAAGCGCCTCGAAGAAATCGAAAATGAACTCGTGCGATAGGTTCTATTTGAAAAAAGAATAGGCATTCGCGTACACTCCTTTTTTTACTCGTAAAAGGAGAGTACGCGTATGGCATTGCAGCAAATTGAAAAATGGCTCGGTTCTAAAGCAAAAGATCTACTCACCCACGTCTCTAAAACGATCCCGAAGCAGCAGCTGCATCTTCCAGGTCCTGATTGGGTCGACCGGATGTTTGCTCTCTCCGACCGCTCGCCTCGTGTGTTGCGCAGCTTACAATCCCTCTTTTCTCACGGCAGACTTGCCAACACCGGATATCTTTCCATCCTTCCTGTCGATCAAGGCATTGAGCACTCCGCAGGAGCCTCCTTTGCACCAAACCCTGAGTACTTCGATCCGGAAAATATCGTGAAGCTCGCCATCGAAGGGGGATGCAATGCTGTCGCTACCACCTATGGTGTTCTCAGCATGGTCGCCCGCAAATACGCGCACAAGATCCCTTTCATTCTCAAGTTCAACCATAATGAGCTCCTCTCCTATCCCAACACTTACGATCAAACTTTTTTCGCCTCTGTCAAACAAGCGCATGAAATGGGATGTCTAGCTATTGGCGCCACCATCTATTTTGGATCCCCAGAAAGCCGCCGCCAGATCATCGAGGTGAGCCAAGCCTTTGCTTTAGCCCATGAACTCGGTATGGCAACGATCCTTTGGTGTTATCTTCGCAACGGCGCTTTCAAAACCTCCTCTCAGGATTTCCACGAAGCTGCTGATCTCACCGGCCAGGCAAACCACCTCGGTTGCACACTTGGCGCTGATATTGTCAAACAAAAGCTCCCAGCCGGTAACGGCGGTTTCAAAGCGCTGAAGTTTGGCAAGCAAACAGAAAAGATGTACACCACTCTGTGCTCCGATCACCCGATCGACGAGTGCCGCTACCAAGTCGCTAACGATTATATGGGAAGAATTCTTCTCATCAATTCCGGTGGCGCCTCAGGAGAAAACGATCTTTCCCAAGCAGTCGAGACCGCTGTCATCAATAAGCGCGCCGGCGGCGGCGGCCTCATCTCAGGACGCAAGGCATTCCAAAAGCCGATGAAAGAAGGAATCGAGCTCCTGCATGCCATCCAAGAGGTCTACCTCTCTAAAGATGTGACGATTGCTTAATTCGAAATCGTTATGAAAAGAGAGAAGATTTTTTTTCATCCAATCGATGGCTCAGCGCCCTTGACAATTTCTTGGAGTTCGTCCCCGAAGGGGGATGCGATAGAAGCTAAAAAAGGCGCTGGAGTAGGTTTTTTTTCCGATGCAGGAGATTTACTTTGTGTCATTTTTGATGAAGTCCAAGCTTCTCGAGATCACCAGACCCTTGAGTTTAATCATGTACGTATAGAAATCACCGTAAAAAAACGGAAAAGTTTCATGCGAAAAGTTCATTCAATGTGCTCAAGCAACTTTTCAATCTGTTCAGGGGTCGGGAGTTGGTCTTTTAGTTCCTGGGGCAGTTGCTGCACAATTTTATAGGAAGCCACGTTAATGGGCTTGTTGCTGTCTTTGAGTGCATACTCAACGATCATTCGCTTCTTCTCTCTGCAAAGAATGATTCCAATCGAGGGATTTTCATCTGAAAGACGTACCGTATCATTGAGTACTGCCAGATAAAATTGCATTTTGCCCACGTATTCTGGAAGGAAGGCTCCTCTTTTCAGTTCAATCGCTACCAAAGATTTAAGTTTTCGGTGATACAAAAGGATATCAATAAAAAAATCTTGGCCACCTACCTCTAAGCGATACTGAGATCCAATAAAGGTGTAGGCGTTTCCAACCTCACGCAAAAAAGATTCGATATTCCTGCCAACTGCCCGTTCTAATTCTCGTTCGCTGTACTCATCTCCGAGTTCCAGGAAATCGAACACATACTCATCTTTAACCGACAGCTTAGCTTCTTGACTCACTTGTACAGGAAGATTTGTTTCAAAATTCTCCTGGCTGGCCATCATCCTTTCAAAAGCTTTGTTCTCAATCTGGTTTAAGAGAGTGCGATAACTCCAACCGTTTCGCTTCGACATGCGGATGTAAAACTCTCTCTCCAAAGGATCTTTACATCTTTCAAGAATATAGACGTGATGGGTCCAACTAATTTCTGCCAGCAGTGCTGTCAGTTTCTCTTTTTCGCAATAAGAAAGATAAAAGTCCTTCATCCGCCATAGGTTACGCGATGAAAATCCTTTGATGGCAGGGAACTGATTTTTTAAATCCTTTGCCAATCGTTCGACTACAGAGGCACCCCATGCAGCTCTACTTTGCTTCTCATGGATGATCTGCCCAATGTCCTTGTATACTGCAACAAGTTCAAAATTGACCGCCCTTATCGCTCTTACTTGAGCCGCCTTGATTTTGTTCACGATTGTCTCTAAAGCTACCCCATAATCTTCTGGGATTGTCTTCACTGCTTCAACACCGTCTAGAATCTGTACTTCTCTAGGCATCAGCCACACTCCATCAAAAATCGCCTATCACAAATAAAAATTTATACCATGCTTATCTAGAATGCTTTCTATTTTTAAAAAAATCCATAAAAATGAGCCTCAGCGTACCGGTTATCGAATCACTTTCATGATCTGCTTGATCGGTCTTTCCTTAGCCTTGAAGTGCTTCTTCTTGCCAGACGGCTCGAGCTGAGAGCTCTCTTTTCCACGGCGGCCCATTTCCCAGGGGTAGGGGTGTTTTGCGCGAGGCACATTTCCATTGCCGGGCAAGGGGCCAACTTTATTTAAGATTCCGCCGAGGATTGCGCCTGCAGGTCCGCCGGCAGCTTCAGCTGCGGCTCCTTTTTGCTGCCAGGCGAGGAGAAGCGCGATTTTTGTGGTGGCTTTGCCTTTGTTGATCTGGACATTGTTGGAAGGGCCTTTCATCGGAATGGTTAGAACATAGTCTTCTGGCAAGTCTTTGATCCCAAAGGCCATTCTTAGGGTGGGAGCTGTAAGCCCAAGAACCATATCGACGTAGTCTTTCACGAGGTCGATTTTCCCCCAGATAGCGATGTCAAAGGTGTTGGAAAGAAGAATTTCAGTGCGTTCGAGATCGATTTTCCCTTGAGAGAGATGAAAATCTGCAGGAGCAAACCAGAGGACGAGTTCCTTTTTTTGTTCAAACTGCTTGGATTTTAGAACACCTAATGCAGCGTTGAGGTTTCCTTCATTGTGGCAGTTAATTTTGCCAAGCTCAAGCCTGCCGGATCCAATCTGGATCCGCTCGAGTTGAAAAGGGTAGAGGGGGAGGTAGAAATCTTTCGGAGAGATTTCTAGGGAAATGGGATTTTGCGCGTAGATGTAGGAGATCGACAGGGGATTGACCTCTTTGAGTAGGAGACGGCTCACCTCAGGTGTGAGGGTGCCCTGAGCATGCAGCGGCTTGTCGAGGACAAGGGCTCCATTTACGAGTTTTCCAATGACGGAGATGCGGGCGCGCTCCGAATTTAAGCTTAAGTTAAGTGGGCCACTAAGCTGTTTAAACTCGGTAGAGAGATTAGCATTGAGGGTCTCACCAAAGACAGTCGTAAATGGGAAATTCACAGCGCCTTGCGTTCGAGCAATCAGGTCAAACACACGCGAGGGGAACTGGACAATGTTCATATCGATTTTCGAGGAAGTGTCGCTTACGCCAGAAAAAGAACCATTCAAGTTAAGAGAACCCAACTTCGCTGTGGTTTTTTGGTTTTTCATCGCGCTTTCTGTAGAGACTTGCGTGGAGACATTCAATTGGATGGGAAAATTGATCTGTTCTCGGTTGAGGGTGAAGTTAAGTTCTGAAAAAAGGATTTTTTCTTGGGAGGTGCGATCGAGAATGGAAAGAGAACTTGTCTTTCCGGAGGTTGCAATCTGCAGCGCTGCATAATCCAAGTTCAAGTCTTGTTTTTTCGGGATGAAGAGTTTAGTGAGAGACAACTGAAATTGCGCGGATCCATTCAGTGAAAACGGAGGCTCTTGACCCTTTTTTTGCCCTGAGAGCAAATTGTCTATGATTTGATAGCGCTCGGGGGTTAAGGTCCATTGGATTCGAGCATTATTGCCTTGGAGTTTGATCCCTTGAGCATCGGATGTAAATGCGAGATCAACTATTGCCTCAGCGCTCGAACCTTTCAGAGCAAAACTTTGTTGTTGCTGGTTTTGAGAAAACTGAAGCTGAAATTGCACAGAGGGTCCAATCCAAGCAACTAAAGGGACTTTGCTGAACACTTCGAGAAAACGGGTCGAGAAATTTTGAGCATCGAGTGAGGCTTGCAATCCAGTGGTGGCAAGTTTTCCAGAGCCTTTTAGGGTGCCAGGAGGCTGATCGCCTTCTTTGATTTGAGCTGCGATCTCGAAAGAGGCAGATTGAGAGGAGGTGTCGAATTGAAAAGGGAATGCGCCTTGGCTAAGAGAGAGTGTCTCATAAGAAAAGTGGGGAATTTGGATAACTCCTTTGCCTTTATATTGCCCCTCTTTTAATGGCATCACGGACCCTTGAATGGTGCCTTGGACAGGTGTGTTTGCCTGGGCTTTCAAGAGATAGGTAAAGGGAGCGGGGGAGAGAATCTGAAACCCCTTGTCGATAGCGATCTCGGCAGGACCTAGCTGTACGAGCGGACTTTTTACAGTCAGCTCGAGCTTTCTTTGTTCCTCAGCAATCGAAAAGGCGAGAGTGCCATCGAGAGTTTCTCCCACATAAGGAGACAGAGGCTCTTTGGATTTTAAGAGATCGACGGGAAGTTTGTTAACTTGGAGTTTTCCTTGAAGAAGCGACTGAGAATAGGTTCCTTGTACCTGGAGATTGCTTGAGACTTGAGAAAAGTGAGCGAGCACAGCCCCTTGAAAATGCATTTCCCCTTGCGCTTTTCCTGAAACAACATCGAAATGGACAGTGTCGATCACCATCGGGCGCTTTTCTAAAGTAAAAGAAATCGGCTGGGAAGCATTGAGTTGCAACGCGAAGGAAAGACCCTTTAAACTGTGATCGAGAGGAACGTTTAAAGAATCGAGTTTAAGCCCAAAAGAGACCGCTTGAGATAATTTCAGATCGGCAATGGGCAGCTGCGCGCTCAACTCGGGAGTTAAGGTAAAGTTGATTAAAGCAGGAGAGGTCAGTGTGATCTGATTTCCTTCTGCACGCGCGAGAATGGATGCAGTGAGGTTGGCAGATTTGATATCCCAGCTAAGATTAAACGCTTGCTGGATGGAATCTGCTTTTAAATGCATATTGACAGTTGGCCCCAGTGCAGAAAACAGCACTCGGTTCAACCTCGGCTCGAACTGACTGAGAATCTGATCGATCCCCTGGACCGGAAGTTGATTGAGTGTCGCATCGATCGAAATCTGAGGAAGCGCTGCATTCCTCTCCTTGAGATGCGCTAGGATATCGACAGTTCCCGTTTGTTTGCTTTGTTGCGTTGTGCAATGCAGCTTCAGATCGATTTCATCTTCGCTCGAGGGGACTGCAAGATCGAGATTGAGATGTTGAAAATAGATCGGATCGATCCCGGCGCTTAAGACATCGACATTGCCCTCTTCGACATGCAAAAATCCAGAGAAGTTGCTGCGCACATTCGAAATATCCCACCCAAATGCTCCTACAAATCCCGCACAAAACATATTAAGTTCTTGTCCGCGTGCCATTTTTGGAAGTGCATTGCGCACATAACCATGAGGACGGGTCAGCACCGCATGACCGACATTGTGAGAAAGGACAATTTTCCAGAGCGCCTGATCCGTTTGGAACAAAGGGCAATCTAGAAGAATCTGATTCTGCTGATCGAGCACTTGCAGCCCTTCGATCGACTGAGCGCCCCAAAAGGTAAGCGCAAGCTTCTGCACTGTCACTTTGCCTTGAAAGCGCGCATCGAGTTTTTCCATTAAGAGTCGCGTGCCCCAAGAGGTCGAAAGGATGCTGGGCGCCGAGAAAACGAGGGCAATTCCCACCCCGATCAAGCAAGCAAAAATGCTCAGCACCACTTTGAGCGCTGAGGTGGATTTACGCGGATTGGAATTGAGCATAGAGTGCGACTCCCGCGATGGTTTTGGCATCGCAAATGTGTTGGTTTTTGATCAGATCCCAAGCTTCAGAAAGGGTCACAGAAATAACGTCGATCGCCTCATCGCTATCTGGCTCTAAAGGCTCAGCTTCGAGCTCTAATGCGAGAAAAAGATGCAGATACTCGGAGCAAAACCCGGGTGCGCTGTAAAAGCCCCCTAAAGAAATTAGTTCATTCGACTTATAGCCCGTTTCTTCTTGCAGCTCTCGTTGCGCACACACCGCCACGGGCTCTCCCTCTTCCAATGTGCCTGCAGGCAGCTCGATCAGGATCTTCCCTACCGCCCGGCGCCATTGCTTCACCATTAAGATTTTCCCTTCCGACGTAATTGGAATAATCACGACAGCTCCTGGATGCAAGACGATGTCCCAAGTATGTTCCTTCCACGTATCGCATCTTAGTGTAATAGTGCGCCCTTGGTAAATCACCTCGCGCTTTATAGGCGCGTTGCGTTCCCGCTCTTCTTGGTTCTCGGCATGCGTGCTCATAAAACCGCTTGTTATAAGTTGTTTTGGTATACCAAACGTGTTTCAAAATTTGAGTTTTGGAAAAGCGGGCGCTTCAGATTTGCGGTCGATGAATCAGACCAGAGCTAAGCACATGGTCGATGGAGTCGACCGCAAAGATGAAGATGGCATCGCAGCTGAAATCCAAATTTTGAAACAAGTTCGGTATAAATCGGATTATTTCATCTTTATGCTGAAGTTGACAAGTCCTTTAATGAAAAAGGAGCCATTCCTTGTGGGAATGGCTCCTAAAGACCAGGAGGGGTCGATTTCTCGAGCGCCGCCTGACCGGGGGGGGTATTTTGCTTTTAGTCGTCGTCGCTTGAGAAGCCAACGCCGGTGCCGTCGTCGTCGATTTCGAGTAATTGGAGGGGTGCATCTTCGTCACTGCTTCTTATGCCGCTGTCGTCATCGGAGCTATCATTGAGATTGAAAGGGTTGTTTGTATCGTCGCCGCTGGAGCCTAGTTCGATCGCGTTGATAGACTCTTCTTCTGAACTGGAACTGTCACTTTCTGAACTGTGGCTTGCCACTGCTGCAGATGCAAACAGTTTCTCTTGGAATTTATCGAGGGTGATCGCTTTTAAAAGAGCTCTATCTTTTTTAAGCGCTTTTTCACCGCCGGCAAGCTGACATACGATTGCGTAACCATTTCGATCGTTTGTTTTTAATTCAGCAAGAGCATCTGCGACGCTCGCTTTGTAAGCTTTTCCTGTCTTGAGCTCGTGCAGTTTTAAGGCTTGGAAGAAGTCTCTTCTTGCCGCGAATACCTTAGTGTATTCTGCGGGGAACGCTGGAAATAATGGTTTAGTCTTTGCATTTGCGAGCACCAGATCCAGATGATCTTCAGGTTTTGCTTGCTTTATACTGATACTCATTCTCATATATGAGAGGGGATCCGTAGCTTTGAGATTTTCAATCGCGTGTATAAGAGCCGCTTTCTTTTCACTGTTTTTAGTGTCTTTAGCGAATTCTTTTATCGCCTTAGCCAGGATCTGATATGCGGATAAGTAAGACTCAGTTCGCGCTGTTTGCTTGATGGCATAGACGATCTGTTCTGTCGTGCTTGTTGAATTAATCAATGACTGAGCAAGCGCGGTGCTACCTAGCTTATACATCTCCGTGAGGCTTAAGTAGCCCTGTAAATCTTTATTTTCTAAGCGTTTGATTGCCTTTACTAGAGCTTTTTCATTCTCTGGACTCGTTGTTGTACGCGCCTTCTCTAAGGCTTGAAAGAATGCAGCGCGAGCAGAGAGGTAAGGGCGTTTTTCGATCTCTTTTTCGAAGTAAACCATGGGCTTTTTCGAATGCATTGCACGAATTTTTTTAACCTTGCTTTCCGGAGCTTTTCCTTCTAGGAGCTCTTCTAGCATTAAGTAGCTGACTGGATCGCATTTTTTTAGCTCTATAATTCTCTTTTGGATGAATTCTGCGTCTCCAGTTTTAAATCCCTTTAAGGTTGCGTAGAATTTCGCGCGCGATTCCAAGTGGGAACCTGTTTGCATTATCGTTTTAAGGTTCTTCGGCCCTTTTAAGAGCTTTGTGATGGCACTTGCACCCTTTTCTAAAGCAGGTTTTCCGAAATGGGCTTGGAGTGCGAGATAACCCTGGATGTCGTGTTCCTTGACGTTATCTAAACATTGTTTCACAGCTGCTGTATCGGGCTCCTCGTCAGATAGCGCTTCGATTAAGGCATTGCGGTGGAAACTTGGGGCGAGGTTGATCGCATTGTATTGTTTAATGATTCCATTGATTTTGCATTCTTTGCCATCCTTAAAGAATTTATGTCCGCGGTTCAAGCTGTTATAGTGTCCTGTTGACGCGCCATCCGCTGGATCTTTGTAATAGATGAATAAACATTCTTCTTTTTTGATCCCTTCAATGGGCTCTTTTGTATAGAGAGAAGCGATTTGAGCGTTTCCAGCCACTTTTTTCACAACGACGATCTGGTGATCTGTCAATTTTGCAAAGCCGAGGAAGAATAGACCGTCTAAGGAACGCTTTGGTGTAGCGCCGTAGAGGGCATAGGTTTGGATTAGGAAGTTTTTTTCCTCTGCGGTGTATTTTGCCGGAGTGCGTCCTGTCAGTTTTTCGATGGCTTTTCTTGTCTTTTTGTCTGGGATTCCAGTTTTGAATGCGGACTTATTTGACATAAGTTGATTAAACGCTGAGATCACTTGCGCAAAGTCACTCTCTTCATGGAATTTTTCAGGATTTTCGTAAAGGTGATTCATGACATCATGACGCAGCTCAAGTCCCTTTTCTTTGACTTTGATGTCCCAGGCTGCTTTAGAATAATACTGCTTATCTTTTTGGAAGAGGGCATCCGCTAAAGATTCTGCGGCGCAGTCGCCGTTGTCTTTAATTTTAACTTGTTTGTCTCTGTAATGAGTCGCGATTTTGGCATCCGCACTATGAGCGAGGATAGAGGGATCTGTTGTGATGCCATTTAAAGTTGATCGATCGAATTGGCTGTAGCCAGTTGCTGCATGTTCGCCTAGGAATATGGAGCGGCTTGGGTTGAGTGTTCCTGTGCGCGTACCGACATGGACAATCTTAAAGTTTGGCTTCGCGCCTTTAACAATCACTATTCCGTCCACTTTTTTGTCATCTTTGAGCACTGCGTCGAGTGCTTCGTAAAAGAAAGGAGGGTAATCGTGGTGGGCACCCGAATTGGTTGCGTTGTACATGTAGTTTGCAAACGCTTGAGTGAGCAGCTTGGCTTCCGTTGATCCTGGGGCAGGGGCGGGTTTTCCAGGAGCAAAAAGAGCGTTTACTTCAGCAGCTTTAAGAGTTTTAGCAGAACGTAAGAAAGGTTTAGGACTTGTCAGTAGCAGGCTTTTGTTGGTGGGAAGAAGAATTGCATGCATTTTAGTGCAGTCTTCTTGGCTAATTTGATTCGCCGGTGTTTTGGCGAGCTTCTCAGCGGTCTTTTGTCTTAACTTTGAAGAATCGATCGCAGTTTTTTTTGTCATCCCGCTTGCTTGGGCTTGAATCTGAGAAAAGAGGTCATTAGCTGGTGTCGTTGCAAGCCCATGGTTGTTCAAAAAAAGAGGGAGACTTGCCTTAGCTTCGAGAGCGTCGCTCGCTGGTTTCTCTGGAAATGCAGGAATAGCGGGGAGCTTAATGGATTTTACTTCTTCTTCCTCGTCCATGTCGTCAATTGAAGAGTCCTCATCAGAAGCCTCATCCATTGCGTCGATATCCGTCTTTGAGGGTTTGGCGGGCGCGTAAGAGCCGAGGAGTTTGCCGATTGTCTTTTCGATCTTTTTCTTCGTTTTCGGTTCAATCTCGATTTTATTAGCGTATTTTGTAGCGTCAGTATCCTCATCGTATTTCATTTTCTTGATTTTGACAGAGCGCTCTTCTGCTTTGCATTTTTTGTCCACGGGAGAAAAGTCTCCTTCGAGGGTGGCGAAGAGAACTGGAGCTTGGGGTTGACCTGTAAACATCTTTTTCGCAATAGGTGCCCAATCGCGCTCTTTATTGACCACGCGTCCCTTTTCATCGGTCACTTCCAGCTGATAGCGGGTTTTACCGATGGTAACGAAAACAGGAGGAGCTTCTCTCAGAGAAACAGAACGTGTAGAAGATGGCATGAAATTACCTTTGCTTAAAATATATATCTTAATTATATCAAAGTTTGTATTTAATTTGAATTAAAATCGATATAAACGAATATTAAAGCGCTTAAAGCATTGAAACTGAGTCGTTATTAATATAATAGAGTAAATGGCGGCAATATTAATGTAAATTGCTGGTTTTAAGTGACTTAAATGCGTTATTCGACAGTGACAGACTTGGCGAGGTTGCGGGGCTGGTCAATGTCCGTACCGCGCTTGAGAGCCACGTAGTAGGCCAAAAGCTGGCAGGCGACTGAATAGGGGATGCTGGCGAGCTCATCGCAGACAGGAGGCATCCAGAGGGTGTGGGAGGCGATCTTTTCGATCTGGGGCGATCCTACAGGGCTTAAGGCCAGAATCGGAGCTCCTCGGGCTTGGACCTCCATGAGGTTGCTGAGAAGCTTGGGGAAAGTGTGGAGGTTGCCACAGAGGGCAATGATGGGCATTTCGGAATCGACTAGGGCGATCGGTCCATGCTTCATCTCGCCAGCGGGATAACCTTGAGCGTTCAAATAGCTGATCTCTTTAAGTTTGAGAGCCGCTTCCAAGCTTGTGGTGAACATGTAGTGGCGCCCCAAGAAAAAGAAGTGGGGGAAATGCGCATAGCGCTCTGCTAAGAGACGGATCGTCTCTTTTTGCTGGAGGACCATTTCGACTTTTTCGGGCAGGGCTTGGAGTTCATGGATAAAAGCTTGTCCCTCTTCTTTGCTCATATGGCGTAGGCGCGCCATCATCAGGGTAAACAGAGAGAGAACGGCGAGCTGGCTCGTAAAGGCTTTCGTAGAGCAGACGCTGATTTCAGGTCCGGCGCGTAAAAAGAGTGTGCAGTCGGCCTCTCGGGTGAGGGTCGAATTGCGGACGTTGCAAATGGCGAGAACCTTAGCCCCTTTGCTTCTCACTTCGCGTACGGCTGCGATTGTATCGAGGGTTTCTCCCGATTGAGAGATCGCGATGACGAGGGTATCCTCAGAAATGATCGGATTTTTGTAACGGAATTCTGAAGCAATCTCGGC
The DNA here is from genome assembly GCA_020053915.1 of Parachlamydiales bacterium. GTDB lineage: Bacteria > Chlamydiota > Chlamydiia > Chlamydiales > Rhabdochlamydiaceae > JAGVMG01. The sequence goes on along the minus strand of JAGVMG010000039.1, from coordinate 29,918 downwards.
TTGAGTGGGGATGCGCGCCTTGTCTTCTAGAAGAGAGGCTGCGATCTGCCCTGCATGCCACGAAGTGCCGCAGGCGAGGATTACAATGCGGCGGACAGCGAGAAGATCGGAAGGGGAAAAGGTGAGGTTTTCAAATTCCGCTGTTCCAAAGTCAGGGATCATCCGGTTATGGATCGCTTGCTGGATCGTTTGAGGCTGTTCAGAGATCTCTTTGAGCATGAAGTGGGCATAGCCGTTTTTCGAGATCACCGCACTTTCCGTCGTGAGCTTTTCTGTGTTTTTCTGGACTCTAGACGAGCTCGCATCAAAGACATCCACTTTTTCCGGGGTGATGATTGCAATTTCATCATTGCGCAGGAACATCACATCGAGATCCTTTTCATCAAAGGCATTAGCATCGGAGGAGACAAATGCTTCATGGCGCACGGGGTTGTGGCCAATCGCGATCGGATTTTCTCTTGCGGCGGCGATGATCTGGTGCGGGTGGTTTTGATGGATAAGAGCGATCCCCCAAAATCCATGGAGCATCGAGAGGGCTTTTTGAACGGCCGCGAGAAGATCCCCAGCGTAGCAATCAGAGACGAGTTGGGCGATGACCTCGGTGTCGGTGTCGGAATAAAATTCTTTGCCCTTGGCAAGAAGCATCTCGCGGAGCTCGGCATGGTTTTCGATGATCCCATTATGCACGACGGCAATCTGCTGGGTTTGATCGAAATGCGGATGGGCGTTTTCTTTAGTGGGCTTTCCATGGGTGGCCCATCGGGTATGAGCGATGGCCATATCGAGATAAAGGGCAGTGTGTTTCAGGGCTTCTTCGAGCGCGTAGATCTTCCCTACTTCTTTGCACGAATACATCTTGCCTTGAGAAACGCCGGCAATTCCCGCCGAATCATATCCCCGGTATTCGAGGTTTTTAAGCCCGCTCAAGCACAGCTGCGCAGGATTGCGCGGGCCGACATATCCAAAAATGCCACACATGTTCGTTCATTCCCGATCTTTTTTTCCGCATCATACCTCAACATCCTCCCATTTGGCATCAAAAAAATGTGGAGTGGCGTGTGCTCCTGCTAAAAAAGGAAAGCTAAACATGGAGAACACAGAAAGCACAGATAGTAGATTCGAAAATAATTTAGTGAATTAGATTAAAATAATCAGTCGTTTGTTATACTAAAGTTAACAAAGAGAGCGTTGTTTATGTCAGGACTTAAAGGAAAGCCTGTTTCCGCTTCGGCGATTCACGACCACACTTACAAGGTGTTTCCCAATGACCTCAATTCCTATGGGACAGTTTTCGGAGGGCTCGTCATGGCGACCCTCGATCGGATTGCTCTTGTTGTCGCAGAACGTCACAGTGAGCACACTTGCGTGACAGTCTCTGTCGATTCGATGCATTTTCTTGCCCCCGCGGAACGGGGGGATATTCTGATTTTTAAAGCCTCGATCAACCGCGCATGGCGCACCTCAATGGAGATCGGGGTCAAAGTGCTCGCTGAGCATTATCAGACTGGTGCAAAAAAACACATCTTGTCTGCCTATTTCACCTTTGTTTCCGTCGATGAACAGAGGCGGCCTGTTGAAGTGCCTCCTGTTCTTCCAGAAACCCAGATCGAAGAGAGGCGGTACCGAGAGGCGGATGACAGACGACGTCATCGTCAGATTGAAAAAGAGGAGCGCCACAAGCGGCGCAAAGAAGAGCAGTCTTAAACTTTCTCAGCCGCAATGGCTAAAAACAGAGGGAATTCCTGGCGGCTTCGATTTTCAAGCGATGCCATTTTCCCCGTGCTCTTCTTATCTGAACACCATTCTTCGATCGCACTAATCTTAAATCCCGCGTCTTTCAACAGTTTGCTGTACGCAGAGAGGGGGCGGTGGAACGACCAGGTCGTCGGGGACTCCTTCTGCTGACTGGGGTGGGTCTGAATGGGGATTTTTAAAGCGCTCATGTACAGATCTAGACGCCGGTACTGCAGTTTTTTTTGAGGGTCGATTCCCCAATGAGATTGGCGAGGAATCCGGAAGCACGGGTGGTTGATCACAAGAACCAGGGTCCCTTGGGATTTGAGCGCCTGAAAGGCTGTTTGAAAAAGCGCCGCAGGGGATTCGATGTTTTGCAATGCAAGGATGCAGGCTGCGTGGGTAAAGGGCGGATGGTCGAGAGTGACGGGGAGATTGAGATCGTATACTGCAAAGGCATGTGAAGGGTGGACTTTCGCATTCTTAGCACTTTGGATCAAAGACCTCGATGCATCGACTCCCAGGTAGGAAACTCCTTTGGGGATCTGACGCGCCAAAATTCCCTGGCCGCAGGCTAAGTCAAGTAAAGCATCTTTCGCTTTTAATCCTAACAATTTGAGAGTGCCCGGCAAAACGACCTGCCGGTGGTAGTAATGCCCTTGGGCTCCTACGGTCTTATCGTACCAGTCCGAAGAGGATTCCCAAGATGTGTCTGTATGTGAGTCTTTCATGGGAGAGATTATCGCCGATTACTAGGAAAAGATGCAAGGAAGTGTTTATATATAAACAGTCTCAAGAATCTGTTTTTCGTTCAGAGGCAGGAATTTTTCCAAATGGGGAGTGGACGCAGTATGACAAAAAAAAAGAGACAGGTTGTTTACACAACCTGTCTCTAGAAAGAACACTCTTCTTAAGCGTTAACTCAAGAAGATGCCTGGAACTTACTTCTTCAGAGCTGCGCTCTCAAAGTTAGTAAGAACAGTGTCGATGTGGTCAATGAAAGTTGCACGAGCATCTTTATCACCGCTCGCTGCTTTCTTTAGCGCTTTTTCAAAAGTTTTGCCCGCTTCTTTTTTGAACGCAACTTCAAAATCAGTTGTCTGCGATGAGTTCAGGTTCGCAACAGCATCTTTAACTTTTTCTTTGAACTTAGATTTCTTAATTTCGATGTGATTTTCGCTAATTTTTGCTAAAGCTTTTGTCGCATTTTCAATCAACCTTGCTTCTGTATTTCCTTGTGCAGGAGCAGGAGTTGCTGGCGTTTTTGCACCCTTAGAAGAAGGCTTCTTCTTCGCAGTAGCAAATGACGACCAGTCCAATGAAGAACTAGCTTCTGTTCTTGCTGGAGCAGGTGTTACTGCTGGCGTGCTAGAAGACGTAGAAGTCTTAGCAGGCTTAGCAGGCTTAGCAGCCGGAGTCTTAGTAGACTTTGTTGCTAGTTTAGACCAATCAGGTCCTTGTTGTGTTTCTTCAAAACCAACATCTCCAAGAGAATCAAACAGGGCTTCGTTCTCACCAAAGATATCAGTCGTGGTGCGAGCAGGAGCCTGATCACTAGAACCAGCTTGAACAGTCGAGCTTGAGCTGCTAGATGAGTCAGAAGTTCTATCTGTTGTTGAGCTGCTGTCAGAGCTAGAGCTGCTGTCAGCTTTCAATGGTGTAGATGGAGCTTTTTGAGTCTGGTTAGCGCGCATGTTAGTTACAGCCTGATCAATAAGACCCTGAGGTAAGCCAGCATTTTTCATCGCAGCAACTGTCGACGCAACCATTTGCTCAAAGGCTGGATCAACTTGAACTTTTGCAGCAGCTTTCTTATCAGCAGCTTTAGCAGCTTTAGCATCAGCTTTAGCTTGTGCGGCAGCAGCAGCAGCAGCATCAGCTTGAGCTTTTGCAGCTTCGTTAGCTTGACGTTCATTATTTAAATCGCTCAGCTGAGCGCCAAGAGTTTGAACTTGAGCTCTAGCTGTAGCGATGAATCCAGCTTTAGGAAAGAATTTTGCAACACGTGAGATCTCTCCGTTCATCTGATTGAGAGATTGTGCAGCTGAGTCAATACGAGTCGTAGAGAATACTGTCTTAATTTCACTTTCAATTACTTTAAGCTGTAAGCTTGTCTGCAAAGCTAATCCGCGAACTAATTCAGAATCGATGTCATCAAATTGAGTGATTTTTGTAATTAAATCATTCTTTCTACCGTTGGCCTCTAATGTTACTGTATGAAGTTCTTTGAATAGAACATCTCTAGTACCTTGTAAGAGACCTGATTTGTCACCGGTGATTTTCGGCGCAGCTACTACTTCAGGAGCATGCGGAGATGCTTTTCTACCATTAACTAGATCATTGATTTGATTGTGTTTTGAAAATAGTCCATCGTTTCTTCCGAGTGATTCAGCAAAAGCGACAGTCTTGTCGACTAATCGACCGAGTGAAGCAATTGTCGTTTCAGAAGCTGGATCGTTTGCTAATTGTATTTGAACATCGTTGGTCTGCTCAGTTAACGTAGTTACTGTAGCTAGAGCTGCTCCAGCCATTACTAGACCTTCAGTTAAGATAGGGAGCTGGTGAGCCATTGCTTGTTTATCAACAGAATTTGGTATAGATGATGATGCCATAAGTTCCTCCAGAACTTTATATTCCAGCCCGCTTGATTCTATGTGTGCGGGACTAGACTTGTGTTAAAAAAATATTTTTTACAATACGATTTCTTTTGCGTGTAAAGTGTTGCTTTTACTTGGCAATTATTTTACAAAAAGAGGGCAAATTAAGTCAACTGATTGATCGTTTCTGTATTCAATAAATTTAAATGTTTATGTTTTTGATAAAAAAATTCAGTGATTATTAGGTGTTAAGCGTTAAATCAAATTATTAATTATTACATAAATCTAGTGGAATCGACTGAAATTGCACCTCTAATCCCTTGAGATAGAGCTAAAATGAGTGAAAGGCGGGGCTTACTTCAAATGATTCCTTGTGGTATAACGCTAAACTAAATGTTTTTTTACGTATAAAGCTGGGAGCGATCATGACTCATACCGACTATTCTAGACCTGTGAAAGACTTTGCGATTCCGATCCATACGATGCTTAGGAGAGATCAGACGATCGAGGACGCCATTGAATCGCTCAGGAAGCGTAAAATTGATGAAAAGGTGATCTATTTCTATGTGGTCGATGACAACGAGAAACTGCAAGGGGTTGTGCCGACGCGGACGTTGTTGTTAAAAGACCCTAAGTCAACGATTGGGGATGTGATGACCAAGGGGGCCGTGAGCCTAAGGGAAAATCAGACGTTGGAGGAGGCGATTGTGCTATTGACATCGCACCATTTATTGGCGTTGCCGGTTGTCGATGAAGAGCTGAGGCTGAGAGGGGCGATCGATATTCAGCTTTATTTGGAGGAGACAATCGATTTGGCGGGTGCGCGGCATAGCCACGATGTGTTTCAGATCTTGGGTTTGACCCTGGAAGAGGGGAAGCAAAAGACTCCTTGGAAGAGCTATCGGATTCGGATGCCTTGGATTATGTGCAATATGGTGGGAGGGGTTGCTTGTGCGGTGATCTCGTGGATTTTTGAGTTGGTCTTAGCTAAATTTTTACTTTTGGCGATGTTTATCCCCTTGATTTTGACCTTGAGCGAGTCGATCTCGATGCAGTCGATGACCCAGAGTTTGCATTTGGTGCGGCATCCCAAGATTTCGTGGAGAAAGGTCTTTCAGCGGATTTTTATCGAGGGGAGAATGGTACTGCTGTTATCGAGCACCTGCGGGATCACCGTGGGTTTGATCTCTTTACTATGGGGAGGAGGGGTGATTGCCTCTTTGACAATAGCCGTCTCTTTGTTGGTGTCGATCAGCGTTTCGGCTTCAATCGGAGCGTCGATTCCCTTGCTGCTGCATGCGAAACAGCTCGATCCGAAGGTGGCTTCAGGGCCTGTGGTGCTGATGTTTGCTGATATCATCACCACGTTGATCTATCTGTCCTTAGCGACCTGGTGGCTCCTCTAATTATTTCTCATGCTTGAGCAGTTTTTTCCAGTGAGGCTTTTGAAAGAGGAGGATCAAGGCGGGGCCAAAGCAAACGAGGAGGGCGCCGATCATTAAAAAGGCAATGTACCAGAGGGTGTTACCCGTATCGAGCTGTGAGGGGGGGAAGTAGCCGATCACGATCGCAAATAGGGAGCTGATGATCCCAAGTCCTGCTACGACCCACATGCCGGCTTTGCCGCCTGGGACGGTGTAGGCGCGTTTGACATCGGGCTTTTTGTAGCGGAGTTTAATGGCTGCGGCAAAGAGCAGCAGGTACATAATGAGGTAGAGCTGAGAGACGAGCGCAGAGAGGATCCAAAAGGCGCTACTGACGCTCGGCATCCAGAGAAAGACAAGAGAGAGAAGCGTGACAATGAGGCCTTGAAGCAGTAATAGAGCAAGGGGCATGCCCCGTTTGTTAACCGAGCGGAACAAGGGGGGCAAATCGCCGCCGATGGCTGCTGCGAGCAGGCCTCTCGTGGGTCCAACAATCCAGGTACTCAAAGACCCAATGGCTCCTAAGGCGATGAGAGCTGCGATGCAGGGGGTGAGCCAGTTGAGCTGATAGGCGTTGACAAAGGTGGAAAACGCTTGAAGGGAACCTGCAACGAGGCTGATCTCCTTTTGGGGGATCACCGAGGCGATCGAAAGAACCCCTAGGATCGACATCCCAAGGATGATGACGCCTGAAAGGAGAATCGCGCGAGGGTATTCTTTTTGGGGGTGGACGACATCTTTTGCGTGGACGGCTGACATTTCCATCCCGCAGAGAGAAAGGATGACCCCGGTAAAGAAGACCATCTGGTCGACAGAGCCCAATTGAGGGATCAAATCTTTAGCGGTAAAGGTAATTTGCAGAGGCTGTCCGGAAAAGTACCAGTGTATCCCTAAGCCGATAATCAGAAAGCCGGGAATAAAGGTGCCGAAGAGGACCCCAAAGGTGCTGATCCACCCAGAAATGCGCATTCCGAGGAGGTTCATGAGGGTGGTTCCCCAGAAGATGATGAGGATAGTGGCGATGCTGTAGAGTTTGTTATTGGCAAGCTCGGGAAGGAAGATGTAGGCGATCGTGGCACCGATAAACGAGAGGACGGTGGGATACCAGATCACATTTTCGATCCAAAGGAGCCAGATTCCGAGAAAGCCCGTGCGGTGTCCGAAGGCTTGTTTAATCCAGGCGTAGACTCCGCCGGCTTGAGGCCAACCTGTGGCAAGCTCAGCAGAGACTAAAGAGACGGGGATGAAGAAGACGAGCGCGGCAAGCAGTAGATAGAAAATCGAAGAGAGGCCATATTCCGCCGTCACCGGCCAGTTTTTGACGCTTCCGATTGCGGCCACGTTGATCATGGCAAGAGTAAAGACGGTCAAAGTACGTGGTAATCTTTTCATAGTTAAGCCTCCTCGTTTCTTCACCATAAAGAAATGCGAGCGGGCTTTTCAATAAAAAACTTAACTTCCCAAAAGTATGCTCTTTTGGGAAGTCTTAGTCACGCAGAGTTTTAAGGTGAGCCTTTCCCTTTTTTCTTCTCTTGTTTTTCAAGCCGTTTTTCCTTAAGGGATTTTTGCGGCTTTTTCTTATCTTCTTTTTTTGCATCTCTTGGCTTTCCCATAGGTGCCTCCTTAGGTTTGACGTTTGGAATGATATCTGAAAAGCAATTTTATCCGAATGGGAAATGTCCGCGGTTAAAATGGGTCCCTGTTGCATAAGCAGCGGGGGGATTGGGGCGTTCGTCCTCGGGTCTTGTAATGTGCGTCCGCTCAAAATGGGAGCCTGCTGGCGTGCTCATAGGGCCAAATTGCATCGGCTGGGCAGGCCTTCTTGGCTCGGCGGCATAGGAAGTGCTGGGGGGCAGCGGCCCTCCGGCTCTGTGGACAGGACGGGGGGTAATCGGGGTGGTGTTCCAGAAGTTCCACCAGCTGCGAGGAGCTGGCTGCGGAGTAGAGGGGATGTAGCTATGGTAGCCTGACGATGAGTAGCCAGTAGAGTTCGAGAAGCTGTGGCAGTTTGACGAAGAATAAGTCGTCGTTCTTGGACCCGACATGCAATGCAATAGGGCAATGGTCAGCAGCGGCGCGCCGATGAGACCTAAAGGTCCTAAGATCAATCCTCCTGCAAGAACAGCGAGGATGACGGTAAAGATCCCAGCGACTTTTGTCGCTGTGGATGTCATATGGTTGTGTTTTCCATTTGCAATCAGACTTAAGGAAGAAGGATTGCGATCCAAGGAATGGGAGGTTACAGCATGTGTCATGGGATGCCTCTTTTGACGTTAGTATTGTTTCGCGCGGACGTAGGAATCCATGTTGAAGTTGATCAAAATCCTGTCATACGGAGAGAAGAACGAATCGTTATAGCCCATGATGATATGGTCATTGACGGCCCAGTTGCGATAGACAAAGAAGTCTCCTTCGCTCATGCACCAAGTCGTGCCATTTTCGAGATAAACGTGGCCGTTGGTGTAGTCAATGCTGACGATCCAATGGGAATAGGGGCCGAAGGCGATAGGGCTAACAACGAGGTCTGCGCGCACGGCAGTGTTTGTGTTTTGATTGGTGATATAAAAGTCGCCGCTCGAGCACCAGCTATAGTTGGGGCTGATGACGATGGGGTCGTTGAGCCTCCAGGAATTTAGCCGGAATGTGTCGCTGGGGTGGATATCCCACCGTGTGCCGTCTTCCATATCGAGGGTGTATCCGTTGAGGCCGACGCCGGAGAGCCAATGGGTGTAGTCGGGAATGTAGTACGCATAGTTAGCCAATGAAACCTGGGGAAGGGCATTGCGTGGAGCCAGCATGAATTCAGATTCTAATCGATGGTTTGTTAAACGGGCCTTCTTAACGAAATTGGAAGATTCATCTTCTTTTTCAGCTGCGCGTTTTTGCTTGAGCTGTAGTTTTTGTTCCGGGGTAAGAGCAGCGCTGCGGCGCTCAATGCGCTCTTCTGAAACCGGAAGAGAAGTTTCTTGGGGTTGGGATTCTTCTGCCCAAGACGACGAAAGGAAGAGAAGTGATGTGAGGAGGGGGAGATAGGTGAATCGTTTCATAGCCGTTACCATAGGTTAAGGATACTTAAGGCGTTTACTCTCTCTTGAGCTTCCTTTTGAGATTAAGAGGAGCATTGAGAGTTTTAAAAAAATATCAGATTCTCAGATTTTAGCCCAACAAACTTTAAAAATTGGATTGACAAGAGGCGGGTAGAAGTTGAATCGGTTGAGTTTTTATAGTTTGATTGTTTTTGTTTATTTAGTAATGTTATTGTGCTAAGTAATTTATAAATAATATTACATTTTTATTGACAAAGGTTAATTAAAGGATCTAGAATTAGAAATGAAGAGGGGGAAGTCAGGGTTCTAGAGGAGAACAGTGGAGCACGACGAGCGTTCAGACTGTTGTAGAGAATTACATAGTACCCAGAGCCGTTCCGTGCAACTCCCAGGCGAGAGAATTGTGCGGGACGGCTCTTCAATAAAAAAAAATCAGACGAGGGTAAATAAGATGCACATCGAAAATCAAGAAAATTTAGAGGCTGTGGTTCAGTTAGAAGAAGCGAAAAAAATTCTAACCGACGCTATTCCACAACCAACGTTTTTACAAGGCCGAGTAGAGTTTTACAATGGAAGCGACCGAAGCAGTCTGCAATTAAGACAGATCCACCGCGTGCGTGAACTCCAAGAGATCAACGACAATCTACAGCGTCAAGTCAGAGAGAATGAGATTTCACTGCCTACTTCTAGCGATCCATTAAGTGTGATTGCTCAGATCGAGCAGTGCAATATTTTGATTTCCCGAAATACAGGGGAGATTTTAAATATCCATATCCAAAACGAGCGCAGATTACAGCGAATCGCTTATTTGGAAGCGCAAAACATTGAGTTACAACAAGATATAAGCGATAACCAAAGCAAATTCAGCACATGCCACGAGATGATCGCACGCTCACAACATGCTTCTGACTTCTTCTTAGCACGTGCTCAATACGAGAAGAACTTGCTTGAAATCCGCCAACTCAGCCAAGAGTAATTGTTGACGAAAACCCCGGGCAAGGGTAAATTCTGCACTGTCAAGGTGCATTCCCTCTTGCCCAGGTGGTGAAATTGGTAGACACGCCAGATTTAGGTTCTGGTGCCGCGAGGTGTGTAGGTTCGAGTCCTATCCTGGGCAAAATAAAAGAGAGCTTTTTAGCTCTCTTTTTTTTTGACCAGGAAACAAGCCAAGAGTTTGGCTTGTGTTAGGTCTCGAAGTGAAGTGCCCTGCTGGGCACGAACCGGCTTTCGGGACAGGGACGGCAAAGCCGCTAGCTCGAAAGGAGTCCTATCCTGGGTTAATAGCCCGATATCCACGGAGACTTTTCCCCTATGCTTAAAACCTCTTTACAGACTCCGTCAGGAGCCCGCTTACAGTGGATTCGAAGTACAGGGGATGAGGATCTTCACTGGCTTTTTCTTCCTGGAGGCCCAGGCCTAGGATCCGAATCCTTAATTTCACTCTGCAATCTCTTACAACTCCCTGGGACGATGTGGCGTCTCGATTTGCCAGGAGATGGCTCGAATCTCACGTCTAATATTAGTCATTGGTCTTCCGCTTTGATTGAAGCCGTCAGCCAATTTAAACATGTGATCGTGGTCGCTCATTCCACCGGTGGTATGTATGTGCTTTCTGTCCCTAAAATGGAGGATCTTCTGAAGGGGCTAGTTTTGCTTGATTCTGCTCCTAATGCAGAATGGCAGGTTTCGTTTGGAAAGAGGGTAAGCGATTTTCCCATTCCAGGGTTAGAGGCACTACAAGAAAGGTACAAAGAGAGCCCCAGTAATGAATTCCTGAAAAAGCTAACTATAGCTTCTGCACCGTATCTCTTTACTGAAAAAGGATTGGAAAAGGGAATTGAAATGCTTGCATCTCTTCCTTACAACTTCGAAGCTTGTCAGTGGTCTGAAGAGAATTTTGATCAGACCTATCAGGCAAAATGGATTCCACAAACAATTCCCACGTTGATTTTAGGTGGAGAGCAAGACCTTGTCACTCCCCTCTGCTTATTTGCAAAAGCCAATCATTTTCAGCGGGATAACATCAGGATCAGATCGATCAAAAATGCGGGACATTTTCCTTGGATTGAGAACCCAGGAGATGTTACGGCTGCATTTAAAGACTATTGCCGTTGGCTTGATTTTGCTTGATTCTTTTTGCGGGAGAACTGGCTTGCGTTATTTATCCTGTTCGTGAATAGCCCGTGAATATATACTTTGGTTATAGAGGAAAAGGATTTGTTTTTTATGTCTGAAGAACTCGAAATGATGAAGCTTGTTTGTTCTAGGTTAGAACAATCGGATGTGCCTTACATGCTAACGGGATCTTTTGCAGCAAATTTTTATGCGGTACCTCGGATGACCAGGGATATCGATATTGTCATTGAATTGCAAAAAGTAGATGTGGACAAAGTGTTCAAGCTTTTTAAAGATGAATTTTATTTAAATAAAAATTCTATTGAAGAAGCAGTACAATATGAGGGGATGTTCAACATCATCCATAACATTCTAGTTTTTAAAGTCGACTTCATAATTCGTAAGGGTGCTCATTACCGCAATACAGAATTTCAACGAAAAAAACGAGTTTTGTACGATAACGTACCGATCTGGATAGTTGCTCCAGAAGATCTGATTATTTCTAAACTGTGTTGGGCCAAGGACAGCAATTCTGAAATGCAGATAAAAGATGTGCAGAATTTACTTCAGACTGTAAAAAGCCTGGATGAGAATTATATTTCAAACTGGGTGCAGGCTTTGAATCTTAACGACGTCTATGAGAGGGTCTTAAATCATGCGTGATACAACCCCTGAAATGGAAGAAAAAATGCGCGAACTGATCCGCAATAAATCCTCCGTTGAGCGCGCTCGAATGGGAGCTTCTATGTACTCAACCTCACGACAACTCGTTCTAGCTGCTATTTTAAGAGAGAATCCTGAAATTTCCCCAATAGCCATTAAGCAAGAATTATTTTTGAAGTTCTACGGGAATGATTTTGCTCCTGCCGAACGAAATGCTATTCTAGAGCATCTAGCACGGGTTCCTTTAACAGACTAGTTCCAAAAAAAGCGCTCGCTGTAGGAGCGCATCTTTCAGAGAGCTTGTTCGTCTAGGTCGTAGACAGGATGGATCTCAAAGCCCGCCTGCCGTACGGAAAAGATCGCCTGGACAACGGGTTCCCATTGCGCTTGTTTGTCGATGTGGAGCAGGACCTTTGTCTTTTGGCTATCTTTGGGAAGGAGTCCTAGAGATTGCTGGTTGCGCAGTTCTTTTTGGATGCCTGCGACATTTTCAATGAGGTATTCGTTGAATTCGGTGATCCACTTATACTGTCCCTTTTCGTTGACGCTTAAATTGACAATATAGCTGTCATTGTAGCCTAAGACGGTCGATTGCTCGCTTGCGGGATGGACCTTGACAAGCTGAATATCCGAGTCGAAAAGGGCGGCTCGTGTGACAGCGAGTGTGGCAAAGACTGCGACGACGAGAAAGAGAAAGTCAACCATGGGAGCCAAATTTAAGCTCCCGTAGCTCTTGAGTTCTTCTTCTGGAATGATGCTCATGTTGTCATCCGCCTTATTTTACGCTTTATAGACAGACGTTCTGTCATCGATGATGGTCGCAAAGGTTTGCGCTTCATTTTCCACGTGGGCCAAGGTTTTAACGAGGCGGTATTTTGCAGTGGAATGGAGAATCAAAGCCAAAATGGCGACGATTAGGCCGGCGACAGTTGTTCCTACGGAAACGCCTAGACCATCAAAGAGCGTCGAGATGCTTTCGATGGAGCGGTTGATGTCGTAAAAGGCATAAAACATCCCCATCACAGTGCCGAGAAGGCCGAGCATCGGAGCGATAATAGCAATGTCATTTAAAAGGCCGAGCTTTTGCCAGAAATAGACAGAGGCGCGTTTGCCTTCTGCTTTCATCGCTTCGACCATCATGGGAAGCCCATGGCGTCGGGACTGGATGCCAGAGGCAATCATCTTGCTAAACACGCTTTCATGCAAAGAGCAGAGGGAGAGCGCATCTTCGAATTGATTGCTGTTTAACTTGTTTTGGAGGTTTTTTAAAAACGTCGGTGAGATGCCTCCATAGGTGCGCAGGGAGATGATGCTGTAGAGCCAAATGCCAACAGACGTCACTGACATCATCCCTAAGAGGGTATAAATATAAGGGGACCCAGCAAAGGCTTGTTCTAAATTCACTTCAATCGGCTCTGCTCTTCCTTTGTTGGAAACGGTCTCTTCGATCTGGAGCGTTGCAGAGGGCTCTCCTGCGAGGGCGGCTTGATCCATCTCGGTCATTTCTGTCACTGCGAGCGGCTCAAATTCATCTGCCTCTATTGCCTCAGAGGCAAGGGGAGCCTCTTCTGCAAATTCCTCAGCGTCGTTTTGAGAAGAAAACTGCGCTTCGTCTTGAGACTCTAGTTCAGGGGATTCTTGAGCAATTTCTTGATCTGTCTCAGTCAGCTCAGAGGCTTCAGGTTCGAGGGAGACGGCTTCTTCAAGTGCGTCGTCGTCGAAAAGAGCGTCTGATGCGAGGGGATCTGTTTCTCCATCAGGAGAAGATAGGTCTGTGTCGTTCGAGGAGCTCGCAAAAGGGGAGGAAGATTCAATCTCCTCTTCCTCAGTAGTCAGTGTCTCTTCAAACGATTCCGCATCGTGTTTGAGTTCTTCTTCAAGAGCTAAGATCTCTTCTTCAAAGGGATCCATTTCTTCTTCATCTTCCATGGAGAGCTCGCCCTCTATAGACTCATCGTACTCAAAGGTGTAAAGAGAAGAGGGCTCGTCCAATTCTAGAGGATTGGCATGAGCCAGGCTTAAAGAAAACAAACAAGCACTTGTCATCAGAATTTGATAGGGTTTCATCGCCGCTTTTACTCCACCATTGAGGGTTGATAAGTTGAGGCCATCGCATAAACCTGACTCGGTCACAAACTTGGAATTTAGGGGTTCTAAGTTCCAAATTTGTGACCGAGTCGGGTGTAACTCCATTTACCTGCTAAAATCGCCTTTTTTCAGTTAAAGCGAATTATGCAACGGCCTCAAGTTTAATTTTTAGGTTAGCAAGGGAAGCGAGTATTGATCAAGATTTATAAATACGTGACAGAGAATTTTCCCAAGTGATATCGTATTCCAACCATCTAAACGCAGGGAATCTTCCACGATGAAACCCAAAAATTTAAAATGTCCATTCACTTGGGAAACAAGGCGCCCTTTGTTGACTGATGGGGTTTTGTTTGTCCCTCAGTACTACCAAAACCATGCCGAATGGGGGGTGCTGAACCTTGAGGATCCTGAGGTTTTTAAGCGTCCTGCCCCAGTTGTTGTCGAATATTGCAGTGGCAATGGAGCTTGGATTATCGAAAAGGCTCGGCAGCATCCCGAATGGAATTGGGTGGCTGTGGAAAAGAGATTTGATCGGGTGCGTAAAATTTGGTCGAAAGCACGTAATTTAAAATTAGAAAATTTACTCGTTGTCTGCGGTGAGGCTTTGGAGTTTACCCGCTATTATCTTCCTTCTCAATGCTTGCTAGCCTCTTATATCAACTTTCCCGATCCTTGGCCGAAAGAAAAGCACGCGAAGCACCGGTTGTTTCAAGGGGCTTTTATCTCTGAAATGTCTCGAGTGGTGAGCCCGGATGGAGTTGCTACTGTGGTCACAGATGATCCCATTTGGGCCGAGCGGATCTCTCATGCGATGCAGAAAACCCAAGAATGGCGTTCTAAATTTGCCGCGCCCTATTTCGTGACGGAATGGCCCGATTATGGAAGTTCTTATTTTAACGAGCTCTGGCTGGAAAAGGGGCGTACGATTCATTACATGCAATTCATCAACCGTATAATATCATGACTCAAACGATCTCATTTTCTGCAGACCATATTCGCTTCTATCAAGGACAAGAGCAGATCTTTCCGCACATTCAAGCAGAAGAGTTTCCTTTGGAAGACGCTTCTCAAGGTGTTGTGATCGTTCTTCCTTCGCGTTTGGATTGCGATTTGAACTGGCAGGCTGCGATCGCTCGTGCTGAGGAGTGCATCGAACGTGGGAAATGGATTTTGTGGCATTTTGATTTTGGCTTGGAAGAGCCCTCTTTTGATATTAACGATGAAACGCAGTTTTTATCTTTTACGGTCGCAATTGATCTGTTTACTAAGACGCTTTGGCCTCGTTTTCAAGAGAAGACATTTGGGGTCAGCCTGTATCGAGGGGATCTTGAACGCACTCAGCGCAGTATAAAAATTGAGGATTCCCATTTTTTTGAGTGGTGCGATGAAAAGTTGCAAAATGCTGAAAACCCTTTGAGCGATCTGATGTTTTCTTTGGAAGTTTTTGCAGAATATTTGCACCGGCTCATTTCCTTTTTTCCTGATACGGTCATACCGTTTGCTTGTGTCGATGTAAGCGCATGGAATTTTCCCGGGCTTTTAAGTGTACTGTTATCTAAGCAGCGCTTTGAGCATGTCTATTTGGCAATTCGTGGATTAAAAAATTATTTAAGCCCCATCCAGTGGGATGCATCGGGAGCTTTAAGCTGTGCTTGGGTAAAAGAACCTGAAAATGCTGTATGTATTCCTGAAGATCTGAATTGTTCTCTTGAGGTGTGTACTCGGCTCGATGCCCTCTTCGGGCAATTAGAGACGCAAAATATTCCTTTCCGCCTTATTGCAGAGGGGCGCCTCACCGAGGAGTGGGATGGAATCGATCGTCTTTATGTTCTAAAAGATGCTGTGAGTGTTCAGGGGAATCGGAAATTGCTCGGATTTGCTGCAGCCGGAGGGGAAGTCGTTGAGTGTTAGTCAGTTGGAGTGAGATCTAACACAGGTAAGAAACGATTATTTAAACAGGAATTGTATCTACATGAAGTGGGCAAGTGAAAAGCTAATCGGAGCAGAGGGATTTGAACCCCCGACCCACTGCTCCCAAAGCAGTTGCGCTAGCCAAACTGCGCTATGCTCCGATTAGAAGTTCCAAATACTACGCGAACACTCTCTTTTTTCACAACTTAAAATTCACAGATTAAATTTTTCTGGGAACTCTTAGCTCGACTGTGTACAATTTTGTGGCCGAATCCTGGATAGGGATTCAAAAATGTACAAAGTCGAGCTTAGAGGGTAAAAAATTCTCGATTTTTGTGTATCGATTGCGCATGTTATGCTATATATGGTGAATAGATTTCTTTTCGCAGGAGTTTTTCTATGCCGTCGTTCCGTCACCTTAAGTCTGTGATCCGCTTAAATGAGCTTGCAGAAGATCCGATTGATCTTTCCGAAGAAGGTTGTTTATCCCCGAAACGGATTGAGGGGATGATTGCTGAGGCGTGCGGTCTCAAGCTTTTTTACGGAACCGAGCGTGTCTCTGATAATACGCTAGGTGCTTTGTTTGATTTAGCTGAAGAGATGCAAGTGTCTCAAAAAATGGAGGCGATGCAAGCCGGCGAGATCGTCAATTACATCGAAGGATTTGAGAGTGAAGAGCGCCCCGCGCTGCATACTTCGATGCGCGATTTTTTCGAGCAGCAGAATACATCGCCTAAAGCTAAGGAAGCGACGCATTTAGCTTATCGCGAGCTAGAAAAGCTCAGAGCCTTTCTCAATGAGATTGAAGCAAAGCAACAATTTACAGATCTCGTTCAAATTGGCATTGGGGGATCGGAACTCGGACCTAAGGCAATTTATATCGCCTTACAAGCCTTTCACAAACCCGATCGCCATGTGCATTTTTTATCCAACGTCGATCCTGACGATGGAGCGCAGATCTTTCAAAACGTGAACTTAGAAAAGACGCTTGTTGTGGTCGTGTCTAAATCGGGATCGACTTTAGAGACATTGACGAATGAACAGTTCGCGCAAGAGTTTTTCAAAAAAGCAGGACTAGATCCGAAAAACCATTTTGTTGCGGTGACGGGTAAAGATAGTCCGATGGACGATCCTAAGCGCTATTTGGCTTCCTTTTATATTTGGGATTATATCGGTGGACGCTATTCCGCAACATCGATGGTAGGCGGCGTGACGTTGGCCTTCGCCTTAGGAATGGATCGCTTTCTCGATTTTTTAAGAGGGGCGAGTGCGATGGATAAAGTTGCGCTACGCAAAGATCCTAAGCTCAATCTGCCGCTTCTTTCTGCCCTATTAGGGATTTGGAACCGTGATTTTCTCGGACTGCCAACGGTCGCAATTATTCCTTACTCGCAAGCTCTCGCGCGCTTTCCTGCGCATTTACAGCAACTCGATATGGAATCGAATGGAAAGCGGATCGATAAACGCGGCCATGTCGTCGATTTCGATACGGGACCGATCATATGGGGGGAGCCTGGAACCAATGGTCAACATTCCTTCTACCAATCGATCCATCAAGGAACGACCGTTGTCGCCTTGGAATTTCTTGGATTTATGTCTAGCCAGTACAAGGAAGATGTGGTGTACGAAGGGACAACCTGTCAGGAAAAACTACTTGCGAATCTCCTGGCGCAATCCATCGCGCTCAGCTGTGGTCAAAAAAGTGACAACCCCAATAAGTTTTTTCCAGGAAACCGCCCTAACCGGATCCTTTTAGGCGAGCGGCTCGATCCGTATGCCATGGGAGCGATTCTGGCTTATTATGAGCACAAAGTGGTTTTCCAAGGCTTTATCTGGAATATCAACTCGTTTGATCAAGAAGGGGTGCAGCTCGGAAAAAAACTCGCTCTCAAAATTGTGGATCAGTTTGCGAGCAAGCGACAAGGCAAGCCGATCGATCCTAAAGGATTCCCGTTGGGAGCCGCCTTCCTAAAACAACTTCAGTGATGGACAGCGCCCTTCTCAATGCGGATGGTTTGTGCTGGAGTATCGAACAAGCTCATAGATAGAGGTTGTGGCGAGGTGAGGAAAACTTGATTTAGAGTTTTCATCTGCTGCTGAAATTGAGAGAGTCTTTTAGGATCGAGCTGGATCCCAAAGTCGTCAATTCCGATGAGCGGTGTAGAGCCTGTGCTTTCTTTAAAACGCTGCCATTCTGCAATCTTAAGCGATGCCACCACTGAGCGCTTTTGCCCTTCGCTGGAAAAACCTTTCGCTTGCTTTCCCGACAGAACAATTTCGAGATCATCGCGGTGTGGACCTGAGAGTGTCGAGCCCAGGTGCATTTCTTTGGGGCGCGCTTTACGCCAGTGCGTCAGAAGATGAGAGAAGATCTCTTCTTGCGTTTCTGCATGCGGCGCAGGATAGCGTACGGCAAGAGTGTCTTTTCCATCGGAGAGAAGATCGATCCATGCGTGAAGAGGTTTTTCAAGAGCTGAAATGGCGGCTTTACGGCTTTGGACAAGGTAGCTTCCTGAGTGGGCCATGGTCTCTTCCCACGCGTTGAGGGTGGAATCACTTTTGGTGCGCAAGAGATGGTTTCTCTGTTTCAAGGCGCGGAAATATCTAGCGAGATGATGCACATAGAGCGGGTCCATCTGAGCGATGTGCAGATCGAGAAAACGGCGTCTTTCAGCGGGACTTCCGCTGATCAGCGAGTGATCTTCAGGAGAGAGCAATACGCCAGGAAGGATCCCTAACAATGCCGTTAAATGGGGGTAGGTTGTGTTGTTGTATTGGACTTTGCGCGTTGTTTCATCGTAGTACACCTTAATGCTCTGGCTGATCCCTTCTTTTTGGAAGTGAGCTTCGATGTAAAAGAAGTTTTCCCCTGCGCGGATGAGATCCGAGAGGCTTCTTGTGCGAAAAGATCTTCCTGTACTGAGTAAATAGATTGCTTCGAGAAGATTGGTTTTTCCCTGGCCATTATCCCCTAGGATCAGATTGACCGTAGGGGAGAAGGTTAGGTGTGCCTGCGCATAGTTGCGGAAATTGCGCAGGACAAGGTGGGTCAGATACATTTCTAGGATTCCATCCGCATCGGCATGATGACAAATTGCGCAGTCGAAGAATCGGTGACAAGGCACGGACTATAAGAATCGGAAATGTTAAAATTAACCGTTTCATCTTTGCTGTGGTGGAGGATGCCGAGAAAATACACGGGGTTAAAGGCGATATTGAGATCTTCTCCGGTGTAGTTCACAGGCATATTCACACGCCCTTCTCCAATATCGCCACTCATGGCAGAAATATGGAGCTGTCCTGTTGCAAAGGTAAAGCGAACCGAACTGTTGTTATCGGACGTAAAGAGCGTGACCTGCTTAAGTAAGGAGATCAGTTCTTCTCGATGCAAGGAGAGGGGAGTCGATTTGGTTTCAGGAATAACGCGATTGACGTCGGGGTATTGTCCTGAAACGAGTTTGCTCATGAGAGTTACAGGCCCTACCTCAAGAGAGATTTTGTCCGCCATGAGAGTGACCTTTGCCATCTCTTCTTTAGAATCTAACACACGCACCATTTCTTCGACTGTTTTGAGCGGAATGATGTAGGAGCCGGATTGTTCTTGCGGAAGATCAACTGAAGTATGGATTTTCGCGAGGCGCTTGCCATCTGTTCCCATAAAAGTCGCAAGCTGGTTGGCATTGTGGAGGTAGACGCCGTTAAGCACTTGACGGGTGTCATCGCGCGCTGCTGCAAAAGATGTGCGGGTCAGCATCTCTTTGAGTGCGGCTGTGTTCATCGAGAATGAGATCCCCTGAGTCAGGTCAGGAAATGAGGGAAACTCGCTGCGGTGCATCCCTTGGATTTTAAAGTGGGAGGAGCCTGCATTGATCGAAGCTGTTTCTGGAGAGGTCGAATGGATCTCAACTTGAGGCACAGTCAGCTCTCGGACGAGTTGAAAAAGTCGACGCGCGGGCAAGGTAATGCCTCCTTCTTCCAGCACTTTCGCTTCCGTGTGGGCGCGAATACTGATTGAAAGGTCTGTTGCGCTCAAGATCAATTGATCGTCGATTGCTTCCAGTAAGATGTTGGCTAAAATAGGAACGGTAGGTTTAGAGGCGACGATATTTTGGATTTTTCCAATGAGTGTAACTAGATCCACGCGAGGGATGATGACTTTCATAACGATCGCTCCACAGGTTAACTTTGTCTTATCTGCGGGATCATAATCGAAATGCGTGATCGAGTCAATCTTGGCCGCGAACAGCGCGATCGATGTCGCGTTTGTGTTCCCGTTCTTTGAGGGCGGCGCGCTTGTCGAACGTGCGCTTGCCTTTGCAGACGCCGATTTTCACTTTGGCAAATCCCTGTTTCAGGTAGATGCCAAGAGGAATGAGGGTGAGTCCTTTTTCTTGGGAAGCATTTTTGAGTTTGACAATCTCCTTTTTGTGTAAAAGGAGCTTGCGGTCCCGTTTTTCTTCGTGATTGTGGATGTTGCCAAAACGATAAGGAGCAATCGAGGCGTTTTTCAGAATGACGATGCCATCCGAAACGAGTACATAGGCGTCTTGCAGGCTGCCGCCGTGATTGCGCAGAGATTTAATTTCCGTGCCGACGAGGACGATTCCCGCTTCAAAGGTATCGAGAACTTCGTAATCGTGCAGGGCTCTACGATTGGAAACGAGATCGCTATTAGTGGAGGTCATAAATTATCTTCCAAAGAGAGACTGACCGTAAGGGGTAACACAGAAACAATCGCGTCCTTGATGCACGCCAATGGCTGTCATGCCCACTTCAAAGAGCCAGTCCATCACAGTAGCGCGGATAAGCGCACATTCATCATCATCATAAGCAGGCACGGAATATTTCCAAGTCTTTCCTTGCTTTTTGAGCATGACGACCGAATCTTCCCCTAAGGGAACGATCACGCCGCGGAGGAAATCATCGAAATAGACCCAGCCGGCAGTGAGCACGCGGGTAATGCTTTTTTCCGCTTCGCGGATCGCGCGTTCATTACATAAGTGAGCTGCGACTCCCTTCGTCTCCAAACGGTTGAGAGGGTGTCGATAGAGGTAGATCGCGCGGTTTTCTGGACGCATGTCGAGCCAATCATTCGCTGCATCGAGTGCATAGAGGCGTTTATCGACGATATCTGCTAACTTGAGCAGGCGCAGTTTTGCGACAATTCTATTGAGATAAGCTTTGAAATGGGAATCCTCTTCTTTTATCCCTTCGAATTTAGCAGTAATCGTCGGATAAAGGGTTGGAGCGAGTTCATCTCCTTTCATTTCAAGAGGCTGTTTTTTTGCTAAATTGAGTAACGCGCTCATGTCTTGAATAAACGAAAAATCCTCAGGGCGCAAGCGGTTCACCTTTGCAGGTGTCTGGATTGGATTGGGCTCTGTATCCCTTAAAAAGGTGAGGTATTCTCTCCACTCATAATATGGGGACACGACCTCTTCCCAAGCGTCGTCCACTTTTGTGTAGCCGAGGCAGCAGACGAGGTGAAATTCAAGCAAGAGAAGATACTCTTCAAATTGCTCTCGTGTAAGCCCATACTTTTCAATGAGGTCTTTGCCAAACATTTGAAAGTCGGGGGCATGATAGACATCGTGAATGATCCCCATCAGCTTTGCGTCGTTTAAATTGAGCTCCATAAGATAGCGATAAAAGATCTGCGGAGTGAGCAGATACTTTTCAACGAGGGAATCGAAAATGTTATTCGATGTGCGGGGGATTGAGTACCAGACAGGAAGGACGTGGATCGGCACTTTACGCATTAAACTCTGAAGAAATTCCATTCCTGGCTTGAAGTCGGGATCGAATTTGAGGATTTGAGATTCAAAGTACTTGCGCATCTCTTTATCGACGACAATCGCATCGTCTTCAAAACCGAAAAGACCCGTTTTGCTCAGCTTTTGCAAGATGGGCGTGATCTCCTCTTCTTCGAGATCGAGACTTTTCATTAGCTTCTTGATGGGGATGGTGATGGAGCTGTAAAGAATTTCTTCTAAAACCTCGAGGTCTTTGGATGAAAACTGGCTCATGAGCAAGCGATTTTCAATATCTTGCCGATAGTCGTAGTCTTCAAGAGAAATTTTTACTTTGCGTTGGGAACTCGTTTCGAGCATGACAAAAAACCTTAAAAAATGGGATGCGCTTTATTAAATCCATCAATAAGAATAAACGATATTTTCATTTGTGACAAGGAGATATACCGAACGTGTTTCAAATAACGGGATAGTCTCATCAGTTTCCTGCCCATGAAGGAATCCTATGAAAAAACAGCCTAATTAAATCTTGAATACCACACGTGCATTGATACTCAAGTTCTGGCTCTTCCGTTGTGATCACGGCAGGGGGGTGTTTTCTAGCCAAGCGGTTTTCGACCAAGTCGCAAACTCTATTAAATAAAATTCGTTTTGTCGCTGTGCTATGAACGCCTCCTTGGGAATTAATCCAAGAATTTGGCAGCTGAACGAGGTGGTTTTGCTGGATTTGTTGGATAGGTGTAATCGCAGAGAGAAATGGTTTTGGTGGATAAAGCAACCCATTAATCATGTGATTCATATTTAAAGAATAGCCACTGTAGTAGAGATATTTGCGTGTTTTTTTAACCTGCCTGACATCAAGTGGAAAAGGAATCGCCTTGGTGTGTTCTTTGCCAAATTCCGCATTGAGTTTCTGCTTAATCAGTGCATATAAGTCACGTCGACGATCTATGATTGTATCGTTACCACCGGTGGTATCTAGATAACAGGTGCGGATCGCTAAGATTGCTTGTTTACAGGCGGTTGTCGCAAAGCCTCCAAATCCTCCCATCACTAGATCGGCGGGAGATTCAAAGCCAGCATTTGTTAAAATGGCAAAGGCGACGTTGCGTTTGATCCGTTGTTCATCAGGGAGCTCAATAGAACGTCTGAAGAGCGTTGCCGCTGGAGTGTTTGCACAGGTAGTGACAATTGTCTCAACAGCTTGAGTAATTTCCAAAGAGGCGCGACTTGAAATAGGGGAAGTTGCCATGGATACCCAAATTAATCTTGATGAGGCAGAGGAATGACATATCCTTCTCGCGTGTGTCCGCTAAGGGTTCGTAAACGCA
This sequence comes from Parachlamydiales bacterium, assembly GCA_020053915.1. Classification (GTDB taxonomy): domain Bacteria; phylum Chlamydiota; class Chlamydiia; order Chlamydiales; family Rhabdochlamydiaceae; genus JAGVMG01. The sequence continues at coordinate 7,258 of JAGVMG010000039.1, read as the reverse complement.
CGGGAATTCTGCAGAAGAACAAACCGATTAAATCTCCGATACTGGAAGGACATCGACATCGGCATTCGGCTCTTTCAAATACTAAAGAGGTTTGACGGATGAAGGTTTCGTAAATCTCATTAAAAAAAATTTGTTTAAGCTCCGGGGAGAGATAAGTTCCTGAAAGAGTTAACCAATGGTTGGGTAAACTAACAGTGCGGTTTTCTTGCTTCTGCATCATAGGTGTGACCACTGAATAAAAGGGGGTCGGTGGCAGAGGTTTTTCATTCAGTATATGGGTCATGCTTAAAGAGTAGCCGCTATAGAAGAGGGATTTGCGCATTAGTTTGACCTGTTTGACAGCAAGTGAAGCGGGGATAATGTCTGTGTGTTCTTTACCAAATTTTGCATCGAGTTTCTGCTTGAAGATTTTGTATAGGTCTCTCCGTCGGAGCATATAGTCTTGCGGATCTCCACCATGATCTCGATAGAAGGTTTTAAGGGTTAAGATCGCTTGCCTACAAGAATCTGTGGCAAAACCTCCAAATTTCCCCATCTTTGGTTCAGAAGAAGATTCAAAGCCTGCACCTGTTAATAGAGCAAATGCGATGTTGCGTTTGATCCGTTGTTCATCAGGGATCTCAATCGCGCGTCCAAAGAGTGTCTCTATGGGAGTACTTGCGCAGGTAGTAACAATTGTCTCTACCGCTTGGACAATTTCTGTAGGGAAGCGACTCGAAACAGGGGATGCTGCCATAAAGATCCTTTTGTAAGTTACAGAGATGCCAGGCTTTTCAGAAATCAAATTTTGAAACGCGTTAAGTATGGGAAAATTTCTATGAAATGCGAATTGTTGTCACCTGTTTTTTGTTGTCTTTCGTAGGAGAATCAGTTACGATTTTCTATTCATCACAACTCTTTAATCAAAATTTTAAAATCATATGGAAAAACCGAGATACGACCACCAGCGGATCGAGCAGAAATGGCAAAAGTATTGGGAAGATCGCCAGACTTTTAAGGCTGAAGTAAACCATGCTAAGCCGAAATACTACATCCTCGACATGTTTCCATATCCGTCTGGAGCAGGTCTTCACGTGGGGCATGTGACCGGCTACACTGCGACAGATATTTTGGCGCGCTACAAACGGCAAAAAGGATTTAATGTGCTCCATCCGATGGGATGGGATAGCTTTGGTCTTCCCGCAGAGCAATATGCGATCCGCACAGGGACACATCCGGCGGTGACGACCGAAAAAAATATTACGACCTATCGACGCCAGCTGAAATCTTTGGGATTTAGTTACGATTGGACGCGCGAGGTTGCGACAAGCGATCCGAAGTATTACAAGTGGACCCAATGGATTTTTTCCAAGCTCTATGAAAAGGGATTAGCTTATGAAGCGGAAGTGCAGGTGAACTTTTGCCCCGCTTTAGGGACTGTGCTTTCCAACGAAGAGGTCGATAATGGCAAGTCGAAAGAAGGGGGATACCCGATCGAACGGCGCCCTTTGCGTCAGTGGATTTTAAAAATCACTGCCTATGCAGACCGTTTGATTCAAGATCTCGAGCTTGTCGATTGGCCAGAGAGTTTAAAAAAATTGCAGATCAACTGGATCGGCAGAAGTGAAGGCGCCAAGGTCGACTTCATCGAGAAGAAAACACAAAAACGCATCACGGTATTTACAACGACGCCAGATACACTCTTTGGTACGACGTTCATGGTATTGTCACCAGAGCACCCTTTGATTGCAGAAATTACGACAGAAGATCACAAATCTGCAGTGGATGCGTATATCCAGATCACACGCTCAAAGAGCGATCTGGAGCGCACCGACTTAAACAAAGAGAAATCGGGTGTTTGGACAGGAGCGTATTGCTTGAACCCGGTCAATGACCGGCTTATCCCAATCTGGATCGCCGATTATGTTCTCATGAGTTATGGAACAGGTGCTGTCATGGGCGTTCCCGCTCACGATGTGCGCGATTTTGAATTTGCGAAGAAATTTGATCTGAAAATTGAGCCCGTGATTGATCCTGCCGTCGAATTGCATCCCGAGAGGATTCCCGATGGGTACCGCCCCGAAGATATTAAATTAGAAGTGCTCAAAGGCGATCGTTGCTGGGATGAAGAGGGGATTTTAATCAATAGCTCTCACGGCACGCTCTCTTTAGACGGCCTTACTGTTCCTGTGGCGCGCGAAAAAACGATCCACTGGCTCGAGGCTCATAAACTCGGCGAGAGGACGGTCAATTACAAGCTGCGCGATTGGCTCTTTTCCCGTCAGCGCTATTGGGGGGAGCCGTTTCCGATTCTACATTTAGCCGATGGCACAAAACGGGTCCTTGAGCTCGACGAGCTCCCTTTGTGCCCTCCGGAGCTTTCCGATTTCAAACCCTCTGGAACAGGAGAGAGCCCTCTTGCCAAGGTGAAAGAGTGGGTCGAGATTGTCGATTTAAGAACAGGACAATCTGCGAAGAGAGAAACGAACACGATGCCGCAATGGGCAGGTTCATGTTGGTATTATCTGCGTTTTTGCGATCCGTTAAACGACAGAGAAGCCTGGAATCCCGATGTGGAAAACTATTGGATGCCGGTCGATCTTTATGTCGGCGGTGTCGAACACGCTGTCCTCCACCTTCTCTATGCCAGATTTTGGCATAAGGTGTTATACGACTCAGGTCTTGTCAGCACCCCTGAACCTTTTCAAAAGCTGCGCAATCAAGGCCTTGTCGTCTCTCGCTCCTACCAGCATGCGAACGGTGCCTACGTACCTCCAGAAGAGGTTAAGGAGCAAGAAGGGAAATTCTATCAAATTGGGACGAATGAAGAGCTGATCTCCCAGCTCGATAAAATGTCTAAGTCGAAACTCAATGGAGTCACTCCCGATGAGATGATCGAAGATTTTGGCGCCGATGCATTACGTCTCTATGAAATGTTTATGGGACCCTTTGACAAAGAAAAGATCTGGAATACCGATGCGGTCACAGGCTGTAAGCGCTTTTTAAACCGCGTCTACGACCTCATTTTTTCTGAGAAACTTTCAGAAGAAGAAAGCGAAGAGGCTCTCAAATTAGGCCATCGCCTTGTGCACGCAGTCGAAAAAGAGATCGAAGCGATGCAGTTTAATACGGCCATTGCCAAGATGATGGAATTCTTAAATGCATTCACTCCGTTGCCACAATATCCCAAGAGCGTGGTGAGAATGTTGATACAATGCTTAGCGCCCTTTGCACCTCATATTTGTGAAGAGGGATGGGAGCATCTCGGCGGCAAGGAAAGTGTCGCCTTTCAACCTTTTCCCAAAGTGGAGCCTTCCTATCTTGTCGATGAGACAGTTCTCTATGTGGTCCAAGTTAACGGAAAAGTGCGCGGTAAGTGGATGCTGCCAAAGGATAAGGACCAAGAAGAGCTTATGGTGTTTATCCAAACGCAGCCCCCGATTGTCAAACACATCACAGGAGCGATCTCCAAAGTGGTCTATGTCCCTAACAAATTAATCAGTATTGTGTGCGATGTTTAGTCTATTTTATAACGTGGCGTTATTCCTTCTCGCTCTTCTCGCTTTGCCGAAATTGCTTTGGCAATGGTGGGTCTTAGGCAAGTACCGAGAAAGTTTAGGAGAAAGACTAGGACTGAAACTTCCTCCTTTTCTTGCAGAGAAAAAAGTGATCTGGATCCATGCTGTATCCATGGGAGAGACGCGCGCGGTGATCCCTTTATTTAAAAAAATCAAAGCGATGCACCCGGAAGCTGCGTTTGTGATCTCCTCGACGACAGAAACGGGCCATGCAGAAGCGAAGCGAAGCATGCCCGATGCGACCTTGCATATTTTTCTTCCCTTCGACTTTTCCTGGATCATCCGCCGCACCATCGCGCGGCTGCATCCCGATGTATTGATTTTCGTCGAAAGCGATTTTTGGTTTCATCTCATCGAAGGGGTCAAAAAACAGGGAGGACGCGTCCTTCTCGTTAATGGAAAGGTTTCGGAACGCTCCGCGAAGCGATTTTGCAAGGTTCCCTTTTTCACACGCCGTCTTTTTAGCAAGATGGATCATCTCTGTGTGCAAAGCCCCCTCTTTTTAGAGCGTTTTGCAAAGATGGGCGTTCCTGCCCAGAAAATGACAGCGACAGGGAATTTAAAATTCGACGCCGCGCTCAAACACCTCGATCCCCAAGAATTGCAACATTTCAGAAATGAACTTGGCATCCAACCCCACGACCGAGTCGTTGTCATCGGCTCGACCCATGCTCCTGAAGAAGAGTGGCTCCTTTCCGCACTCGATGCCGTCTGGAAACAGATCGCTCAGCTTAAAGTGATTCTCGTTCCGCGTCATCCCGAGCGTTTTGGTCCCGTCGCAGAACAGATCCGCGCGCGCGGTTTGACACTCTCCACTTATTCCGAGCGCAGCAAACAAACAGGAGATGAGCGGATTGTCTTAATCGACGCGATGGGTCTTTTAATCACCTGCTATCAGCTCGCTGAAGTGGCGATCGTCGCCGGCAGCTTTACCGATAAGGTCGGTGGACATAATGTCTTTGAACCCGTCCTTCTTGGCATCCCTGTCCTCTTTGGACCCCATATGCATACCCAAAATGATCTCGTTAACCTCGTTCTACAAGGTCATGCCGGCAAACAGGTCTCCCTATCCGATCTACCCGATACACTCCTCACTTGGCTATCCAACGATCAAGAGCGCACTACCTATGCTAAAAACTGCAAGAAACTCTCTTTAGAAACAGCGGGCTCTGTCGATCGAACGTGCAACGCTCTTGCTGAGTTTCTCTGATGCTACCCAAAGACTCCCACGGCACCCCTTTTCTTCAGCTCGCTCCGATGGAAGGAGTGGGAGATCGCTGCTTCCGCAAAGCGATGGCCTCGATTGGAGGCTTTGATGAAGCTGTGCGCGATTTTTTACGCGTGCCCCGCAATGCCCACGTCTATAGTCTTGCAAAAGTCTATGAAGCAGATGAATTAGGCTTGATCCCACTTGCGGCCCAGCTCATGGGATCAGATCCCGAGCTCATGGCCGCCATGGCACGTCAAATGCAAAAAAGAGGCGCCCACCGGATCGATCTCAATTGCGGCTGCCCTTCGAATACGGTGACCGGCCGTGGCGCCGGCTCGAGTCTTCTCAAAGAGCCCGATTTTCTCCATGAAGTCGCAAAAGCCGTGGTCCAATCCGTCACAATCCCCGTCACACTAAAAATGCGCTCTGGCTATGAAGACATCTCTCTTTTTCGAGAAAATCTCTCTGCAGCCCAAGAAAGCGGCGTACGCTACATCACTTTGCACCCGCGCACAAAAGTCGATGGCTACGGCCCACCTGCCCGCTGGGATCTGATTGCGGAAGCCAAAGCCTATCTCAAGATCCCCCTCGTCGGTAACGGAGATATCCTCACCGTCCAAGATGCGCTCGATATGCTCCGTCAAACAAACTGCGATGGGCTCATGATTGGAAGGGGCAGCATCATTAACCCTTTCATCTTTCACCAGATTAAAGCTCACTTTTCCAAGATCCCTTACACACCCACTTGGGATTCGCTTCTTAACTATTTCGACACCTACATCGCCGCCATCCCACCCGACATGTCGATGCGCGTGCGCGTCAACAAAATGAAGCAGCTCATGAGCTTCCTCTTCAAAGGGACACCTGCTCTATTGGAAAAACGTCAGACGATTCTCACCTCTGCTTGTCCCGACCTCAACTCTTTCCTCGAGTTTTCTTTGCCCTTGCTGAAAGAGGGTTTGAATAATTATATCGACTTATGATAAGTTGATATAAAAGTGAGCTCAACTTTGATTATTTCGTTTGCCGACCAAGCCACGGAGGATATTTACCACGGGGAGAATTCGAAAAAGGCACGTAAATGTCTTTCAGTTACACTGTGGGAAAAGGCGCAAACTAAGCTTGATATGATTCATAAAGCAAAGAGGCTTGACGATTTAATAGCTCCACCAAATAACAAGCTAGAGAAACTTGCTGGGGATCTCTCGGGAAAGTATAGTATTCGAATCAATGATCAATACAGAATTATTTTTGAATGGGATCGAGAGTCTTCTGGCGCACGAGATGTAGAAATTATAGACTACCACTAGGACAAATTTATGCTGCCTAAATACAGAAAGCCAACATCGCCTGGAAAAATTCTCTTGGAAGAATTTTTAATTCCATTAAAAATTTCACAGTCAGCTTTTGTAAAGCATCTTGATGGTTCCTGGACGCAACCAAAGTTAAGCGCAATTATTACAGGAAAAAGATCGATTACCGAAGAAATCGCGCTCGATTTTGCTGATGCTTTAGGAACATCTGCAGAATTTTGGATGGGTTTACAGACCGATGTCCATTTGTGGGAAGCAGCTCAAAAAAGAAAAAAAATTGCTCCTATAGTCAAAGCGAGAAGAACTTTATCTCGTCGTCCTCGCTCTACTGCACGCTGATGAGTTGAAAAGAGGGGCTCCTCTTTGCAAAGTTCCTTTTTTCACACGTCGTTTGTTTAACAAGATGGATCATCTCTGTGTGCAAAGCCCCCGTTTTTTAGAGCGCTTTGCAAAGATGGGCGTACCTGTTCAGAAAATGACAGCAACAGGGAATTTAAAATTCGACCAAACAAACTGCGATGTGCTCATGATTGGAAGGGGAAGCATCATCAACCCATTTATCTTTCACCAGATTAAAGCTCACTTTTCCAAGATCCCATACACACCCACCTGGGATTCTCTTCTTAACTATTTCGACACTTACATCGCCGCCATCCCACCCGACATGTCGATGCGCGTGCGCGTTAACAAAATGAAACAGCTCACGAGCTTCCTCTTCAAAGGGACACCTACTCTATTAGAAAAGCGTCAGACGATTCTCACCTCGGCTTGTCCAGATCTCAACTCTTTCCTCGAGTTTTCTTTGCCCTTGCTGAAAGAGGGGATGCAGTTCTAGATCTAGTTCTTGAGCGTTTTGTCGAGCGCGCAATTGTTTTAGTCGTCCTCGCTTTGACTTGTCTTGGAGCTGGAGCTCCACGTAACACCCCCTCTGTACTTAGATCTTCATCAATGTCTGGCCAATGAATCCCATATCCTCCTCCGCAAATTTCCCAATGCGCTCTTTGTTTCGTTGAGGCTTTTAGAAGTTTTGGATACCAGGTTAAGGGAGCAGAGATCGTGCGGCCATCTCTCAAATCAACAACTAGTACATAGTTAAAAAAGTTTTTGCTCATATTATTGGGTAAAGTTTCTTCAGTTTGATTCGAGCATCTTCGGTTCTAAACCGCCAATTGCATTTT